>NZ_JACVAE010000002.1:348959-697918 GCF_014851675.1 Rhizobium sp. ARZ01
CTCTCAAGCCGCCCCAATTGCCCCCACCCAAGGCGGCGCCCCTGCAAACATCCTCGCACAACGCATTGTTTCTAAAGGATATTTTCTGTCACAGGCCTGACATGCGGCAGCTTTGCACGTTAACCATAGCGGCGACAAAAAGGCAAAGAAAAAGCCCGGCGAAATCGCCGGGCTCCCTCAAAAATGCATAGCTCGCGATGCGATATCAGGCAGAGAGTGCCTTCACGCGGCTGGCGAGTCGCGAAACTTTGCGCGAGGCGGTGTTGGCATGAACCACACCCTTCGTGGCGGCGCGCATCAGTTCCGGCTGGGCTGCCTTCAATGCTGCAGCGGCTGCGGCCTGGTCACCGGAGGCGATTGCCTCTTCGACCTGACGAATGAAGGTGCGGACACGCGAACGGCGAGCCTTGTTGATTGCAGTGCGGCGAGCGATCTTGCGGGTCGCCTTTTTTGCCGAAGTCGTATTGGCCATGGATGCCTCTCTTCAGAAACCAGACACAAACTCCGCCTTCGCCGTGCCGGGTCACTGCGACCTGTCATCCAAGCAATTCGGGAGCAATATCGGAAAACCTTGAAGGGGCTTTCCAAACTGTGGGCCGGCGTATAGCGGGAATTGGCAGGCGCGTCAACGCGCAAATTGAAGAAATGCCACGCCGAATTTGGTTCGAACCGATTCAGAATGCGGGCTTTTCGCCCTTTCGGTCGAAAGGGCTAACTTGCCCCCGACGACCGCCTTCTTCTCGTTAGCGTGGCCCGATGCTTTCTGTCCTAGGCGCCCTACAGCCCCGCTTCTCCATGCACCGACATCGCCGCCTATTTCTGGCAGGCCGTGCATTGGAAGGTGGAGCGCCCGCCCTGGACGATGCGGCCGATGGTGCCGCCGCAGCCGGGCGTGCGGCAGGCCTGCCCTTCCCGATCATAAACTGAAAACGAATGCTGGAAATAACCCAGCGATCCATCGGCGCGAATGTGGTCGCGCAGCGTCGAACCGCCCGCCTCGATCGCCTCGGCGATCACCGTGCGGATCGCTTCCGTCAGAACCGAGAGTTCCTTCCTCGGCTTGCCCGCCGCCGTCACCAGCGTACCCGACGCCCGCTCCGGGGATAGGTGCGCCCGCCATAACGCCTCGCACACATATATATTGCCAAGGCCCGCGATGATCTTCTGGTCGAGCAGCGCCGTCTTCAACGGCTGCCCCCTGCCGCGGAAGCGATCGGCGAGATAGGCGGCGTCGAGCGCGTTGCCGGTTGGCTCCTCGCCGAGATCGCGCAGGTAGGGATGCTCGGCGAGCACCTCGCGCCGGGCCAGGTCCATGAAGCCGAAGCGGCGCGGGTCATTGTAGATCACGCGGCGCGGTCCACCACCGGTGTCGAGATGCAGCACCACGTGGTCGTGCCGCTCGTCCTTGCCCCGCGCCACATGGAAGTCGCCGGGCACCGCCTCAACCGCCCCGTCCGCCACGCGGAACGAACCGGACATGCCGAGATGGGCAATCACCACGTCACCGCCTTCGAGGTCGATCAGCAGGTATTTCGCCCGCCGCCCGAGCGAAAGCACCTTGCGACCGGAGACCGCCTCGGCGAAGCGGGCGGGAAAGGGAAAACGCAGGTCCGGCCGACGCAGTTCGGCGCGCGCGATCATCGCGCCTTCCATGACCGGCGCGAGCCCCCGCCTGACAGTCTCCACTTCCGGCAACTCCGGCATCGCCAACTCCTTGATGGATTTAACCGTGCGGCGCTTTTGCCGCAGACCGGCAATTCCCTATCGCCCATCTTTATCTTATATACCAGCGCGACAATGCCGCAGGCCGAAACGGACTCAGGCGGCAACCGCGGCGCGAGCGGACCTTGTTCGTACGTGCCCTTCAGGTGGAGACAGGAATGAGCGATCGGGACCGCACGTCGGCAAATGGCGGCATGGAAACCTCCTACGGCTTCCGCCAGGTGGCTGAGGGCGAGAAGCAGGCGCTCGTCAACGACGTCTTCCACAAGGTGGCCAAGCGCTACGACATCATGAACGACATCATGTCCGCCGGCCTGCACCGGGCCTGGAAGGACGCGATGATCGCCGCCCTCAACCCGCGCAAGGAGGCCGCCTACCGCGTGCTCGACGTCGCCGGCGGCACCGGCGACATTGCCTTTCGCATCGTCGAGGCCTCGGATCGCCTCGCCCACGCAACCGTCCTCGACATCAACGGCTCGATGCTTGGCGTCGGCGCCGACCGCGCGGCGAAGAAGGGGCTTTCGGCCAATCTCGATTTCGTCGAGGCCAATGCAGAGGAACTGCCCTTCGAGGCCAACTCTTTCGATGCCTACACGGTCGCCTTCGGCATCCGCAACGTGCCGCGCATCGACGTCGCTTTGTCGGAGGCCTATCGCGTGCTGAAACGTGGTGGCCGGCTGCTCGTGCTCGAATTCTCCGAAGTCGAGGTACCGCTGCTCGACCGGTTCTACGACGCCTGGTCGTTCAAGGCGATCCCGCAATTTGGCAAGATGGTCACCGGCGAGGCCGAACCCTACCAGTATTTGGTCGAATCCATCCGCAAGTTCCCGAACCAGGAGGACTTCGCGGCGATGATCCGCAAGGCCGGCTTCTCGCGCGTGAACTACACCAATTATACCGGTGGCATTGCAGCCCTTCATTCCGGCTGGAAGCTCTGATGCGGTCGAGCAGTGAGGCGTCAAACGCCGGACACCGTTACCTGCGCATTTCCAGCGCCAGCGCCAACCTCGCCCACGGTGGTCGGGCATGAGCACGCCAGCGGCCTATTTCCGCCTCGCCCGCGTCGGCTGGGTCCTGGTGCGCGAGGGCGTCGTCACGTCGCTGCCGCTGCAGGACATGCCGCCGTCGGCCCGCATGCTGGCCCGCTTCGCCGGGCTTTTTGCCCGCCGCCGCTCGTCCAAGGAAGGCCGCAGCGCCAGGCTGGCGCATGCGATCGAACGGCTTGGCCCCTCTTACGTGAAGATGGGCCAGTTCCTCGCCACGCGCCCCGACGTGGTGGGCGTTGCCATCGCCGACGACCTGTCGGCGCTGCAGGACCGGATGGCGACCTTCCCGATGGCCGAGGCCGTCGCCACCGTCGAGGGCTCGCTCGGCCGCACCGTGTCCGATCTTTATGTAAGCTTCGGCGAACCGATCGCCGCCGCCTCGATCGCCCAGGTGCACCCGGCGACCGTGCGCGATGCTGCTGGCGAGCGCCGCGTCGCCGTCAAGGTCATCCGCCCCGGCGTGCGCCAGCGCTTCACCCACGACCTGCAGGCGATGTACGCCGCCTCGCATCTGCAGGAACGCTTCCTGCCGCAGACGCGCCGGCTGAAGCCGGTCGAGGTGACGCGCACGCTGGAGCAGACGACCAGGGTCGAGATGGATCTGCGGCTCGAAGCGGCCGCCATCTCCGAGCTGGCAGAGAACACCAAGGACGATCCCGGCTTCCGCGTGCCTGTTGTCGACTGGGAGCGCACCGGGCGCGACGTCGTTACCATGGAATGGATCGACGGCGTGAAGATGTCCGACATCGAGGGGTTGCGCGCCGCCGGGCACGACCTCGACGCGCTCGCCGACACGCTGATCCAGTCGTTCCTGCGCCACACGCTGCGCGACGGCTTCTTCCACGCCGACATGCATCAGGGCAACCTGTTCGTTGACGCCCAGGGCCATATCGTCGCCGTCGATATGGGCATTGTCGGGCGGCTCGGGCGCAAGGAACGCCGTTTCCTCGCCGAGATCCTCTACGGCTTCATCACCCGCGACTATGTGCGCGTGGCGAACGTCCATTTCGAGGCCGGCTACGTGCCCGCGCACCATGACGTCGCAAGCTTTGCGCAGGCGATCCGCGCCATTGGCGAACCGATCCACGGCCAGCCGGCCGAGACGATCTCGATGGCGAAGCTGCTCACCCTCCTCTTCGAGGTCACCGAGCTGTTCGACATGGAGACACGCACCGAGCTCGTCATGCTGCAAAAGACGATGGTCGTCGTCGAGGGCGTGGCGCGAACGCTGAACCCGCGCTTCAACATGTGGAAGGCGTCGGAGCCGGTGGTCGGCGGCTGGATCCGCGACAATCTCGGCCCCAAGCGTATCCTCGCCGACCTGCGCGAAGGCGCACACGCCGCCCTGCGCCTGGCCGAAGCCGCCCCCGAGATCGCCGCCAAGACGGAAAAATTCTCCCGCGACCTCACCACCATGGCCGAGAACGGCCTGCGCTTCGACGCGGCCACGGCGGAAGCGATCGGAAAGTCGGAGGCCCGCCACGGCCGCTCGGGCCGCGTGGCGCTTTGGGTGATCGCCGCTGCGCTGGTCTATATTGCGTGGGCGGTGGCGTAGCGCCACCGTCCCGGTTACCAGAAGATCAGCATCGCCCCCGTCAGGAACAGCACGACAGTCCAGACGACATCGACATTGATCCAGGCGCTGCGCAAGATGCCGAGCCCGACGAAACGATAGACGGCCAGCGCGACCAGGCCCATGACGGTAAGCATCGTCGCGGTGTGGACGGCGACCGCCGCCAGCGGCGCAACGGTGCTCCCGCCGCCGAGCGACATCAGCGGGGAAGCGGCAGCGCAGATCGGCATCAGCGCCGGCAGTACCATGAGGCCGGCACCGTGCGCGCTCGCCATCAGGAAGGACCAAAGCGCAAGCCCCGCCAGCCCGGTCGTCATCCCGACGCGCACGCGCTGGCGATGCCCGAACAGATGATGCCAGACGGCCCAGGACATGAGCGCCGCCCCCGCTATCGTCCGTACGAGCGATGGGTCAACGTACAGGCCTGCCAGGACCATGGCTCCCGCCACCAGCCCGACCGAAGCGGCGTGGCCAAGCGCGATTGCCGGCACAGCGCTCACGACCGCCGCCGCGCTTTGCCGATGCACGCCGAGTGCGACGGCGAACAGCCAGCCCATCGCCGGGTTGAGACCGTGAAAGGCCCCGAGCCCCGCCAGCAGCAACCATGGCCACAGCTCGTTCATCGCCACATGCCCCCTTTCAGGGATAGCAATAGGAATCGGACGAGCAGTCGCCACCCTGCAGGCGAACCTGGTGCGGCCGGTGCGACTTCGGCCATTCGACGAAGAATTTCTCGTCGAAGGCGATGCCGCCGTCCGGCGCCGCGTCGAGCTTGACCATCCAGCCATCTATTCCCTCGGGATAGAACTGCTCGTCGATCGCGCCATAGAGCGAATTGGTGAAATAGACGCGCCGGCCATCGCGGCTGATCTCCACCATCTGCGGCCCACCGTTCAGCGCCCCGTTTTTGGCACCCGGATGAGAGGCACGCGAAACGATACCGCCGATCCGCACCTTGCCCGTCTGCTTCGGCTGGAACGGGTCGGAGACGTCATATTGCAGCAAGTCGCCGGTGCCCCAGCAGGAGACATAAAGGAACCGGTCATCCATCGACAGATCGATGTCGGTGACGAGCGGCGGCACGGCCTTGAACCCTTGCAGCATCAGCGGCAGTTCATCGGGATTCGCCGGCTCGGCGGGAATGTCGATCACCTTGGTGACGGCCCACTTGTCCCCGTCGCGATGCCAGACCCAGATCGAGGAGGAGAGATCCTCAAGGCACACCACGGAATTGACGAAGCCATAGGCCTTGGTCGGGTCGTGTGCCGGCCGCAGTTCGAACACCAGCTGGTATTTGTCGCCCAAATCGATCGTCTGCAGGTGCTTGCGCTTGTGCAGATCCCAGAAATGCAGCCGGCGGCCGTATTTCGAACCGAGCAGAATTTCCGGGACGAGGCCGTTCTCGAAGGTGTCGGGCGTGCCCCATTCGCTGGTGACGAGGGTGTCGTGGCCGAGGTGCCACCAGACATCGTAGGAAAGCTCCTGCGGCCCGCGGTCCATTTCCCATTGCCCCCGCACATCGAACGTCTCCTGATCCATCAGAAAGACGCCGCCCGGCGCCTTTCCCTCGCGGTTGCCAAGGGCCGCGACATAGATGCCTTCCGGGCCGCAGTGGATCGTGTGGGGTCGCGAATACCCGGCCCGCTCGGCCACCTCCTGTGGCTCGATCACCTTGACGATCGCCGGCTTGCGGCCGTCAGGCTTGGTGTCGAGGATGTGGATGCGCGACGATTTCAGCCCCGGGACCACCAGGTAACGCCGCTCCATATGCGGATGCGGGGCGTTGGGGCAGAGGCAGGACGAGCAGGCATTCCAGCCGAAATGGTGCAGTTCGTCGCCGGTATTGGGCATGGGAACAGTATGAACGATCTGCCCATAGGTCGACGAAGCGGGATCGACGTCGACGACGGCGAGCTCGTCTGGGACGGCCTGCCTTGGGTCGAACGCCGCGACATAGGCCAGCGTCTCGGGCGCGGCCTTCATCGCCATGCGCGGTGAGGGATAGAAGCTTGGATCGGGTTTCCACGTAACCATGTGAAGGGCTCCTCGTTCGCGATTGCGGAACAATTGGAATGCCGGCTGTCCGCCGCTCCGGCATGCGAGGCGACATGATCAGGAATGCTTCAACAGGATATCGGGGTGCGCGCCCAAAGCGCGATCGGGAGCGCCCGGGTTTCCCTTTGCAATTGTCTCAGATTGACGCGCCTTTGGACAACCTTTTTTGCTGATATGGCGGAATCTCGCAGCCCCGGCGCGGTCGAGGTTACGGCGTCGCCTCGACCTCAATTCATCCTTTCTGACCGGCTAACTTCGAACTCGCTAAAATTAGCGGATTCACATTATCTAATTGGTCGTGGTTTAAGTAGCAGGCTCTGGATCGTCACGGTTCGCCGCGCGCATTGCTCGGCCCGCCACAAATCCGGCCCAAAGCAGCCCCAATCGCCACCTGGGGGCTTGGAACACAATTGATTCGGAGGAATGTTCTATGCGCAAATTCGGTAGCCTAGCCCTCGCGGCTTGTATGTCCGCAACGCTTGCCGCCGTGCCGGTCAGCCTCGACCTGAAGGATCCGTCCAAGCTCACCACCTCGTCCGCTTTTGCCAAGAACGGCAATGGCGGCGGCAACGGGGGTGGCAACGGCGGCGGCGGTGGCGGCGGAAACGGCGGCGGTAAAGGCGGCGGCAGCGACAAGAGCGGCGGCGGCACTGACAAGGGTGGCGGCAAAGACAAGGACGGAAGCAAGAACACCTCCGGTCGTGGCAAGTCCGAAACCGCGCATGCAAAGGCCGACACGAAGGAAAAGAAGGATCCGATCGCCAAGGCCTTCGGTAAGCTCTTCGGCAAGGATGAGGCCAAGGGAAAGACCAAGGTAGCGTCGGTGGAAAAATCCAAGCCGGCCAGGAAGGTGACGAACACTGCCGCGACGACCGCCAAGCTCAAGCCGACCCCGCAAGAAAAGCCGCTCTCAGCCAAGCTCGGCAGCCTGAATTCGCTCAAGCGCAACTATCACGCCTACATGAATTCGCAGGATCCGCGCATGGCCGCGGTCCGCGCCTATGTCATGGCCTATGCGCAATTCGAGCTGGATAACGGCGTCGACGCCGTGCCAGTCGATCCGGCCCTTAGCGACGAGGCCCTGAGCGCCGCCCTGCTTGCGGCCACCAACAAGAACATCAATACGGCGCAGCCGGGCGAACCGGCGGTGGTTGATCAGGAAGTGATGGGCTGGGCGAAGGATGTTCTCGGCGTCGGCCCCTCGATCGGCAAGATCGATCAGGTGCGCGATGAACTGGCATCCCAGCAGCCGACGGATGTTGTTGAGCAGCCGGCCGAACCGGACACCGAGGAGCCGACAGACGTCGTCGAGCAACCGACCGAGCCGGACGCCGAGCAGCCGACCGAGCCTAGCACTGAAACCGAACAGGCCGCGGTGGTCGAATAGGCCCTTACAACCGCCCACCGCCCAGTCTGCCTGGGCGGTGGGCGTGTCTCTTGATCCGTCGCAGGCGGCCGAGGCCATATTCGGCAACAGCGAAACCCATCGACGAAATGGGCAGCGCATCGAGGCCAGGCAGAACCGAGCAGCATGAAGCCCGGCCATGCTGCTTCCGGCGCGAAGCAGGGTTCGGTGTTCGGCAGCTTCTGGCTTGAAGCAGAAGTTTAACAGGCGCTGCGGTGTGCAGCTCTTCAGGGACACCCGGCGCGATCCGCGCTATAGTTCCATCGAGCACCTATTCAGGGGAAGTTCGATGTCGACGTCCGTGAAATATCCGCCGGGCCTCGTTGCTCTCTTCTTTGTCGAGATGTGGGAACGCTTCAGCTACTATGGCATGCGAGCGATCCTGATCCTTTTCCTTGTGGACCAGGTGCAGAATGGTGGGCTTGGCCTGACAACGGCCGACGCAGCGGCAATCTACGGCCTGTATACTGCCTCGGCCTACATACTGGCGTTGCCGGGGGGCTGGATCGCCGACCGGTTCTGGGGGTGCAAGCGTGCGATCGTCGTTGGCGGCATCGCCATCATGCTAGGGCACATCCTGCTGGCAATATCCGGTTTCGCCGCCGCGATTTTCTTCCTCGGCCTCGTCTGCATCGCCGTCGGCACCGGGCTGCTGAAGCCTAACATCTCAACCCTCGTCGGCCAGCTTTACGACAAGAATGACATCGGCGGCCGCGACGCCGGCTTTTCCTTCTTCTACATGGGCATCAATATCGGTGCGATCCTTGGCGGACTGATCGCCGGCTATCTCGGTGAGAACTGGGGTTGGCACTGGGGCTTTGGTGCCGCCGCCGTCGCCATGCTGTTCGGCCTTGTCAACTTCCTGTACGCCGGCCGCAGGTCGCTGCGCGACAAAGGCGGCGTGCCCGCCGTCCACCACCACCCCGACTCGGCCACCGGACGTCGCGATCAAATCTTCACTGGTATCATCGGTGGCTTGGTTGTCGTACTAGTCGCTGCCGCCGCGGTGACCGGCCTGATCGATCTCGCCAGCGCCCCCGGTCTCGCCAAGGCCATGGGCCTGATCATCGTTACCGTGGCCATCGGCTTCTTCCTCAACATCTTCCTCGCCGGCGACCTGACCGGCCCCGAGAAATTGCGAATGATCGTGCTTGCGATCCTCTTCGTGGCGGCAGCGCTTTTCTGGTCGGGTTTCGAGCAGGCGGGGTCATCGCTCAACCTTTTCGCCAACGACCTCACCCAGCGCGAACTCGGCAGCTTCACCGTGCCCGCCTCGTGGTTCCAGAACCTCAATGCGCTTTTTATCATTCTGCTGACCCCGGCCTTCGCCGCGTTCTGGATCTATGCCGAACAGCGCTGGACCATTCCCGTTTTCGTAAAGTTCGGTGCGGCGCTCATCGCCATGGGCCTCGGCTATCTGATCCTCGTGCCCGCGGCGCAAACCGCAGCAACCGGCATGAAGGTCTCGGCGCTGTTTCTGATCGCCACCTATCTCCTTCACACCGTGGGCGAGCTGTTGCTGAGCCCCGTCGGCCTTTCCACCTTTTCCCGCCTGGCGCCAGAACGGTTCACCAGCCAGATGATGGGCTTCTGGTTCGTCGCTTCGTCACTTGGAAACCTGATGGCGGGGTTGCTCGCCGCCGGCATGGACACCGAGCATGCGGCCGGGCTGCAGGATGCGTTTATGCGCATCTTCATGACCAGCGCCGCCTTCGGGGTGGTGCTCATCCTTCTCGCCCGCCCGCTCACCCGTTGGGCACTTGGCGGCAGCGAGCGCCTCGAAGAGACGGCTCCGGCCCAATAGGCTCGTGCAGCTCGCCAGCCTTCACCGGCATTGCATCAGCGGCGTTCCCACGCGCCCTACGCCGCTTGACCCGCAAGAGGCGCGGGCTAGATTGTCGCAATGGCTGAGCGACGGAACATTGACGCGGCGTCCGTGCCCCTGATGGAGGCGCTGCGCCGCCGTCTGCGCAGCCTCTACTACGGCAGCCATCCGCAAGCGCTCGCCTTCCAGTTCGCCATGATGGTGGTCGACCTCGCCATCATCGTCTTCTTTCTGATGGGGCCGTACCTGCGCGCCGGCAACGCCTATCTGCTGGTCGACTACGTCGTCACCGTCATCATCGCCCTCGAACTTGTCGCGCGCATGCTGGTGGCGCCGACACTGCGCTATTGGCTCGGCCGGCCGATGACCTGGGTCGACCTCTTCATCCTTGCCACGCTGCTCTTTCCGAACCAGCTCGCCAACTTCGCCTTCCTCAGGGCGCTGCGAATCTGGGCGATCAGCCAGAGCCGGCTGTTCTCGCTGATCCTGAAGCGCCGGGGCTACAGCGCCTACGAGGACACGATCCAGGCCTGCATCAACTTCCTGATCTTCCTGTTCATCGTCACCGGCTTCGTCTACTCGACCTTCTTCTATGCCGAAAACGTCAGCGGCTTCATCGATGCGCTCTATTTCACTGTCGCCACGGTGACGACCACCGGCTTCGGCGACATCACGCTGCCCGGTCCGCTTGGGAAATTGACGTCGATTGCCACGATGATCATCGGCATCTCGCTGTTCGTGCGGCTGGCGCAGACGATCGTGCGCCCGCACAAGGTTATTTTCCCCTGCCCGCAATGCGGCCTGCGCCGCCACGATGTCGATGCCGTCCACTGCAAGGCCTGCGGCCATATCCTCAACATTCCGGATGAGGGCGCATGATCGGCATCTTGGAAAAGGGGCACAGAAACGCTACGGAATTGAACGCCTTGCCACGAGCGGCAGGGGAAGAATTGAAGTGCGGGACGGGCTCATGACCTTGAAGGACAAACGCATTCTTCTGATCATCTCGGGTGGGATTGCCGCCTACAAGAGCCTCGACCTGATCCGCAGGTTGCGCGAGCGCGGCGCGACGGTGGTGCCGCTCATGACAGCCGGCGCGCAGCAGTTCGTCACCCCGCTTGCGGTCGGCGCGCTGTCCTCCGGCCACGTCTTCACCGATCTTTTTTCCCGCGAGGACGAGCAGGATGTCGGTCATATCCGGCTGGCGCGCGACTGCGACCTCGTCGTCGTGGCACCGGCCACGGCCGACCTGATGGCGAAGATGGCGAATGGCCTAGCCGACGACCTCGCCTCGACCGTGCTGCTCGCCACCGACCGCCCGGTATTGATCGCACCGGCGATGAACCCGAAGATGTGGACGCATCCGGCCACGCTGCGCAACGCCGAGACGCTTGCCGGCGACGGTATCCGCTTCGTCGGTCCGAATGCCGGCGAGATGGCCGAGGGTGGGGAAGCCGGGCTTGGCCGCATGGCCGAGCCGCTGGAGATTGTGGCAGCCGTCGAGCGGATGCTCGATGGCGGGCCGAAACCGCTTGCCGGCCGGAAGGTCATCGTCACCTCCGGCCCCACCCACGAGCCGATCGATCCGGTGCGCTACATCGCCAACCGCTCCTCCGGCCGGCAGGGCCATGCGATCGCCGCAGCCCTTGCAAAGCTTGGCGCGGACGTCACCCTCGTTTCCGGCCCGGTCGAAATCCCTGACCCCGCCGGTGTCAGGACCGTGCATGTCGAGCGCGCCGAGGAGATGCTGGAGGCGGTCCTGAGGAACCTTCCCGCCGACATCGCCGTCATGGTCGCTGCCGTCGCAGATTGGCGCGTCGCCACGGCGGGTGCGCAGAAGATCAAGAAGAAGCCGGGCGAGGCACCGCCGCCGCTGCAACTCGCCGAGAACCCCGACATCCTCAAGACCATCGGCCATCATGCCCAGCGCCCGCAGCTGGTCGTCGGCTTTGCCGCCGAGACGCAGGATGTCGAGGCGAACGCCCGGGAGAAACTGAAGCGCAAGGGCGCGGACCTGATCGTCGCCAACGACGTCTCGCCGAAAACCGGCATCATGGGCGGCAGCCGCAACAGCGTGAAGATTGTTTCCAAGGACGGCATCGACGTCTGGCCGGACCTCTCCAAGGACGAGGTCGCCGCACGTCTGGCGGCGCTGATCGCTGAGAGGCTCGCTTCGCCGTCATGAGGCCTCGCGCCGGACGAACGGATCAGCCGCCCGCATCCAGGCGAGACGTGCTAGCGGACAACGGCCAGTTCCGGCTTGCACGGGACCGGCGCCGAGCGGCCGTCGGGCGCGAAAAGCCGCACGTCTATCCCATCCTCGCCGAGCACCACGGCGCTGCCGTCGGGGATCTCCACCCAGGCATCGGTGTCGTCGTTGAGCGGCTCGGAAACAAGGCAATAGCCGCCGGCCCGGTCCATCGGAGCGGCGTAAAGCGTCGGGGCGCGGTAATCGGTGGCGTATCGCACCGCATAAAGCGTGCGCCCGTCGGAAAAGGCGGCTGTGAAGCGGACAAGCACCCTGCGCCCCAGCTGCTCCGCCAGCCGCTCGACCAGGCCGATCGTCTCGGCCATGGCGGACAGCGGGTCGTGCTCCAGGCCGAACTGCTTGGCGAGCAGAAACAACAGCTCCGAGTCGGTCGCGCCGGTGCGCGCCGCATAGAGATCGTTGTCGAGCATCGACTCCATCGGCCGGCGCAGGTGCTCGAAATCGGCGATCTGGCCGTTGTGCATGAAGGACCAGATGCCGTGGACGAAGGGATGGCAATTGTCGCGCCGCGTCCCGCCGCCGGTCGCCGCGCGCACATGGGCGAGAAACAGCGGCGAGCGGATCTGGCGGGCGATGCTTTTCAGGTTACAGTCCGACCAGGCCGGCAGAATATCGCGATAGCGCCCCGGTTCCGGCCGATCACCGTACCAGGCGATCCCGAAACCGTCGCCGTTCGTGGCGGTCTTCGCCCGGGTCGCGCAGTGCGACTGCTCGATCAGCGAATGCGCTGGCGAGGACACGAGTTCCTCCAGATAGAGCGGTTCACCGCGATAGGCTGCCCATCGGCACATTGGCTAGACTCGCTTTCTGCCGGCCCCTCCGGCCGAAAGGATTACGAACGCATTGACCCAGTGCTCCGACCAGAATCATCGAAAGAAGGTAAAAATACGTTAACGAAAGTAAACGGGCCGGAAACCATGCGCGCCAATCTGGGGCGGCATTCCTGTTGATACAGTTCCCTGCGAGACAGGCATTGGTGAACACTGCGTTTCCATTGTCCACAATTTCTCACCGGTGCGGGCGGCACTATATTCGGCTGCAAGTGAACCATTGAAAGGACCCCTTGCATGTCCATCCGCCCCGTCAAGCACGAGAGCATCGCCCGGCCCGCCATGGAAGGCGCCGGCGTCAAGCTGCACCGCGTCTTCGGTTTCGGCGATCCGTCGATGACCGACCCCTTCCTGATGATGGATGATTTCCGCAACGACGATCCCAACGACTACATCCGCGGTTTTCCCTGGCATCCCCATCGCGGCATCGAGACGATCACCTATGTGCTGGCGGGAACCGTCGAGCATGGCGACAGCCTCGGTAACCACGGCACCATGGGCGCCGGCGATGTTCAATGGATGACGGCCGGCAGCGGTATCCTGCACCAGGAAATGCCGAAAGGCGATTTTGCCGGGCGCATGCACGGCTTCCAGCTTTGGGCCAACCTGCCCTCGTCGCTGAAGATGACGGCGCCGCGCCACCAGGACATCAAGTCCGCCGACATCCCCGTGGTTGTCGATGACGACGGCACGGCCGTGCGCATCATCAGCGGCGATTTCTGGGGCAAGAAAGGCCCCGTCGACGGCATCGCCGCCGAGCCGGTCTATCTCGATATCTCGGTTCCGCCCGGCAAGACGAAGACCATTCCGGTCGACACCTACCGGTCAGCCTTCGCTTACATATTTGCCGGCTCCGGCACCTTCCGTGACGCTTCCAAACCCTTCGGCGTCAAGGTCGAGAAGGAGTACCAGGGCGAGGAGCTGAACATCCGCGACCTGTCGGGAAACCGAACGCTGGTGGTGTTCGATACGGGCGACCGCGTCACCGTACAGGCGGGTGAAAAGGGTGTCCGCTTCCTGCTCGTGACCGGCAAGCCGATTCAGGAACCGGTCGCCTGGCACGGTCCGATCGTGATGAATACGCGCGAGGAACTGCAGCAGGCGATGCGCGAGCTGCAAAACGGCACCTTCATCAAGCCGGCGCACTAGCAGGACACCAATCGTGGAAACTGGGGCACCCGTGAACCTCGAAGGTTCAGGTTCAAGCAGAACACCTCGTGAGGGCCGCCAAAATGCGGCGCTCACGGTTACCTCCGCAATTGACCAGCCGGCGGCGCCACTGTAATCATCAAGTCATCCGATGACTTGATGAACACGGGCAATGGAAACGCTGAACAGAAACAACCTCGCCGAAAGCGCAGCCGAGGCAATCCGCAAGGAGATCCTCGCCAAGCAGTGGCGAGTCGGCGAAAAACTCCCCAACGAGGCATCCCTGGCGGCGATGCTGTCGGTCAGCCGCGGCACCGTGCGGGAGGCAGTGCGCGCCCTCGCGGTGCAGGGCTTCCTGGAGACCCGACAGGGTTCCGGCACTTATGTGCTGACGGCCGTCGATCCCGTTCCCCGCCTGACCATGGCCCGGCGTGCAAGCCTGCGCGACCAGTTCGAAGCACGCCTGGCGCTCGACGTGGAAGCGGCACGCCTTGCCGCCCGCCGGCAGACCCCTTCCACCATCGCCAGCCTGCGCGCCCTTCTCGCCAGCCGTGGAAACTACGATGGCTCGGACAGGGCTGGCTTCATCGAGCGCGATCTTGCGTTCCACAAGGCGATCATCACCGCATCCGGCAACCGAGCGATGATCGAGATCTACGCGTTCTTTTCGCAATCCATTGCCGAAACGATTGAAGCCACGCTGGGCGACGACCTGCCAGAACCCGACATGCAGGCGCATGCCGAGATCATCGACGCCATCGAAACGGGCGATCCAGAGAAGGCCGATGCCGCCGTGCGTCGCTTCATGGCGCCGATCATTGCCGCACTCGACGAAAAGCTCAAACAATGAACATGCATCCCAAGGATACCGCCGCCGCTGCGGAAGAATTCGATCAGCAACTGATCGACGCGGAAGCGGACAGCGTCCCGCAGCCCGCCCCGCCAGCCCCGATCACCGGTCTTGCCCGCATCGTTCTCGGGGCAAGCCTCGTCCTGATCGCGTTCAATCTGCGGCCGGTCTTTTCCAGCGCCTCGGCACTGCTGCCCGAACTGCGCAGTGCCTTGCAGCTTTCGCCGCTCGGGGTGAGCCTGCTGACGACCTTGCCGGTCGTCTGCCTCGGGCTGTTCTCACCGATCGCACCGCGCCTCGCGCAAAGGATAGGCAGCGAAAGGACCCTGCTTGCGGTCCTGTTTCTCCTGGCGCTCGGCACTGCGCTGCGGGGCCTTTCCTCTGTCCCGCTCCTTTTCGCCGGCACGGCGCTTGCGGGTGCTTGCATTGCCGTCGGCAACGTCTTGCTCCCCGGCCTGGTGAAGCGTGATTTCGCCGACCGCACAGCCCTGATGACAGGTCTCTATACGATGGCGCTCTGCGGGGGCGCGGCTGCCGCCGCCGGTCTTTCGATCCCCGTCGAGCAGGCATTCGGAGGCTCGCTGAATGCCGCGCTGTCCATATGGGCTTTGCCGGCCATCGGCGTTGGATTGATATGGCTTCCTCAAGCCCTGAGCGTCGATCGTGCCGCACGGCGCACCGGCTTTCGGGTCGAAGGACTGTGGCGCGATCGCCTGGCCTGGAAGATAACCCTTTTCATGGGGCTGCAGTCCGCCCTCGCCTACTGCGTGTTCGGCTGGCTGGTCCCGATCCTGCGCGAGCGCGGGCTCGACGGCGTGACGGCCGGCGCGATCGTCTCGATGTCCGTCATGGTTCAGGCGGCATCCTGCATCGTCGCACCACAGATCGCCGTCAGGAGCAAGGACCAACGGCTGATCCACGTGGCCCTTTGCGCCATTGCCGTGGTCGCGCTATTGGGCCTCCTGTTCGCCCCGCTGTCGACCGCGTGGTTCTGGGCCGCACTGCAGGGTGTGGGTCAGGGCGGACTGATTGCCGTGGCCATGACGGCGATCGTGCTTCGTTCACCTGATGCACATGTCGCCGCCCACCTTTCCGGCATGGCCCAATGCGTCGGCTATCTCCTGGCAGCCATCGGCCCGCTGATCGTTGGCCTCATACGCAGCTGGACGGGAAGCTTCCGCGCCAGCGCCGTTCTCTTCGTGCTTCTCGGGACCGGCGCCGCCATCAACGGCTGGGGCGCCGGGCGAAGGCTTCATGTCGGCGCAAGAACGGTGAGGATCGATGATTGAACGCTTGTCGATTTTCGGAACGGCACTTTCATCAGACCGGCGCATTGAACTGATCACACCTCGGCCTATCCTTCTTTCCAGAATTGGCGGGAGGATCCGATGCACATCGACGGCCAGTGCCATTGCGGCTACATCACCTACGAGGCGGAGATCGAACCCGGAGACGTTGCGATCTGTCACTGCACGGACTGCCAGCGACTGACAGGCTCCGCATATCGCGTCAGCACTTTTTCAAGGCGCGAGGATTTCCGCGTGACCGGCGGCGAGCCTTCGGTCTACGTGAAGATCGGCGAAAGCGGCAACAGGAGCATGCAGCACTTCTGCCCGAAATGCGGCTCACCATGTTTTCGCACGGGCGAAGGCGAAGGGCCGGACGAGGTCGCGATCCGTCTGGGAACGATCAGCCAGCGCCTGAACCTTGTGCCGACCAGCCAGCATTGGCGCCGCTCGGCATTGCCGTGGGTCGAGGACCTGCGGCACATCCCCAGTTGCGAAAAGGAATAGTCATCATTCCATCGCACGCAGAGCGTGCTAGCATGCCGCGTCGCTGTTCGAAGCTTGGTCACGGGTTATGGGAAACAACCGGTTCCGTATGCTCAAATCCCGCCTCCGCGGGATGGAGGTCGTCCTTGCCGACTCCGCGCACAGCTTCTCCCGCCATACGCACGACCGTTTCGGTATTGGCGTCATCGACCGAGGCGCACAAAATTCATTAAGCGGACGCGGGATTGTGGAAGCCACGGCCGGCGACGTGATCACGGTCAACCGGGGCGAAGTGCATGACGGCACGCCGTTCGATGCCAAGGGTCGGGCTTGGCGCATGCTCTACATCGACTGCGCCACCATCTCCGCCGCGCTTTCCGACATCAGCGAAGGCAAGTTGTCGCAGCACGAATTCCCCCTCCCCGTCACGGGCGACGACAGGCTTCGCCAGCGATTTGACATGCTGTTCGATGCCATTACGTCCAGCACCGAGACTTCGCCCCTTCTTTGCGAAGATAGGCTGCTGCGCCTAGTGGAGGCGGCCATGCGGGAGAGCCCCGCAAGCAAAGGCAGCCTATCCGCGACCGGAGCAATCGGCCGCGCGCGCGACCTCATCGATGACGATCCGGCACGGGCGCTGACGCTTGGCGACCTCGCCCGGGAATGCGGCCTGAGCCGGTTCCAACTGGTGCGTGCCTTTGCCGAGGTAACAGGCATGACACCGCACGCCTACCTGATCCAGCGTCGTGTCGCCCTGGCCCGCCGACTGATCGCGGGCGGACAACAACTTGCCGAGGTTGCGCTGGCCTGCGGGTTTTCCGACCAAAGCCATATGACGCGGCTGTTCATCAGGCAGAACGGCATATCGCCGGGCGTCTATGCCGAGGCGACGCGCTGAGCCCCAAGGCTGCAATTTTCTTCAAGACGCAGTTTCCTCCGGCTGGTTTGATGGCGCCGATCGCGCACCACTCGGGAGGCCCTCGTGTCCGTTGAATATCTGCTGACCTCGATCGTTGTCATTCTGCTGCCCGGAACCGGCGTGCTCTACACGCTGACGCTCGGGCTCAACAGCGGCTGGCGCGCCAGCATTCTCGCCGCATTCGGCTGCACGCTTGGCATTCTGCCTCACATCGCCGCCAGCATTGCCGGGCTTGCGGCGCTGCTGCATGCCAGCGCTCTCGCCTTTCACATTTTGAAGTACCTGGGCGTCGCCTACCTGCTCTACATGGCATGGAGCGTCCTGCGCGAAGACGGGGGCTTGCAGATCAACGACCGACCCGTCGCGGCATCCGCAGCAAGGATTGTCGCCAACGGATTCCTGCTGAACATCCTGAACCCCAAGCTTTCGTTCTTCTTTCTGGCGTTCCTGCCGCAGTTCGTTCCGGCCAGTGATCCGGATCCGACCGGGTCGATGCTCGTCCTCGCAGCGGTATTCATGGTGCTGACGTTCGTCGTCTTCCTCGGCTACGGCGCATTCGCCGTCGCAGCACGCAGGTATGTCATTTCGCGGCCCGCCGTGCTCTTCTGGTTCCGGCGCGGGTTTGCAGGTGCCTTCGCGGTGCTGGGCCTGCGTCTTGCACTACCCGACTGGTAAGCTTCATGGGGACTTTTCTGGACAAGCCAAAGCTGCAGGGAGTACATTAGCAACCAGTGAAATTCTTATTCCCACGAATTTGGAGGGCGTCATGCCGAACGTCAAATGGTCACTCCAGGGACGGGAGTTCATTCACTGCAACTGCGCCTATGGATGCCCCTGCCAGTTCAATGCCCTTCCCACGCAGGGCAAGTGCCACGCAATCGGCGCAGTCGACATCGAAGACGGATATCACGGAGATATCCGGCTCGATGGTTTGCGTATAGCCGTGATCGTCGCCTGGCCAGGGGCGATCCACGAGGGCCACGGCCAATGCGTTCCGATCGTCGACGAGCGCGCGACGCCTGAACAGCGAGACGCCCTTCTGCGCATCATGAGCGGGCAGGACACCGAGCCGGGCGCCACCTTCTTTGCCGTCTTCGCCACCACCTTCGACACCGTGCACGACCCCGTGTTCGCGCAGATCGACTTCGACCTCGATGTCGACAAGCGGACCGCAAGGGTCGGCATCCCAGGCTGGATCGACGCACGCGGCGAACCGATCCTCAATCCGGTGACTGGCGACGAGCATCGCGCGCGCATCAACCTGCCGCACGGCTTCGAGTACGATGTCTGCGAAGTCGGCCGCGGATGGGCGGAGACGAAGGGACCGATCCAGCTTTCGCTTGCGGACTCGCACGCCCATTTCGGCCGCCTGCACATGACGGAAACCGGCGTCGTCCACTAGGGTCGGAAGCACCATGGCGGACCCGGCCCTCGACTCCATCCTCAAACGGGATCGCACCGTCATCGCCGCAAGCATTGCGGCGATGACGGTGCTCGCTTGGCTCTACCTGCTTTCGCTGGCACGAACCATGGCTGTCCGCCACACGTCCATGGATGGCATGAGCGGGATGCAGGGGATGCCCGGCATGGAAGGTATGGATATGCCGGGCATGGCGCAGACGATGACGGCGCTACCCTGGAGCGCCGGTGACGCGGCTCTCGTCCTTGCCATGTGGTGCGTGATGATGGTGGGGATGATGCTGCCGTCGGCAAGCCCGATGATTTTGCTTTACGCCCGCGTTGGGCGACATGCGGAGAAGCAAGGCTCCCCCTTCGCCGCAACCGGCATCTTCTGTGCCGGCTACCTTGTGGTTTGGTTTCTGTTTTCGCTCGTCGCCACCCTCGGTCAGTGGCTGCTCGATCGGGCGCTTCTGCTGACACCGATGATGGAGAGCGCAAGTATGGTGCTGAGCGGTGCGCTCCTGATCGTTGCCGGCCTCTATCAGTGGACGCCGCTCAAGCATGCGTGCCTGAGCAAATGCCGGGCGCCCGTTGCCTTCCTGCAGGCCGCCGGAGGTTTCCGGCGCGATCCCGTGGGCGCCTTTGCCATGGGCATGCGACACGGCGCCTATTGCGTCGGCTGCTGCTGGCCGCTGATGCTGCTTCTCTTCGTCGGCGGTGTGATGAACATCCTCTGGATCGCCTTGATCGCGATCCTTGTTCTTGCCGAGAAGGTATTTCCCGGCGGGGACAAAATCGGCAGGATAGCCGGCGCGCTTCTGGTCGCCGCCGGCGTCTGGTTCATCGTGATGGGGCTTCGATGAGTCTGAACGTCACGCCGCCTTGGCGACGTGGTACTCCTTGATCGCGGCCATCTTGATTGCCGGATAGCGCTCAGCTTCATAGCGCAGCGAGAATGCGTCCTGCGCCAGAAACACCGGATCGCCGTCGAGGTCGCGGGCGATATCACCCCGCCGCGCGGTGACAAACTTTTCCAGATCGGCCGGATTGTCGGCGGAGATCCAGCGGCAGACCGAAAAGCGCGACATCTCGAAGGAAACGGGCAAGCCGTATTCCTGCTGCAGGCGCTCCTTCAAGACGTCGAGCTGTAGCGCGCCGACGACGCCGACGATCGCCGGCGAACCGTCCTCGGGCGAGAACAGCTGCACGACGCCTTCTTCCGCCATCTGATGCAGCGCTTCCTTCAGCTTCTTCGCCTTCATCGCGTCCTCAAGCCGGACGCGGCGGAGGATTTCCGGCGAGAAGTTCGGAACGCCTTCGAAGACGAGCGCCTCGCCTTCTGTCAGCGTATCGCCGATACGCAGGGTGCCGTGGTTCGGAATGCCGACGACGTCGCCTGCGTAGGCCGTGTCGGCGAGCTGGCGCTGGGAGGCGAAGAAGAACTGCGGCGCGGTGAGGCCGAGCTGCTTGCCGGTGCGCGCGAGCCGCGCCTTCATGCCGCGCTCCAGCTTGCCGGAGCAGACGCGGGCAAAGGCGATGCGGTCGCGATGGTTCGGGTCCATGTTCGCCTGGATCTTGAAGACGAAGGCCGTCATCTTGTCTTCCGCCGCATGCACCGTGCGGGTGTCAGCGACCTGGTCACGCGGCGGCGGGGCAAAGGCGCCAAGCGCATTGATCAGGTCGCGCACGCCGAAATTGCGCAGTGCGGAGCCGAAGAAAACCGGTGTCAGATGACCCTCGAGGAACGCCTTCCTGTCGAAGGGCTTGCAGGCCTCGATCGCCAGCGTCAGCTCGTCGATGAAGGCTTCGCGCTCGTTCTCCGGCAGGCGGTGGGAGGCCATTTCCGGCTCGCTGACCTTCGTTAGCCGTTCCTGCGTATCCGCGCCGCGCACTTCGTTGGTGGCAAGATGGTAGGAGCCGCAGAAGGTCTTCGAGCGGCCGATCGGCCAGGTGACGGGCGCGCAGTCGAGCGCGAGCTTCTCCTCCACTTCGTCGAGGATCTCGAAGGGGTCGCGGCTCTCGCGGTCCATCTTGTTGATGAAGGTGATGATCGGGATGTCGCGCATGCGGCATACCTCGAACAGCTTCAACGTTCGCGGCTCGATACCCTTGGCGGCGTCGATCACCATGACCGCCGCGTCGACCGCCGTCAGCGTCCGGTAGGTGTCGTCGGCGAAGTCCTCGTGGCCGGGCGTATCGAGGATATTGAAGACATTGCCCTCGTACTCGAAGGTCATCACCGAGGTGACGACCGAAATGCCGCGCTCGCGCTCGATCTTCATCCAGTCCGAGCGGGTCTGAATCCTGTCCTTCTTCGCCTTCACCTCGCCGGCGAGCTGGATCGCGCCGCCGAACAGCAGCAGCTTTTCGGTGAGCGTCGTCTTGCCCGCGTCCGGGTGAGCGATAATAGCGAATGTGCGGCGGCGGGAGACCGCCTCGGCGAGACTTTCGGCCATGCGTGTGAAAATCCTGTTGGTCGCGCGCTATGTAACGGTTCCGTGGAAAACTTTCAATTCGCGTTTCGTGGCGTTGACCGGCAGCGCGGCCGATCCGCTAATGGGGAATGAACTTGCTACACGATCCCCACCCGATCCTGAAACTCGTCCGCCTGCCGCATGGCGCAGGCCTCGATCTTCCCGCTTACGAGACCGCCGGCGCGGCCGGCATGGACCTGCGCGCGGCAATCGGCGCAGGCGAAACGCAGGTGCTCGCGCCGGGCAAGCGCACCCTGGTGCCGACCGGCTTCGTCTTCGAGGTTCCCGCTGGCTACGAGGCGCAGGTGCGGCCACGCTCCGGGCTTGCCTTCAAGCACGGGATCACCTGTCTCAACACGCCCGGCACCATCGACAGCGACTATCGCGGCGAAGTGAAGGTGCTGCTCGTCAACCTCGGCGAAGAAGATTTTGCGATCGAACGCGGCATGCGCATCGCCCAGATGGTGATCGCACCCGTGGTGCAGGCTGCGGTACAGGAGGTTGGCATGGCCGGCGAAACCGATCGCGGCGCCGGCGGCTTCGGCTCGACCGGCGTGAAATGAACGATCGCGCCGGGCTGACCTATCGCGAAGACTATTTCGGCGATCCCGCCGGGTGGGCTGCGCTGAAGGATCTGCTACTAGATGTGTTCGGACTCGACATCAGCCCGGTCGACGGGCTCGGCGGTCCCGACCCCAGCAGCCTGCCATCGGCCTATTTCGACGCCGCCGGGCGGTGTGTCGCCAACTTCACCGCCTTTTCCATGCCGCTGATGATTGATGGGCGGATGGTGAAGGCTGCCGGCCTGCAATCCGGCGCCGTGCGGACCGAACATCGCGGGCGCGGGCTTTTTAGGGATCTCATTCGGCGAACTCTCGAGCGCTGTGACGAAGGGGGATTCGAGGCGATTGCGCTCTACACCGACAAGCCCGCCCTCTACGAGCCCTATGGTTTTGCGATCGTGCCGGCGTATCGCTTTCGCGGCGCCGCGCCGCAGGTTCCGACGGGTTCCCCTTCCGCGCGGCGGATCGACCTCAACGATCAGGATGACCTAACGCTGGTGCAGCGCCTGTTGAATGCACGCATGCCGGTTTCGCAACGGTTCGCGGTTGCACAGCAGGCGACGATGTTCCTGATGAACGCGTTCTTTTCGGAGGACGTCACACTAAGCCACCTGCCGGATCAAGATGCGGTCATCGTCTGGCGTGGCGGCGAAGACGGCTCCCTTGAACTGCTCGATGTCGTTGCGGCAAAAATTCCCTCGCTCGCTGCGATTCTGCGGGCGCTTGGCGTTCCACCGCCAACGGTCGACGTTGCGTTTCCGCCGGACCGGCTGGGATGGCATGGTGAGCCTCAGGCCGAACAGGGCGAACTGAGCTTCATGATGCGTTCGGACCGGGACTTCCCGTCTATTGGCCCGGCAAGGCTTTCACCCATGGCTGAGTTCTGAACCGACAAGGTCCAACCACGATGTGACGGCGCGGGAAGCGCGGCATCACCGGCACTACATTTGCAAGCCAAGCGACAATGGCACCGGCGAAACCGCCGATGGCGTTCGCGATGGGTCACTTCGCCTGCCGCGTCGACTCGAACAGGAACCAGGTGCGCCGCTCGGCCTCGTCGATCCAGTTTTCGAGCAGGCTCGCGGTCGCGACATCGTTGTGTTCGTCGCACAGAACATGCGTCTCGCGCAAAAGCGAGATGAGATGCTTGTTGTCCTCTAAGAGTTCGGCCAGCATGTCCTCTGGAGTGACATAGTCGTCGTCGTTGTCCGGGATGCGCTGGAGGCGTGTCGCATGGCCGATCGAGCGCAGGGTCGTACCGCCGATCTTGCGGGCGCGCTCGGCGATGTCATCGGTTGCCTCGAAGATCTGCTCGGCCTGCTCGTCCAAAAGCAGGTGATAATCCCGGAAATGCGGCCCCGACACGTGCCAGTGAAAATTCTTGGTCTTCAGGTAGAGCGCAAACATGTCGGCGAGCAGCGCAGTCAAAGCGGCCGAAATGTCGGTGATTGCATTCGACGCCAGACCGGACGGGGTCTTGAGGGGGGCTAGCCTGCGTTTTTCGGCTGTACTGGGCGACATGCGTTCTCTCCTTTGAGCGCGAAGGAAAAGACCTGGATCAGCGCCGGACGCCTATTTGGCATAGCCGTGCACGCCAACGAGCACAAGAATTTCGGCATGCCCAAAAGCTAGAGCGCCCGGCCGGATCGTCAACCACCGCGTTCCAGAGACGCTTTGCGTGTGATGCGAAGCAATCGGCAGCAGGCCGTTACTTCCTGCCTCTGGGCGGATCGAGGCACCGGCTTGAAAGCAGAACCGCGCGGGCGTAAAAAGCGCAAAACGCGAGATCGCTTCATGACACTTGCCGCATTGCTTGCCTATAGCGGAGCGCTGTTCATTGCCGGCGTGATCCCGGGTCCGGGCATCACCGCCATCGTCGCACGCGCACTCGGCTCCGGGTTCCGCGAAACCTTCTTCATGGGGCTTGGCCTCATCCTCGGCGACATGATCTACCTGACGGCGGTGATCCTGGGTCTTGCTTTCATCGCCCAGACCTTCACCACGGCCTTCATGGCAATCAAGATCGCCGGTGCGCTTTATCTTTGCTACATAGCCTGGAAGCTCTGGACCACCGGATTGGTACCGCAGGAGATTGAGGCGCGCGGCTCCTCCAACATGGCCATGTCGTTCCTGTCCGGATTGCTTGTGACGCTCGGCAACCCAAAGACCATGCTCTTCTATGTGGCGCTTGTCCCGACATTGATCGACCTCGGTGCGATCGGTCTCGACGACTATGGCCTGCTGCTCGGCGCGACCTTCATCGTGCTCCTGGTCGTGCTCATTCCCTACATCGCGCTGGCCTCCCGCGCCCGCACACTGTTGAAAAAGCCGACCGCTCTACGCGCGCTTAATCGCGTAGCAGCAGGCATTCTCGCAAGCACCGCGGCCTACATCGCAACGCGCGCAGCGTGAAATAAAGATCTGCCTTCAACCGGATTGGGGCGCAATTTTTCCAATCCGAGGACAATCCATGGGCGATACGGCACTGGCTTCCGCACGCCCAGGGACCTATTCTCTCCGCGACACTCAAAGCTTGAAGGAAGCCTGAAATGCCCGAACCCCGCAAGCCCGGCCGCGGCCGCGTCTACGCTTCGATCATCGAAACGATCGGCGACACCCCGATCGTGCGGCTAGACAAGCTGGCCAGGGAAAAGGGTGTGAAGGCAAACCTCCTGGCAAAGCTCGAGTTCTTCAATCCGATCGCCTCCGTCAAGGATCGTATCGGAGTGGCCATGATCGAGTCGCTCGAGGCGCAGGGAAAGATCACCCCCGGCAAGTCGACACTGGTCGAGCCGACCTCAGGCAACACCGGCATCGCGCTTGCCTTTGCCGCGGCTGCCAAGGGCTACCGGCTGATTCTTACCATGCCAGAGACGATGTCGGTCGAGCGCCGCAAGATGCTGGCGCTGCTCGGTGCGGAGCTGGTTCTGACCGAAGGTCCGACGGGGATGAAAGGCGCGATCGCCAAGGCTGAGGAATTGGCGGCAACTATTCCCGGCGCGATAATCCCGCAACAGTTCGAAAACCCTGCCAACCCTGAAATCCACCGCCAGACGACCGCAGAAGAGATCTGGAACGACACAGACGGCCAGGTGGACTTCCTCGTCTCGGGCATCGGCACCGGCGGCACGATCACCGGCGCAGGGCAGGTTCTCAAGGCTAAGAAGCCGAGCGTAAAAGTGGTGGCGGTCGAGCCGGCGGACAGCCCGGTGTTGTCAGGCGGCAATCCCGGCCCGCACAAGATTCAGGGCATCGGCGCCGGTTTCGCACCGGCCATCCTGGATACCAAGATCTACGACGAGATCGTGACTGTGACCAACGACGAGGCGTTCGAGAACGCCCGTCTGGTAGCGAGGCTCGAGGGCGTGCCGGTCGGCATTTCCGCGGGTGCTGCGCTCACGGCCGCAATCAAGGTCGGCAGCCGACCGGAGAACGAGGGCAAGGTCATCGTCGTCATCATCCCTTCGTTCGCCGAACGCTATCTCTCGACTGCGCTTTTTGACGGCCTGACGGGCTGACCGCCACGCGCATCGACGACTAAACCCCGGGGGGCGCGGCCATCGCTGCGCCCTTTGGCTATCTGCAGGCAAACACTGCGCTAAACGCGTCGCGATCGTTCTGATTCGCGTGCTGTGCTTTGTTTTTACCTATGCGTTTTTATGTATGCCTTTGTGAAACCGGTTCCCACTCTCCGGAGACATGCTTTAGCGTGTTGCTACTCGTCGGGTCCGCTTGCCACGCTGTAGTTCTTTGATTCTCACATCTTGTTGTCGCCACGCCGCTGCACACTCTTGCGCAATATGCGTTAACGCCGGCGCAAGCGCGCCCCTCTGGTTAGGCCCTCGGCTTTCCTCCTGCTTTCGCGGCTCAGGCCGCCGCAGCCAACCGCTCGCCGGCAATGCGGTATGAGATTGCTTCCGCCAGATGAATGCGACCGACGATGTCCTTTCCGTCGAGATCGGCGAGCGTGCGGGCGACCTTGAGAACGCGATGATAGCCGCGGGCAGAGAACCGCATCTTCTCTGCGGCATCCCGCAAGAGCTGCAGCCCGCCCGGATCCGGCTCGACAATCCGCTCGATCAACGCCGTAGACGCGCGCGCGTTGGTGGCGACCTCCGGGCACCCAAGGGCGATGAAGCGATCGCGCTGGGCCTCGCGGGCACGCGCTACGCGGCCTGCCACGACCGCGCTGGGCTCTGCCGGCCTTGGCCGGATGAGATCGGTTGCCGACACTGCGGGCACGTCGATGCGGATATCGATCCGGTCCATCAGGGGGCCGGAAATCCGCCCCTGGTAGTCGGTCATGCAGCGCGGGCCGCGGGCGCAGACCTGTCCCGGCTCGCCAGCCATACCGCACCGGCACGGGTTCATGGCGGCAACCAGCTGGATCGCCGCCGGATAGCTAACCCGGTGATTGGCCCGCGCAATCACGCATTCGCTCGTCTCCAGCGGCTGGCGGAGCGCATCGAGCGCCTGGGGTGAGAATTCGGGGAACTCATCAAGGAAGAGGACACCGTGATGGGCGAGCGACGCCTCGCCGGGGCGGGCGCGCAACCCTCCGCCGACGAGTGCGGCCATTGTCGCCGAATGATGCGGCGCGCGATAGGGACGGCGATCCGACAACTTGCCGCCGGCAAGCTGCCCGGCAATCGAATGGATCATCGAGACTTCCAAGAGCTCCGCCGGTAGTAACGGCGGCAGGATAGAAGGCAAGCGGGCGGCGAGCATCGACTTGCCGGAACCGGGCGGACCGACCATCAGGAGATTGTGTCCACCCGCAGCGGCGACTTCCAGCGCGCGCTTGGCGCTCTCCTGCCCCTTGATGTCCGCGAGGTCCGGCATGTTCGCGGGTGTGGCTCGGACCGCCGGCTCCGGGCGCGTCAATACTTGCGTGCCGCGAAAGTGATTGGCGAGCGCAATCAGGCTGCGCGGCGCCAGGATATCGATCTCCGCACCGGCCCAGGCAGCTTCCGCGCCGCTGTCAGCGGGGCAGATCAACCCCTTGCCGAGCGCATTGGCGCCGATGGCCGCCGGCAGGGCGCCGGCGATCGCGGCGATCGTCCCGTCGAGGTTGAGCTCGCCGATGACGACATAGCCCTCCAAGGCATCGGCCGGGATGGCACCGAGCGCCGCCATCAGGCCGAGCGCGATCGGGAGGTCGAAGTGGCTTCCTTCCTTCGGTAGGTCGGCCGGCGCCAGATTTACTGTTACGCGCTTTGCCGGCAGGGACAGACCTGTCGCGTGTAGCGCCGCCTGAACCCGCTCGCGGCTTTCCGCGACGGCCTTATCGGGGAGCCCGACGATCTGCATGCCAATCTTGCCGGGCGCAACCATCACCTGCACATCGACAGGAACACCGTCAATGCCGTGAAACGCCACCGTGCTTACCCGTGCCACCATGACCGCCCCCTCAAACAGCCTGCTCGCCTGCCGTGTATCCGACGGCAACACAATCTGGCACAGAAACCAGAATGGAACAAGAACATTAAAGGAACAATTTTCAGCTACGCCGTGTACTGAAGTTGCATCCGGTTGCAGCCGCCGCAAACATGAGAACAAACTCCAGGCACCGCTCTCTGCCGGCTCGACTTTGCCGACTCGACTTGGAGCGATTGCGACCGAAATTTTCGGGAACGAGATTGTTTGGTCGAAACGGTTCCACCTTCAACCTGTTCGTCGAGACCGGCGATATCGCAGGGATCAACGCCTCCCGGGATTGCGACGCATAGCGGGCAGGGCAGGTGCCGACGTCCATTTTCGTCGGGCGCCGACATCACTACGAGATGATCAGGCTCGCTTGCCTTCGATCGCATCCCACAGGAGGCTCGCGACATCGGCGCCACCAAATTTCCTCACCTCGCGGATACCGGTCGGCGAGGTGACGTTGATCTCGGTCATGTAGTCACCGATGACGTCGATGCCGACGAACAGGAACCCGCGTTCGCGCAACGACGGACCGATGCGCTTGCAGATCTCGATTTCACGGGCGGTCAGTTCGGTTGCCTCGGCGCGGCCGCCGACATGCATGTTGGAGCGAGCGTCGTGTTCAGCCGGCACGCGGTTGATTGCGCCGACCGGCTCGCCATCCACGAGCAGGATCCGCTTGTCGCCCTTGCGCACGTCCGGCAGGTAGGCTTGCGCAATGAAGGGCTCGCGGAACATCTGGCCGAACATTTCAAGAAGCGACGAAAGGTTGCGATCGTCCCGCGTGGAGTGGAAGACACCGGCGCCGCCGTTGCCATAGAGCGGCTTGAGGATGATGTCGCCCATCTCCTCGCGGAAGCGGCGGATCTCGGCCGGATCGCGGCTGATCAAGGTTGCCGGCATCAGGTCGGCGAACTCGGTGACGAAGATTTTTTCGGGCGAGTTGCGCACCCAGGCCGGATCATTGACCACCAGCGTCTTGGGATGAACCCGCTCCAGGAGATGGGTGGAGGTGATGTAGGCCATGTCGAAGGGCGGATCCTGACGCAACAACACCACGTCCATGGTGGAGAGATCGACCCGCTCGGGCTCGCCCAGTTCGTAGTGATCGCCCTTCACGTCGCGAAGCGCCATCGGCTCGACGGTGGCAAAAACCTTACCGTCGCGAAGGCTGAGCTTCTCGGGCGTATAGTGGAAGAGCTGATAGCCGCGGGCCTGGGCCTCGAGGCTCATGGCGAATGTGGAATCGCCGCCAATGTTGATGGTGGACACATGGTCCATCTGGACCGCGACGTTCTTGATCTTTGCCATGGATGTTCCTCACGGATTGCCGGACTCATTTAGGCTTGCGGCCTCACAAACGCAACGGGCGGCGCATGCGCGCCGCGCCCTGTACATCTGCAACCGGCAGACGACGGCCGAAGCACTCCATTCGTTCTTCGTGGCCGCCTCAGCGAGAGGAGATCGGGCGCAGTGCGGAGTGTATCCGGCCGGCCTTCAGAAGGCATCCGGCAAGTGCCGTGGAATACGCCAGGGCAGCACTGCGATGATGTCGTATCGAACGGAAAGACGGTGGGCGTCGCGCTGGCGGGCGAGCCAGAGGTCGCTTGCAGCTCGGATGCGCTGCTGCGCCGTGCTGGTGACCGCGAAGACTGCGCTCTCCTCGCTCCCCCGCGCCTTCACCTCGGCACAAATAACGAGGTCGCGCTTGCGGACGATGAGGTCAATCTCGCCCAGCTTCGTGCGATAGCGGATGGCAAGGACCCGATAGCCCTTGGCGATGAGGTAGAGGGCGGCGACATATTCGGCGATATGACCGCGCCGATAGGCCTTCCGGCGAAGCTTGTTTGCCGCTTCAGTCGCCATTTGTCCCCTTCATCTCGATCAGGCGCTGGTACAGATCGCGACGCGGCAGTCCGGTCTGGCGCGCGGCCTCTGTCGCGGCCTTGCCGGCCGGCATTTCGCCGGCCAGCGCAGTCAGCAGCGCATCCACGTCGGCAATCGCGGGGACTGCGTCCTCCGCCGGCGGGCCGATCACCAGCACAATCTCGCCCTTGACTTGCGGGTTCGCCTCATAGTGCGCGGCAAGTTCGGAAAGCGATCCGCGACGAAATTCCTCAAAAGTCTTCGTCAACTCTCTACAAACTGCGGCCGGTCTCAGTTCGCCGAGAACTGCGGACGCAGCCGCAAGCGTCGCCCCGATGCGGTGTGGGGATTCGAAGAAGATCAAAGTCGCCGGCACGCGCGCAAGGTCACCGAGCCGGTCGCGGCGTGCCTTGTCCTTGACCGGCAGGAAGCCGGCGAAGAGAAAAGCGTCGTTTGGCAGGCCGGATCCGACAAGTGCAGCCAATGGTGCGGATGGACCGGGGATAGGAACGACCTTGCAGCCAGCCGAGAGTGCAAGCTGACCGAGACGATAGCCGGGATCCGAAACCAGCGGCGTGCCAGCATCAGAAACGAGCGCCACCGATTTCCCCTGTTCCAGAGCTGCAACCAGCTTCGGACCGACCTCACCGGCGTTGTGTTCGTGATAGGCGTAAGGGCGTGTCACAATGCCGTAACGGTCAAGCAGGACGCGGGTCACGCGCGTATCCTCGCAGGCCAGCACATCGGCGCCGGCAAGCGTTTCCAGCGCGCGCAGCGTGATGTCGCCGAGATTGCCGATCGGCGTCGCCACCAGATAGAGCGCCGGCTCAAGCGGGCGGGCCGGCACCATCGCGCCATGGAGGCGATAATGTCGGGCCGCGGAGGCGGCACCCTTGTGTGGCTCTTCCTGCATCTTAAACGTTCATTCCTGCTGTCGCCCGAGGCTCTTTGACGCTATCTCGTCTCCTTATGGGGGAGCCCGGGGCAGTCGGCAAGTCCGCAAGCTGTGCGCACAGCCCCGGTTTCCCCCTGTGGTAATCGCCATGCCTCTTGCATTCTGTCGACAAAATCTGCCAATTTGCCCGTCCACATCCTCCCGGCTCAAGCCGGCAAACAAGAATGACGTCGCGCCGGCCATGCCGGCGGACAGGGGTCGAAAGCGGTACGTCCATGCGCATCACCATCGAACGGTCCAACCTTCTGAAATCGCTGAACCACGTCCACCGTGTGGTCGAGCGGCGCAACACGATCCCGATCCTTTCGAACGTGCTCTTGCGTGCCGACGGGGCTAGCCTTGAGATGAAGGCGACCGACCTCGATCTGGAGATCACCGAGGCGACGCCGGCGCAGATCGAACAGGCCGGCGCCACGACAGTACCCGCCCATCTTCTCTACGACATCGTGCGCAAGCTACCGGATGGCTCGGAAGTGTTGCTGGCAAACACGCCCGACGGCGGCGCTATGACGGTTGCCTCCGGCCGCTCCAAGTTCTCGTTGCAGTGCTTGCCGCAATCCGATTTCCCGGATTTGACCGCCGGCAGCTTCAGCCACACGTTCCGTCTCAAGGCGACCGATCTGAAGATGCTGATCGACCGCACGCAGTTCGCGATCTCGACGGAGGAAACCCGCTACTATCTGAACGGCATCTTCATCCACACGATCGAGAACGCCGGCCAGCTCAAGCTGCGGGCCGTCGCCACCGACGGTCACCGGCTGGCGCGCGCCGACGTCGAGGCGCCGTCGGGCTCGGAGGGCATGCCGGGCATCATCATCCCGCGCAAGACGGTCGGCGAACTGCAGAAGCTGGTCGACAATCCGGATCTGGTCGTAACTGTCGAGGTCTCGGACGCGAAGATCCGCTTCACCATCGGTTCGGTCGTCCTGACCTCGAAGCTGATCGACGGCACGTTCCCGGACTATCAGCGCGTCATCCCGACGAGCAACGACAAGGAGCTGAAGATCGACTGCCAGTCGTTTGCCCAGGCGGTCGACCGCGTTTCGACGATTTCGTCCGAGCGTGGCCGCGCGGTGAAGCTCTCGCTCGCCGAAGGCCAGATGACACTGACCGTCAACAATCCGGATTCGGGCAGCGCCACGGAAGAAGTGCCGGTCGGCTACGATAGCGACCCGCTGGAGATTGGCTTCAACGCAAAGTATCTGCTCGACATCACCGCCCAGCTTTCCGGCGAAGAGGCCGTATTCCTGTTGGCGGACCCCGGCTCGCCGACGCTGGTACGCGACCTCGCCGGCGACGACGCGCTCTACGTTCTCATGCCGATGCGCGTGTGATTTCCCGCTTGGCCGATCGCCCGCGGAACGAATGCCCATCCAACCCGTTCCTATCGCACAATGCGTAGAAGGTGTGCGCAGGGGGAGGCGCGGTTCGCATCGGCATTTAGGGATGAACCGGCGCGCTCGGGGCCGGCGAGTGAGCGATCTTCTCCCTTACGGGAGCAAAGAGGCTGCATGAGCGATTGCATGGGACGTGACGTAAAAAGACTTGTTTTTGCCGCAAGTGGAAACAAATACTGAGGCAACACGCTTCCGAATCGCTTCGGAGGGTTGCAGCGTTGCGAGATTGGGAGGGAACATGAATCTGCGCGGGAAGGTCAAGGAACACCTCGGCAAGAAGTTCGACGAGGAGATCCGCTTCTTCAAGGGCTGGATCAGCAACACGCGCGCCGTCGGCTCCATTATCCCCACATCCTCGGTGACCGCGCGGCGGATGGCGAGCGTGATCAATCCCAACTCCGGCCTCCCGGTTTTGGAACTCGGTCCGGGCACAGGCGCGATTACGAAGGCGATCCTGGATACAGGCGTTGCACCGGGGAAGATCGTCTCGGTCGAGTTTTCGACAGAGTTCTACAATCACCTGATCGAGCGGTTCGAAGGCGTTAGGTTTATCAATGGCGACGCCTTCGATCTCGACAGTACGCTTGGCGCGCTGAAAGACCAGCAATTCGACAGCGTGGTCTCCGCGGTTCCGCTGCTCAATTTCCCCATGCATCGGCGCGTGGCGTTGATCGAAGACCTGCTGCGGCGCATTCCGCCTGGGCGCCCGGTCGTGCAGATTTCCTACGGTCCGGTCTCGCCGGTCACGGCCATGCCCGACCGCTATCAGATCAGCCATCTCGATTTCGTCGTGCGCAACATCCCGCCGGCTCAGCTTTGGACCTACCGAAGGACGCACTGAGACGCGGCGCCGATGTTCGCTGTCTATATCACCCATCCGCAGGTAAGGATCGACCCTAACATCGCCGTCCCCGAATGGGGGCTGTCCGAGATCGGCCAGCAGCGGGCGATCCGGAGCGCGAAAGCATCCTGGGTGGCGTCGCTCACCCGGATCGTGTCGAGCGACGAGAAGAAGGCGATCGAGACTGCCGAGATCCTGGCCAAAGCGGCCAAGGTGCCCATAGAGACCATGGCGGGCATGGGAGAGAACGATCGTTCCGCCACCGGCTTCCTGCCTCCCGATCGGTTCGAGGAGGCTGCCGACTGGTTCTTCGCCCACCCAACGGAGAGCTTCCGGGGCTGGGAACGGGCGATCGATGCGCAAGCCCGGATCAGTTCGAATGTCTCCAAGATTCTCGACTCGCATGATCCCGCCAAACCCATCGCTTTCATTGGGCATGGTGGCGTCGGGACGCTGCTGAAGTGCCACCTGCAAGGCCACCCGATCGCCCGGAGCCATGACCAGCCCGCCGGCGGCGGCAATCTTTTCGCCTTCCGGCTTGCGGATCGCCTCGTCACATGCGACTGGACGGCGATGGAGTACTGGAAAGGCATGTGACCATGAACGCACGCGAGCGCCTGATCGTCGGGCTGGACGTCCCGACCGTCGCCGAAGCCGAGGAGAAGGTCCGCGCACTCGGTGACAGCGTGCTGTTCTACAAGATCGGCTACCAGCTCGTCTTTGCCGGCGGACTGGAGTTCGCGCGCGACCTGGCCAGCGATGGCAAGAAGGTCTTCCTCGACATGAAGCTGCTCGACATCGACAACACGGTGGCGAAGGGCGTGGAGAACATCGCAAAAATGGGAATGTCGATGCTGACGTTGCACGCCTATCCGAAGGCGATGCGCGCGGCCGTCGCGGCCGCAAAGGGTTCCGACCTCTGCCTGCTGGGCGTTACGGTACTGACCTCGATGGATGCAAGCGATGTCCATGAAGCCGGCTACGAACTCGATCCGCGTACGCTCGTGCTGCGCCGCGCGGAGCAGGCGCGCGCGGCAGGCATGGGCGGCATTGTCTGCTCCGCGGAAGAAGCGTCCGCCGTCCGCAAGATTGCCGGAGCCGACATGGCGATCGTCACGCCGGGCATCCGCCCCGCCGGAGCCGAGAAGGGCGACCAGAAGCGCGTGATGACGCCGGCGGAGGCGCTAAAGGCCGGCTCCAGCCATCTGGTCGTGGCTCGACCGATTGTGCAGGCCGCTGATCCGCGCGCCGCCGCAGAAGCGATCCTCGCCGAGATGGCGGGCGAACTGAAATCCTAGACGACAGAAAAGGGAGAGGAACCATGGCCAAGGGATACTGGATCGCGCGCGTCGATGTTCGCGACACAGAGCGTTACAAGGACTATGTTGCGGCGGCGAAACCTGCCTTCGAAAAATATGGCGCCATCTTCCTGGCTCGCGGTGGGGCTTTCCAGAAACTGGAGGGCGAGGTCCGCGCCCGCAACGTGGTGATCGAATTTCCGTCGCTCCAGGCGGCACTCGACTGCTACAACTCGCCAGAATACCAGATCGCCGCCGCCATCCGCCAGGAAGTCGCCGACGCCGAAATGGTCGTGGTCGAGGGGGTCTGAAACACTGCAGCAGCCATCACCGGATGATCCGAAAGGTGTGTGACGACAAGCCTTCACCTGCCGGTTTCTTTGGGCTATGTAGGCCACATCTACCTCGCCTATTCCAGGAGCTTCCCGCATGACCCTCTCCAACCTTCCGCCGCAGGTCACCGTTTTCGGTGGTTCCGGATTCGTCGGGCGTCATGTGGTGCGAGCGTTGGCGAAGCGTGGCTATCGCATTCGGGTGGCCGTGCGTCGGCCGGATCTGGCTGGTTTCCTCCAGCCGATCGGCGGTCTCGGGCAAATTTCCTTCGTGCAGGCAAATCTACGCTATCGGGATTCCATCGACCGGGCGGTTCAGGACGCGGACCACGTCGTCAACTGCGTCGGCATCCTCTTTGAAAGCGGGCGCAACCGCTTCAACGCCGTGCAGGATTTCGGCGCCCGCGCGGTAGCCGAAGCCGCCCGCGCCCGCGGTGCCACGCTCACCCATATCTCGGCAATCGGCGCGGACGCGAATTCGGCATCTGACTATGCCAGGTCCAAGGGTCGCGGTGAGCTCGGCATCCGCCAAGTGCTGCCGGATGCGGTTGTCCTGCGCCCGTCGATCATCTTCGGGCCGGAGGACAGCTTCTTCAACAAGTTTGCCGAAATGTCGCGTTTTGCGCCAGCACTCCCCTTGATTGGCGGCGGACACACCAAATTCCAGCCGATCTATGTCGCGGATGTCGCGGAAGCCGTTGCGCTTTCCGTCGATGGCAAGGCGGCAAAGGGAGCGACCTACGAGCTCGGCGGCCCTGAAATTCTGACGTTCCGCCAGTGTCTCGAACTGATGCTTCAGGTTATCGATCGCAAGCGGCCGCTGGTCTCCATTCCCTTCGGCATCGCCTCGCTGATTGGCTCCCTTTCTTCGCTCGTTCCCTTCGTCGATCCGCCGCTGACCGCCGACCAGGTGAAGCTCCTTCGGTCGGACAACATCGTATCGGACGCTGCGAAGAAGGACGGCCGCACTATTCAGCAACTCGGCATTACGCCGGCGCTCGCCGAAGCGATCCTGCCTTCCTATCTCGTGCGTTATCGCCCGCAGGGGCAGTTTACGCGCGGGACGCTCTAGGCCGTCCCTGACAGCCAGGATCGGCGGAGCCGGAATGGCAGCCGCCGATGCAACGTCTTGGCCCTCCGCAGGTGATCGGGTCGTTTCGACGACGTACGACTATCCGGCAAGGGCATCACCATTTGGGTGATCGGCAGAACGTTGCAGTTCTGCCGCAGTAAAAAAATCCGTACTTTATTTACGCGACATTCAGCATGTTCCCTTATTGATGTTTTGCGGGGCGGCGCATACACACCGCCTCGCGCTACGGGCCAGACGGGCCAAAACGGCGCACATCTTTCCTTAAGGACCTCTTCGACATGGGCAAGGCAATTGCACTCTTCTTCGGCTGCGCAGCGCTGGTAATCCTGGCGGGCTCTTTCATGGCCCCGACCACGGTCGCTGCAGGCAAGCATGGCTGTGCGCCTGCCTACGGTGTCGATCCCTGCACGACCGCCTCGATCGCTCGCTGAGCCGACAAAAAAAGCCGGACGATCACGCCCGGCTTCCTGTTTCGCATTGTCAGACTGAGCCCTGCCGCAAGGGCGAACCTCACCCCCAGAGCGCCAGACCGATCAAGCCGGCCACGCCGATGATGATCCGCCAGATCGCGAAGGGTGCAAAGCCGCGCCGCGATACGAAATCGAGCAGCGAGCGCACCACGATGAGTGCCGCTACGAACGCGGCGGCGAAGCCAACGACGATCAGCATCCCATCATCGAAGCTCAATGCATCCCTGTTCTTGTAGAGATCGAGCGTAAAGGCGCCGAGCATCGTCGGCATGGCGAGGAAGAACGAAAACTCCGCGGCCGAACGCTTGTCCGTGCCCATCAGCAGCGCACCGGCGATCGTCGCGCCCGAGCGCGAGGTGCCAGGTACCATCGCCAGGCACTGAAACAGCCCAATCTTGAGGGCCAGGGACGGTGGGTAGTCCATCACGTCCTTGTAGCGCGGCGTCAGCGGCAGCCGGTCGATCGCATAAAGCACGACACCGCCGACGATCAGCACGATGCAGATCAACTGCGGCGTCTCGAACAGTACCGTCTTGATGAAGTCGTGCGCGACCACGCCGATCAGCGCCGCCGGCAGGAAGGCGATCAGGACGCAAAGCACGAAACGCCGCGCCTTCGCGCTCGAGGGCAATGCCAGTGCGATGTGGATAAGCTTCGTTGCATAGACGGCCAGAATGGCGAGGATGGCGCCAAGCTGAATCAAGACCGCGAACGTGTTACCGGGTGACTTGAAGCCGAGAAAATGCCCGGCCAGGAGCACATGGGCCGTTGAGGAAACTGGGATAAACTCCGTCAGCCCTTCGATCAATCCGAGAACGAGGGCGCTGACAATCGACTGGTCGGCCATGAAGAATCCTTGAAGAGATGGTGTCGCAGGCGGACACGGGAATACTGATTCGCTTGTGTTTGCTTAACCATGTTCCTATAGCTTTGTGTCAAGAGTCGTGACCAGTGCAAACCGCCGCTATGCCATTTGGCCGGTCCGCGTCCTCCGACAATCATCAAAAGAAACGCCAGAATGCCGACCCTTTACCATCACCCGATGTCCTCCACTTCACGCTTTGTTCGGCTGATCCTATCCGAATACGGCTACCAGACCGATTTCGCGGAGGAACAGCCCTGGGAAAACCGGCGCGATTTCCTGGCGCTGAACCCGGCCGGAACGCTGCCCGTCTATGTCGACGACAGCATGCGCGCGCTCTGCGGCGCCACCGTCATTTCCGAATATCTCGACGAGACGCATGGCGTTCTGAAGCGCGACCGCCGGCTTCTGGCGGAGGATCCCTTCCAGCGGGCGGAGATACGCCGACTGGTCGAGTGGTTCCTGCAGAAGCTGGAGCAGGACGTGACGCGGCCGCTGGTGCGCGAGCGCATCTTCAAGCTGCAGATGACGCCCGACCAGGGCGGCGGGCCACCCGACAGCAAGGTCCTGCGCAACTCGCGTGCGAACATCCGCCAGCACATGAAGTATCTTTCCTGGCTCGCCGGCTCGCGCACCTATCTCGCCGGCGACCGGCTGAGTTATGCGGACCTTGCCGCAGCCGCCGCGATTTCCGTGCTGGACTATCTCGGCGAGATCAACTGGCTGGACGCCCCCCAGGCCAAGGACTGGTATCAGCGCATCAAGTCGCGCCCCTCCTTCCGTCCCCTGCTGGGTGAGCGTGTGCGCGGCGTAACCCCGGTCTCGCATTACGCGGACCTTGACTTTTAGGGCCGAAGCCATGCCCGGCGTCGTCGTCAGCACGGAGCGCTCCAGCAGAGCGCGGGACAAGCTCAAGGCGTTCCTGCTCTCCGAAGCCGCGGACAAGGGTTTCGACATCTGCCGCATTGCACGGCCGGACTCGATTCCCGACGCACCGCAGCGGCTCAAGGAGTTCATTGATGCCGGCCGCCAGGGGACGATGGACTGGATGGCAGAAACGCGCGACCGTCGGGCTGATCCGCGCGTGCTCTGGGGCGACGTACGCTCGGTGATCCTTTTCGGGATGAACTACGGACCCGACGAGGATCCCCGTGTCGTGCTTGCCATGCCCGACCGGGCGGCAATCTCGGTCTACGCCCGCAATCGCGACTATCACGACGTCATCAAGGGCAGACTGAAGGAGATCGCCACCAGATTTGCCGCGCGTGCCGGCGAGGACGTGAAGGTGTTCGTGGACACGGCGCCCGTTATGGAGAAGCCGCTTTCCATGCAGGCCGGACTCGGTTGGCAGGGCAAGCACACAAACCTCGTCAGCCGCGAATTTGGCTCCTGGCTTTTTCTCGGAAGCATGTTCACCACCGCCGAGCTCGCGCCGGATGAGCCGGAGCGCGACCATTGCGGCTCCTGCCGGGCCTGTCTTGACGCCTGCCCGACGAACGCCTTTCCGGCACCCTACAAGATCGACGCACGCCGCTGCATTTCCTATCTCACCATCGAGCATAAGGGCGTCATCGACCGGGAACTGCGCCCGCTGATCGGCAACCGCATCTACGGCTGCGACGACTGTCTTGCCGCTTGTCCCTGGAACAAATTCGCCGCATCGGCTTCCGAAATGAAGTTTCACGCCCGCGAAGATCTGAAGGCACCGCGTATCGCCGAATTGCTCGAGTTAGACGACTCAGCCTTCAGGACGCTGTTTTCCGGCTCCCCGGTCAAGCGGATCGGTCGCGACCGGTTCGTGCGCAACCTCTTGATTGCGGCTGGAAACAGCGGCGATGCGGCATTGATACCGACCTGCGAGAGCCTGACGAACGACGCCTCTCCCACCGTGCGCGGCATGGCGGTGTGGGCACTTGCACGGCTCATGTGTAAAGAGGACTTTCACCGGCTTGCCGCGAGGATAGCCGACGAGGCCGACCCGGAGGTGCGGGCGGAGTATGAAGTTGCGATGGAGGTCGTCTGATGCGTTTGCTGGTGTTGGGAGCGGGGTTTTCCGGTCGGGCGATCGCCCAGGCGTTCATGCTCGCCGGCTTTTCGGCGGTGGGCACGACGCGCTCGCCGGACAAGCAGGTGGCGCTCGCCGTCCTTGGTATCGAGCCCTTGCTCTTTGACGGCGAAGCCATCTCCGCTGAACTGGCAAGCGTGATGGAGGGGGCCACGCATCTCGTCCAGTCGATCGCGCCGGGAAAGAACGGTGATCCGCTGTTCCGGCCCGGCACGAAGCCGGTTGGCGATCTGATGCCGAACCTGCAATGGGTCGGCTACCTATCGACGGTCGGCGTCTATGGCGACCACAAGGGGGCGTGGGTTGATGAAGACACGCCAATCCACCCGGCCTCCACACGCTCGGTCGAGCGGGTCGAGGCGGAAGAGCGCTGGCTCGCCTTCTCTGAGCAATGTGGCCTGCCCGTCGCCGTTCTGCGGCTGGCCGGCATCTATGGTCCTGGCCGCAATGCGCTGCGCAACGTCGAAGAGGGCACGGCTCGACGGCTGATCAAGAAGGATCAGGTCTTCAATCGTATCCGGGTCGAGGATATCGGCGGCTCGGCGCTGTTTCTGGCGCGCGGCGGGCACAGCGGCGTCTTCAACATCACCGATGATGAGCCCGGCCCGCCGCAGGATGTCGTGGCGGAGGCCGCCCGGCTCATGGGTGCCGAAATGCCGCCGGAAGTTCCCTTCGAGACGGCCGAACTTTCGCCCATGGCGCGATCGTTCTACGGTGAAAACAAGCGCGTTTCGAACGCCAGAATTCGCTCGCTCGGCTTCTTCTTCCGATACCCGAATTACCGCATGTCACTGGCGCAGATGTGGAGTGACAACGACTGGCGCGGTTGAGGTCGCCGATCGGTTAACAGAAGGTTGCCAAATGCGGCTCACACCCGCCCAAGTTTCGTCAACATTGCGCAACCTTAACGAGATATAGCCCCTCAATAGATTCGGTTTAGGGTACTCTTTTCGGCGTATGTGCAATTTTTTTTCACTGCCTCCAGGCGGTCGAGGCGGATTTTTCTAAGTATGTCAACACTTCAAGATTATCACTGATTCTAAACGACTTTTCCTGACCAAACAGTGGTTAAACGGACGACGTCGGCATTTTATTCAAATTATTTCCAACTTATTAACGAAGTAACCCGCCCCAGGGCGAGCGATTTTTCGCCATTTTTCGCCCGAATACACAGAGCTGTCGAAAGAAACCGGACACCAGCTCTGAGGGGTTCATCATGTCTGTCAAATCCTCTGCTGCGGCACTTGCTGCCATCATCATCGCTGCGCCCGTTACCTTCGCATCTGTCGCCGAAGCTGCCGGCTGCGGCGGCGCCTCCTGGTACGCCCTGACATCGAAGACCGCCTCCGGCGAGCGCATGAACCCGGCCAAGCTGACAGCGGCCCACAAGACCCTGCGCTTCGGCACCAAGGTCAAGGTCACCAATGCCAAGAACGGCAAGAGCGTCGTCGTGCGCATCAACGACCGTGGTCCGTTCATCCGCGGCCGCGTGCTCGACCTTTCCAAGGCGGCGGCCTCTGAGATCGGCATGATCAGCTCTGGCCACGCAAAGGTCTGCTATCAGATCATCAGCAGCTGACGCTGCCACGGCAAATCGACGCCCATCGGCTTGCTCTTGCCGGCCATCGCCGTTACCACGGCGAAAAACGGAGTTGAGCAATGCGATTGGGTGGACGGCTCGCAGGAGCCATCGAGGTTCTGGCGGATATCGAGGCGCGCAAGCGTCCGGTCGCCGACGCGCTGAAGGACTGGGGCCTCGCCCACCGTTTCGCCGGTTCCGGAGACCGGGCGGCGATCGGCAACATCGTCTACGATGCGCTGCGCATGAAACTCTCGCACGCCTACCTGATGGACGACGATAGCGCGGCTTCCCTTGCCCTTGGTGTGATGCTGCGCCAATGGGGCCTGACAGCCGAGACGCTGACCAAGGAACTGGACGGCGACAAGTTTGCTCCGGACATTCCCACCGAACGGCTCGCGGCGTTTGCCGCCCGCCGTCTGGAAAATGCGCCGCTACATGTGCAGGGCGACATTCCCGAGTGGGTGCAGCCTTCCTTCGCAGAGAATTTCTCCGACGACTGGCTCGCCGAAGCCAAGGCGCTGACCGGGCGTCCGACGCTCGACCTCAGGGCCAATACTCTGAAGGCCTCGCGCGAGAAAGTGCTCAAAGCATTGGAACGCAGCGGTGCGGCGCCGACGACGATCGCGCGCAACGGCATCCGCATTCCTGCCGGCGTAGGTCCATCGCGGCTTCCGAACGTCACCGCCGAGCTCTCGTTCCAGAAGGGTTGGTTCGAGGTGCAGGACGAAGGATCGCAGATCGTCGCCGATCTGGTCTTCCCGCGGGAAGGCGAGCAGGTGCTCGATTTCTGCGCCGGCGGCGGCGGCAAGACGCTCGCCATGTCGGCTGCTATGAACAACAAGGGACAGGTGCACGCCTACGACGCTGACCGCAAGCGGCTGGCACCGATCATCGAGCGGCTCAAGCGCGCCGGCACGCGCAATGTCCAGGTGCATGAGGATCTCACCAGCCTGTCGCCGCTTGCCGGCCGGTTCGATCGCGTGCTGGTCGACGCACCATGCACCGGCACCGGCACCTGGCGCCGCCGGCCCGACACGAAGTGGCGACTCACGGAAAAAAACCTTGAGGAGCGGCTCGCGCAACAGGAAGAGGCGCTGGCGAGTGCTGCAAACTTCGTGCGCCCGGGCGGCTATCTGCTCTACGTGACCTGCTCGGTGCTGCCTGAGGAAAACGAAAACCAGGTCTACGGCTTCTGCGAAGACAACCCGGCCTTCGAAATCCTTTCCGCGGCGGAAGTGTGGGAAGACCTGTTCGGTACGGACAAGCCGCAGCCCTGGTCGGCAGACATGAAGACGGTGACTCTGACGCCGGCTTCGACCGACACCGACGGCTTTTTCTTCTGCGCCATGGTCCGAAATTCCTGAATTTCTGCGTCAGGCGGCAATGCCTGCGGCTCAAACCGTCGAACGGTTCTAAACTATACACTTTGACACCAGTTTAATTTTGCGCGAAGAGACTCCGGCCTGAACGCCCGGCTCCGGGCGATGTCCCGGCACGTCGTTCGCCCGCATGGGGAGGGGCGCCGGGAAGGAACGAAACTCGAATGGGACCCCAGGAGAAATCATGAAGACGTCCTTCCTTCGCACGGCCGCACTGGCGCTTCTGACCGCCACTTCCGCGTTCGCCGTCCAGCCCGCTTCCGCCGCGACCGATGCGGCTGCCGTCGTGAAACACTACAGCGAGATCGCGCACGCGAAATTTTCCGACTCGCTTTCCACTGCCAAGGACCTTGCAGCCGCCGTCGACGCGCTGATTGCCGCGCCCACCGAAGAAACGCTGAAGGCGGCGCGCGCCGCCTGGATCAAGTCCCGCGTTCCCTATCAGCAGACGGAAGTCTACCGTTTCGGCAATGCGGCCGTCGACGAATGGGAGGGCAAGGTCAACGCCTGGCCGCTCGACGAGGGGCTGATCGACTACGTCGACGCGAGCTACGGGACCGAGAGCGACGAGAATGCGCTGTTCGTCGCCAACGTAATTGCCAATGCCAAGATCAAGATCGACGGCAAGGATGTGGACGCAAGCAATGTCACGCCCGAATTCCTTGCGGGCACGCTACAGGAAGCCGGCGGCGTGGAAGCGAACGTTGCGACCGGCTATCATGCGATCGAATTCCTGCTGTGGGGTCAGGATCTCAACGGTACCGGCCCGGGCGCCGGCAGCCGCCCGGCATCCGACTTCGACACGAAGAGCTGCACGGGTGGCAATTGCGACCGCCGCGTCGCCTATCTGAAGGCTGCGACCGATCTGCTGGTCACTGATCTGGAGGAAATGGTCGCCGCATGGGCACCGGAAGGCGCGGCTGCGAAGAATGTCAACGCCGATCCGAAAGCCGGCCTCTCGACCATCCTCACCGGCATGGGCTCGCTCTCCTATGGCGAACTGGCCGGCGAACGCATGAAGCTGGGCGTCCTGCTGCACGATCCGGAAGAGGAGCATGACTGCTTCTCCGACAACACCCATAACTCGCATTACTACGACGCGGTCGGCATCCAGAGCGCCTATACGGGCGAATACACCCGCCCTGACGGCACGAAGATGGCCGGCCCTTCCCTTGCGGAACTGGTGGCAGCGAAGGACGCGGCTCTCGACACCGAGATGAAGGCGAAGCTCGACACGACGATTACCGCGATGCAGGCGATGGTGAAGCGCGCTGAGACGGTCGAGGCCTACGACCAGATGATCGGCGAAGGCAATGCCGAGGGCAATGCGGTGGTGCAGGCGGCGATCGACGGGCTGGTGACCCAGACCAAGACGATCGAGCGCGTCATCTCCGCACTTGACCTGGGCAAGATCGAGCTTGAAGGTTCCGACAGCCTGGATAATCCTAACGCCGTCTTCCAATAAGAAATGCAAAGGCGGGCCGCGCTTCTTCGTGACGCGGCCCGATCTCGAACATGAGGCCAACCAACGCCTATCGTCTTCTGCCTGCGCTCGGCGCGTTACTACTGTCGCTCGTGGGCGCCGCGCCTGCCGGCTCGAACGAGCTGCCTGGCAGCGAAGGCCGCACCGATCTGACCGACAAGGACAAGGCAAGGGTCGAAGCCATAACGACGCCGACGGCCGACTTCTCCAAGGCGGAAAAATATGAGGCGATGTCGGGCGGCGCGGCAACCTCGACGGCTGCGATCAACGCCGACAGCTTTTCTCATTTTTCCGAGAACCTGACCTTCCAGCAGGAGGAAGGTTTCAAGCTCGGCAATGCGCTGTTCCGCAAGGTCTGGGTGTCCTCCCCCTCCTCGACGCAGGCCTCGGACGGCCTCGGACCGCTGTTCAATTCGCGGGCCTGCCAGAACTGCCATCTGAAAGATGGGCGCGGCCACCCGCCGGAACCCGGCGACAGCACGAGCACCACCTTTCTCCGCCTCGCCCGCCCGCCGGCAGACGACGCCGAACGGGCAAGGCTCGACAAGCTTGAAGTCCTCAATTTTCCCGACCCTATCTACGGCGGGCAGTTTCAGGACTTCGCCGTTCCGGGTCTGGCGGCCGAGGGGCGGATGCAGGTCGAGTACGCGGAAGAACCGGTGGAGCTTCGTGGCGGCGAGACGGCTTCCTTGCGCAGGCCACGCTACTTCGTGACGGATCTTGCTTATGGCGACCTCGATCCGGCGACGACGTTGTCCCCCCGCATGACGCCGCCGATGATCGGCCTCGGCCTGATCGAAGCCATCCACGAAGCCGATGTCCTGGCGCTCGCCGACCCGGACGATGCGGATGGAGACGGCATCAGCGGCAAGGCCGCACGGGTGCGCGATGCAAAGACTGGAAAGCTCGCGCTCGGCCGCTTTGGCTGGAAGGCGCAGAACCCCACCGTCCGCCAGCAGAGCGCCGAAGCCTTCGTGAACGACATCGGCATTTCAACGCCGGACACCCCTGCTAGCCAGGGCGGCTGCACGTCGGCGCAGAAGGCTTGCCTTGCCATGCCCGATGGCGTGCAGAAGCGACTGGGCGACACCGAGGCGCCGGATCCGGTGCTGGACCTTGTAACCTTCTACGCCGAGAACCTCGCCGTTCCGGCGCGCCGCAAGGCGAGCTTTGCCGAAACGCTGGCCGGTAAGAAGGTGTTTTACGACACCGGCTGCACCGCCTGCCACAATCCGAAATTCGTCACCCGCCGCGACGCACGCGACAAGGCGCTGTCCTTCCAGCTCATCTGGCCCTATTCGGACTTCCTGCTGCACGATATGGGCGACGGGCTGGCGGACGGGCAAGAGGTGGGTCTCGCCGATGGGCGGGAATGGCGCACACCGCCGCTTTGGGGTATCGGCCTTACCGAGACCGTCAGCGGCCACACATACTTTCTCCACGACGGACGAGCACGTAACCTGACCGAGGCCATCCTCTGGCACGGCGGCGAGGCGGAAGCCGCCCGAAACCGCTTTGCCGACCTGGAAAAGGCCGACCGCGACGCCCTGCTGAGCTTCCTGGAGTCCCTCTGATGCCCCTGCCGCACCGTTCCAGCCTTCGCCGGTTCCTCCTTGCCGGCCTTGCCCTTGCCGCACTGGCGCTGCCTGCACGCGCACAGGATGCCAATCCGCTGCCGTCGGCCGTCCTGACCGACGAAGCGGTCTCCGCCGTCATGACGCGGGCAGTCGACGACGTCATCCGGCCCGGCTATCGCGATCTGCACGCCTCCGCATCGGCACTCGCGAAATCCGTATCGGCCTATTGCGCGGCTCCGTCCGCGGGCACGAAGGCAGCTGCCCATGCCGCCTTCGACGACACTGTGGCGAAGTGGTCGTTCATCGAAATCGTCCGCGACGGCCCGGTGCTGCAGCAGAATCGCTTCGAGCGGATCCTCTTCTATCCGGACCGCAAAAGCACCGGGCTGAAGCAGGTGCAGGCGCTGCTGGCCAAGGCGGACGAGAAGGATGCGGACGCCGCAGCCCTGCCCGGAAAGAGCGTCGCCGTGCAGGGCCTCGGCGCGCTGGAATTCGTGCTCTACGGCACGGGCGCCGAAACGCTGGACGAAACGAAAGACAGCTTTCGCTGCCGCTATGGTGCGGCTGTGGCCGAAAGCATCACTGCGACGACGGGGGCGCTCAGCGCCGAATGGGAGAAGACCGACGGCGTCCAGAAGGACTGGAAGCACCCAGGTCCCGACAACCCGGTGTTCCGCGACAGCAAGGAGGCTATCACTGCCCTCCTCGGCATTCTCGTGCACGGCGCCGAAATGGTGCGCGACCAGCGGATCGAAGCCTTTTACAAGCGAGAGGGCACCGCAGCCAAGCCGAAGTCGGCCGTCTATTGGCGATCGGGCAACACCTGGCGTTCTATCCAAGGCAATCTCAAGGGGCTGCGCGCGCTGTTCACTAAATCTGGGATGGAAGAACTTCTTGATCCCGCACATGCTTCTGTCGGCGACTCAATCGAGTTCGTGATCGCGTCGCTCGAGCGCGTTACGCCAAAGATCGATCCCAATATTGAGAAAGCGGTCAATGATCCGGCCGAGCGCCAGAAGATGGACTTTCTGATCATCAACGCCCGCGACCTCGTGCTGCGGCTGAGCAACGACTACGGCGGCGCGATCGGCCTGGGTGCCGGGTTCTCGTTTTCCGACGGGGACTGATCAGAGGAACTCTGCCTCTTATGAGGCGAATGCAGGGAAAAGCCCTCGTGCGGACACCGCTTCTCGATCGCAGGCATTTCATGAAGGCGGCAGGTGCTGCCTGGGCGGCGACGCTTGCGCCCTCCTCGCTCTTTGCCCTGGAACGCGCTGAGGCCGTGTTTGCCTCCGGCTTCATGACGCGCGACGGCAGCTTCGGCGTCGCGACGCTTGCCGAAGACGGGACAATCATCGAGCGCGTGCCGCTGCCGGCCCGCAGCCACGGCATGGCGTACAGTCCGGCAACCGGCCATGCCGTTGCCTTTGCCCGGCGTCCGGGCACATTCGCCCTGATCTTCGATACGCGACGAAGATCGGAACCGGTCGTCATCCATGCCGGGGAGGACCGGCATTTCTTCGGCCATGGCAGTTTCTCGCCGGACGGGCGGCTGCTCTATGCCAGCGAGAACGATTTCGAAGCCAACCGCGGCGTCATCGGCCTCTACGATGCAACGAACAAGTATCGCCGCATCGGCGAATTCAGGACCTACGGCATCGGCACGCACGACATGACCGTTTCCGACGACGGCCGCATCTTGGTCATCGCCAATGGCGGGATCGAGACGCATCCGGATTTCGGCCGCACAAAGCTGAACCTCGACCACATGGAGCCGTCTCTAGCTCTGATCGATGCCGCGACCGGTACACTGATCGAACGGCATGCATTGCCGCCGGCGCTGCGCCAGTTGTCCACCCGGCATGTCGATATCGATGCGCAAGGGCGCGTCTGGTTCGCCTGCCAGTATGAGGGGCCGCGCAACGACCTTCCCCCGCTCGCCGGGCATTTCGCCAAGGGCGAGGACATCCGCTTCCTCAACCTGCCTGAGGAGACGACAACGCGGCTTGCCAACTATGTCGGTGCGATCGCCGTCAATCGCGGGCAGGGACTGGTCGGGCTAACCTCGCCGAAGGGCGGGGTGGCGGTCACGATCGAGGCCGCGACCGGGCGAATCTTGCGCGAAGAGCTTGTCGCTGACGCGGCTGGTATCGCCCCGTCGCGGCACGGGTTTGCGGTCTCCTCCTACGACGGCCGGTTCGAGGGAACGAGCGCGGAACTCGCCTGGGACCAGCATATCATCCGCTTCGAGCGGACATAGAAACGGTTAGGCAGCGCCTGCGTCCCTCGAAATCAAGACGTGCAGGTCACGCCAGGCGTAGGCGACCTGTTCGTACCGGTGGCCACCCAGGCCGATGGTGCCCGTCTCGACCGGCGTCGCCCCCAGGCGCTCGTAGAAGGCGCGATTGGGATTGGTCGAAAGCACCCAGACATACAGCGTCATCGTTCCGCGCTCGACCATCCGCCGCGCCACGGCCCGCACCAGAGCATCACCGATACCGCGTCCCTGATAGGCCGGCAGGACATAGAGCGCGTAGATCTCGCCGACGGGCGTGGGCGCCGAATAGCGGGCAGGACCATAGTTGGCGAAACCGACCAAGGCGCCACTCCTGCGGTTGATCGCGACGAAATGGCCGACGCCAATTGCGCTGCGACGGGACATGTGCCGCACCGCCTGCTCGGCCGGCGACATGCGGTCGAGATAGGCATCGTCGAGCAGGCCGCGGAACGTCGCCCTCCAGGTCTCCACGAGCACCCGGCCGATCGCAAACACATCTGCTGTCCGGCCCGGCCGGATCTCGATCGCATCGTCCATGATGAAAATGTAGGGCGCCAGGCCGCACATGCAATTCTCCGCACCGGCCGGTGCACGTGCCATCGCGCGCAATTGACGCCTTGCGATGCTAAGGCACGCGTGCGAGGGTTTCGGCGCCGGGCCAGTCCGGCGAGACGAAACGAGCGACATGACAGATCTTCCACCCGCGGATTTCCGCGAACGCATCACCTCGAGTTTCCAGCGGCAGGCGGCCATGCGCCTGATCGGGGCGCAGTTGACGCGCATCGAGCACGGCACCGTCGAGATCGAACTTCCCTTTGACGAAAAACTGACACAGCAGCACGGTTTCCTGCATGCCGGCATCATCTCGGCCGCACTCGATTCCGCTTGCGGCTACGCCGCCTATTCGGTGATTGACCCTGACGCCTCCATCCTCACGATCGAGTTCAAGGTGAACCTGATGTCGCCCGGGCGCGGCGACTGGTTCCTGTTCCGCGGCGAGGTGACGAAGCCAGGATCCAACATCATCGTTGCGGACGGGCGGGGATATGCCGTCAGTGACGGGCCGGCCAAGCTGATCGCCTCGATGACCGGGACGATGATGGTGGTGCGCGGCCGCGAGGACGTCGCCGGATGATGCCCGGGGCCAAGATGGTCGCAGGGCGTAGGCTGCTCTATGTGATGGCGGCCGAGGCCGAATACGGGCCGCATCTGCAAAGCCGCATCACGCCGGTCATCACCGGCGTCGGGCCGGTCGAGGCGGCCGTCCAGGTTACGCGCGCCCTCGCCCGCTTGGAGGCCTCCAGTGCGCTCCCGCATCTCGTGATCTCGCTCGGTTCGGCCGGGTCGGCGACGTTGGAACAGACGGAAATCTACCAGGCGACCAGTGTCTCCTACCGCGACATGGATGCCTCGCCGCTCGGATTTGCCAAGGGCGTGACGCCGTTCCTCGACCTGCCCGCGACCGTTCCCCTGCCGCTGCGCGTGCCTGGTATTGCCGAGGCGCGGCTATCGACCGGGGCCAACATCGTCACGGGCGCTGCCTATGAAACGATCGATGCGGACATGGTCGAGATGGAGACCTTTGCCGTCCTTCGTGCCTGCCAGGCCTTCGGCGTCCCCTTGATCGGCCTGCGCGGCATTTCCGACGGCAAGGCGGAACTGAAGCATGTCGGCGACTGGACCGAATACCTGCACGTCATCGACGAGAAACTTGCGGACGCCGTCGACCGTCTCGAACAGGCCATCCTGGACGGATCGATCGCCGTTTGAAGCCTCAATTTCCGGGCTGCCCCGGTTGCGCGCTGCGGCAAATTTCATTAAAGGCTCGCCATGACCCAGACACCCCATCCCGACAGCGTTCTCATCATCGATTTCGGCAGCCAGGTGACCCAGCTCATCGGCCGGCGCGTGCGCGAAGCAGGCGTCTATTGCGAAATCATCCCCTTCCAGTCCGCCGAAGAGGCGTTCCACCGGATGAAGCCGAAGGCGATCATCTTCTCCGGCGGCCCGGCCTCCGTGCTCGACCACGGCAGCCCGCGCGCGCCGCAGATCGTGTTCGAGTCCGGCCTGCCGATCCTCGCCATCTGCTACGGTCAGCAGACGCTGGCAACCCAGCTCGGCGGCAAGGTGGAAGGCGGCCACGCGCGCGAATTCGGTCGCGCCGACGTGGCGATCCTGAAAGATAGCCCGCTGTTCGATGGCATCTGGGAAGTCGGCAAGAAATATCCGGTCTGGATGAGCCACGGCGACCGCGTCACAGTGGCGCCCGAAGGCTTCGAAGTGATCGGCGTATCCGAGAACGCGCCCTTTGCCATCTGTGTCAACGAGGCGAAGCGCTACTACACCACGATGTTTCATCCGGAAGTGGTGCACACGCCGGACGGGGCGAAGCTTCTGTCCAACTTCGTGCACAAGATCGCCGGGATTACCGGCGACTGGTCGATGTCGGCCTACCGCGCCCGCGCCGTCGAGGCGATCCGCGAGCAGGTCGGCAACAAGCGCGTCATCTGCGCCCTGTCGGGCGGCGTCGACAGCTCGGTTGCCGCGCTTCTCATCCACGAGGCCGTCGGCGAGCAGCTGACCTGCATCCTCGTCGACCACGGCCTGATGCGCAAGAACGAGGCAGCCAACGTCGTCGCCATGTTCCATGAGCACTACAACCTGCACCTGATCCACGTTGACGCCTCCGATCGCTTCATCGGCGAACTGGAGGGCGTCAGCGACCCGGAAACCAAGCGCAAGATCATCGGCCGCCTGTTCATCGAGGTGTTCGAGGAAGAGGCGAAGAAGCTCGGTGGTGCAGAATTCCTGGCACAGGGCACGCTTTATCCTGATGTCATCGAGAGTGTTTCCTTCACCGGCGGCCCGTCAGTGACGATCAAGTCGCACCACAATGTCGGCGGCCTGCCCGAGCGCATGAACATGCAGCTCGTCGAGCCGCTGCGCGAGCTGTTCAAGGACGAAGTGCGCGTGCTCGGCCGCGAACTCGGCCTGCCCGACAGTTTCATCGGCCGCCATCCCTTCCCCGGACCGGGCCTGGCCATCCGCTGCCCCGGCGGCATCTCCCGCGAGAAGCTGGAGATCCTGCGCGAGGCGGACGCGATCTATCTCGACGAGATCCGCAAGGCCGGCCTCTACGACAAGATCTGGCAGGCCTTCGCCGTGCTTCTGCCGGTGCAGACTGTCGGCGTGATGGGCGACGGACGCACCTACGAGTTCGTCTGCGCGCTGCGCGCCGTCACCTCGGTGGATGGCATGACGGCCGACTTCTACCACTATGACATGAACTTCCTCGGCCGTGCGGCCACGCGCATCATCAACGAAGTTCGCGGCATCAACCGTGTCGTCTACGACGTGACGAGCAAGCCGCCCGGCACGATCGAGTGGGAATGAGGGCGCGCCCCTCGCTTTCGTGACATTTGAAAGCCCCGGCGCTGCACGTCGGGGTTTTTGTTTTGCCGCGGACGGCGCAGCGCTGACGCGCCTTCTTCGAGGCTTGCCTGCTGGGCGATGCGACGGTGGCGGCAAGATGCTTCCCGAAGGCCGTGGGAAATCGTAGAGGGCCAGATCGCCGCCATCCACATAAACCCGCGACCCGGGCAATCTGGCCGGAGCAAGATGGCTCGGCTCACCGCAATCCAACTAGAACCCGAACGACTGTTGCGCCGGTTCCGGCCCAGCGAAGGAGACGCCCTCCAGCGCCAACATCTTCAGCTTGGACGAGGCGCCGCCCGGGGCGGAGAAGCCGCCGATCTTGCCGCCGGCGGCGAGCACCCGGTGGCAGGGGATGATGAGGGCGACGGGATTCTTCGCCATGGCCTGACCGACATCACGCGCCGCTTCCGGGCCGGCGCCGAGTTGGCGGGCGAGCGCGCCGTAGGTGATTATCTCCCCCCAGCGGACTTGCCGGACGGCATCGTAAATCGCCTTGAAGAAGGGCGACTGGCCGGTAAGGTCGACGGGTACGCCAGTAAGGTCGACCTCCTTACCGGAAAAATAGCGATCAATCGCCGCGACCGCCGCCGCAATGGCCGGCGGAGGCTCCGCCGGCTCGGCGGAAGGCAGCCGATGCTGCAGCAGGCGGCGCGTCGTGTCCGCGTCCTGCCCCGGCAGTTGGAAGCGCACGACGCCGGCATCGTTCCAGGCGATGGCGCAATGACCGCCCGCCGTTTCAAAGACCAGGTAACTGACCGCGCCGGACATGATGAAAACTCCGTGTTCGCATATGTCCCAAGATTATGCTTCGCCGGCAGGAGTTCAACCCGATTGCCGTCTATGCCGGCATCAGCGTTTGTGGGAACAGCTCTGCGGCGAAACTTCGTATCCACCTTTCGCCTGAATAACCAAGCCCCCGACCCGCGGGGCATACATCGCCGGGACGGCGTTTCGTGCTGAAGTTGCCAAATCCCGACCTTGCGACCACAAGGAAAGGAATTTCTTGTCGACCGATGCTCGGTCAGCTAACCATGGAACGCTCCGGCAACGACCGTCGTTCAGCCGAAGACAGCACAGGCATCGAGCACGACATGAATATTTCCGAACTCATTATCCCCGGCGACACCCCTGGCATCGAATGGCGGATCCCGGTGCTGCGTTTTGCCGGCACATCGGCCGCCGCACCGAAGGTCTATATCCAGGCCGCGCTGCATGCCAACGAACTGCCTGGAACGGCTTTGATCCATTTCCTGTGCGAGCGCCTGCGCGAAGCGGAATCCGAAGGGGCGATTCTTGGCGACATCACGATCGTGCCGCAAGCGAACCCGATCGGCGCGGCGCAATCGCATTTCGGCGAGATGCAGGGGCGTTTCGACCTTGCCTCACGGACCAATTTCAACCGGGATTTCCCGCTGGTCGCGCTTGCCGAGCGGGACAGCCTGCTTTCGGATCTCGACGACCAGACGGCGGTGAACTGTTTGAAGCGGAAGCTGTTGCATGTCGCGCTCGGTGCCGAACTCGTGCTCGATCTGCATTGTGACGACGAATCCATCCAGTATGCCTATATCGACGAGGCTTTCTGGCCGGAGGCCTCCGATCTCGCCAGCGCGCTTGCAATGAAGGCGGTTTTCCTGTCGGACGGCGAAAGCACGGCATTCGAAGAGGCAGTGGGTTATGCCTTCAAGCGGCAGGGCGGGGACAAGCTGGCGCAGGTGCCGGGACGACTTGCCGTCACCGTCGAGCTTCGCGGGCGGCGCGACGTCTACCCGGACACGGCGAAAGAGGACGCAGCCGGGCTCTGGAAGTTCCTTGCCGCACGCGGCGCTGTTCGCGATCAGAACGTTCGACTGCCCGAATACACCGGACCGGCAGTGCCGCTCGACAATATCGAGATGGTACGCGCGGTCGAGGCCGGAACGGTCCTGTTCCACAAGGACATCGGCGATACGGTCGAGGCGGGCGACGTGCTTGCCACGCTGATCACGCAACCCGGCGCGGCAGACGGCTCCGTCGAGATCCGCGCCGCCCGGGCAGGACTGGTTGCGACCCGCGCCTCCGATCGTTTCGTTCGCCGTGGGGGTGACCTGATGAAGATCGCCTGCAGCGAAGTAACCCGCGAGAATCGTAAGCCGGGCACGCTCGAGGACTGAACGACGTCCGGCACGAGTTCCAGAAAACAACGGCCAGTGCTATTGGCAGTCCATCTCAACAAGGCACGCGGCGAGTGCCGGCGAAACGGCTTTCATTGCCCCGTTCACCGTTCTAAGGTGGTTTTCGCTAACGCGTTCAATCACTAGGGCGGTGACCGGGACCATTATGCTGCAGACGATATCCGACTACTGGCCACATTTTCTGGTCGTCCTGTCGATCGTTCTCGGCACACCCGCTGCCATTCACGCAACGATGACGAAGGAGGAGGTGCGCGCGGCGATCGGCTGGGTCGGCGTCATCCTGCTTTCACCAATCCTCGGTGCCGTCATCTATTATGTCGTGGGTGTGAACCGCGTCCGCCGCAAGACGCTGGCGTTTCAGCGCTCAGGGCGGGTGGCAAAGAGGGGCCAACACCATCCGGTTCATTACGATGTGGCGGACGAAGCGGTCCATGCCCGATATGGCGGCGCGCTCGCGGCCATGAAGCATCTCGGCGACAATGTCGGACGCTTCCCTCTCACCTCGGGCAACCGGATCGAGGTACTGGAAACCGGTGACGCCGCCTATGCAGCCATGCTCGACGCGATCAGCGCAGCCAATCGCAGCATCCTGCTAGAAACCTACATCTTCGATCGCGACAGCATGGGCATGCGCTTTGCCGAAGCACTGGCGGCCGCGGCGGCACGTGGCGTTGCGGTCCATGTCCTGATCGATGCAGTGGGTGCGCGCTACTCGACGCCCAGCATCGTTCATACGCTGTGGCACGCCGGCGTCTCGGCACGCGTATTCAACGGCAACATTATCATGGGGCTACGGCTGCCCTATGCTAACCTTCGCACACACCGGAAGATCCTGGTGGTCGACGGACAGGTTGCCTTCACCGGCGGCCTCAATATTCGCGCAGCCTTCACGAGCGAGTTCGCGGGCGAACTGGTTGCCAAGGACACACATTTTCGCGTCACAGGTCCGATCGTCGGCGACATTTTTCACATCGCCTATGAAGATTGGCGCTTTTCCGGCGGCGAGGCGCTCGACAGCGAGGCCTGGCAGGTTGAACCGCCGATGGTCGAACCGAACACGGAACTTTTGGCCCGCGTCGTGCCCTCCGGCCCTGACAAAAGCATCGAAACCAACCAGCGCATGCTGATGGGCGCGATCTCGGTCGCCAAGAGCCACATCCGCATCATGTCACCCTATTTCCTGCCCGAACGCGATCTCATCAGCGCGCTGGCAACGGCGGCACGGCGCGGTGTGCGCATCGACATCGTCGTGCCGGGAGCCAACAACCTGAAGCTGGTGGACCTGGCCATGACCGCGCAGTTCGACCAGTTGTTGAAAGCAGGATGCCGGATTTGGCGGGCGAGCGGCACCTTCAACCACTCGAAGCTGACGGTCATCGACGGCGTCTGGGCCTATATCGGCTCATCGAACCTGGATCCGCGCTCGCTCCGCCTGAACTTTGAGATCGACATCGAGGTGTTCGACACATTCTTCGCCGCCGAAATCGAGGCGCGAATCGGCAAGGCCCTGAAATCTGCCAAAGTGATTGACCTGCAGGCACTGCGTGCGCGACCGTTCTCCCGCCGTCTTGTTGAGCGGATCGTCTGGCTGGGATCACCCTATCTTTAGGGCGCAGACGTCAAACGGCTTCAAGCACCCTGGGTCCCGGCTGGCGATAGGACCGCTCCCAAATCGCTTTCAGATCGATGTGCGCCTTGATCGGCAAGTGGTCGGACGCAACCTTGGCAAGTGGGCTGTCGTGCACCTCGACGGCGGCGACGAGATCGTGGGGGTGACCCAGCACGCGATCGAGCGCGAGAACCGGGAAACGCGAGGGAAAGCTCGGCACGGCCCCCGAGGTCGGGTCGAACACCGGTGACAGCGGGGAAAGCGAGGAGCGCCGACCGATGCGCCACTCGTTGAGGTCGCCGATCAGGATCGTCGGCATTTCCTCCTCCTGTGCCACGGATGCGAGGACGTGCTTGGCCTGCAACTCGCGCGAACGCTTGAGAAGGCCGAAGTGAGCAGCGACGACCCGGAGCTTGCCGGTCGGAAAGTCGATGTTGACCACCAAGGCGCCGCGGGGTTCGACCCCCGGCAGCTTCAACTGACGGACATTCAGCACCGTGCCCTTGCGGAACATCAGCATGTTGCCGTGCCAGCCGTGACCAGTGCTGGATAGCGAGGCGATCGGCACGGGCACGAGGCCGCTGACCCGCTCCAGTGTCGCGAGGTCCAGCAGGCCCGAACGGCAGCCGAAGCGCTTGTCCGCTTCCTGTATCGCAATCACGTCGGCATCGATTTCGGAAATGACCTCGGCCACGCGCTCCGGATCGAATTTCCGGTCAACGCCGACGCATTTGTGGACATTGTAGGAGGCGATGACCGTGTCGCCGCCGTCGCGATTGGCGGAAATCGGCCGATGCCCACGGCGGTTGCGGATCGCAGACAGGGCTGCGGTACTCACCTTTTCGTTCAGTTTTTTCAACGAACCTTCCTTCGCACGATCGTGCAGTCAGAAGATAGGGGACGCTACGGTGCACCGCAACCGTAAAGCCATAAAATGTGCCGGGATGGCTGGGCCTCGGCGCCGGCACGAAAGATCACGCTCGAAATCCGCCGCGATATCCCGTAAACCGTCGCTCAAAGCGCGTCGCGATCTTCAGGCCCGTCGCGCTTTTTGGTCTTTGTTGTTTCGCTGTCTCGCGAAATCGAGGCACGCTTCGACTTCCACGCAGCAGGGGTTCTGCCATGTTCGATACGCTCGCCCGCCAGCCCGACGATCCACTCCTTGCCCTGATTGGGCTCTACAAAGCTGATCCGAGACCCGGCAAGGTCGACCTTGGCGTCGGCGTCTACCGCGACGAAGAGGGTGCCACGCCGATCTTCCGGGCCGTGAAGGAGGCCGAACGGCGCCTGCTGGAGGGCCAGATCACGAAGTCCTATGTCGGCCCCGAGGGGGACCCCGTATTCCTTGAGCGGCTCTGGAATCTGACGACCGGACCGGCTGGCCACGATCTTGCGACCGCTGCCGTGCAGACACCGGGCGGATCAGGCGCCGTCCGCCTCGCCGCAGACCTCATGGTTCGATTGGGCATCAAGAAGATCTGGCTCGGCCTGCCGACCTGGCCCAACCATGCAGCCATCTTCAAGGCGGCTGGCCTCGAGGTCATTTCCTACCCGTTCTTCGACGTGCCCTCGCAGACCGTGTTGTTCGACAGCATGATGGAGGCGCTGCAGGGGGCGAAAGCCGGCGATGCCGTATTGCTGCATGCAAGCTGCCACAACCCGACCGGGGGCGTCCTCTCGCCTGAGCAATGGGCAGCCGTTTCCGCATTGATCGCAGCGCGCGGCCTGCTGCCGCTCGTCGACAGTGCCTACCAAGGCTTCGGCAGGGGGCTCGAGGCGGATTCGGAGGGCTTGCGCACACTGCTTGCAGCCGTGCCTGAAGCCCTCGTCGCGGTCTCTTGCTCGAAGAACTTCGGGCTCTACCGCGAGCGCACCGGCGCCATCTTTGCCGTGGCTTCATCAAAGGCATCTGCGGACTCCGTGCGGACAAACCTCGCCGGTCTCGCCCGCACCAGCTACTCCATGCCGCCGGATCACGGCGCAGCCATCGTCAGCACGATTCTCGGCGACGCCGCGTTGACGGCGGACTGGATGGCGGAACTGGAGACGATGCGCAGCCGCGTCGCATCGATCCGCGAACGGCTTGCCGCGGGCCTTGCACGTCGCTGGCAGGTGATGACGGCCATCGCCGGGCAGGAAGGGATGTTCTCGCTGCTGCCGCTGAAGGAGGCCGACGTCATGCGCCTTCGCGCCGAGCATGCGATCTACATGCCGGGTTCCGGTCGGATCAACATCGCCGGCCTCAAGAGCGCCGAGGTCGACTCGGTGGTCGAGAAATTCCTCAGCCTTTGACAACGTGACGAGGGCACGGGACCGTGCCGATGTCCGGAGCATTGACCACCGGCGGATGATGTCCGCCGGCAACGTCGTGCCAGGTGGGCACGCAAAGGAGCAAGTGGTGACGGTCACCCTTTACGGCATCAAGAACTGCGACACGATGAAGAAGGCGCGGACATGGCTGGATGACCGGCAGATCGCCTACCGCTTCCACGACTACAAGGCAGAAGGCATCGATGCGACCTCGATCGGGCGCTGGATCGATGCGCTCGGCTGGGAGACGGTCCTCAATCGTGCCGGAACGACCTTTCGCGCGCTTGCGCCAGCCGACAAGACCGACCTGAACGCGCAAAAGGCTGTTGCGCTCATGCTCGCGCAGCCCGCAATGATCAAACGCCCCATCCTCGATCTTGACGGCAAGTATCTGGCCGGCTTCAAGCCAGAGCTCTACGAAGCGGCATTCTCCGCCTAACGGCAAGCGCGGCCGGGACGCCTTTCGAAGCGTCCCCTTTTTCCCGCACTGTTCGGCGACATCAAAAGGTAAAGAAGTCGTCAGCCGTCATCTTCAATCCAGCATCCAGCACTGCGAAGAGCACGCGACCGCCGGATGCACTCCCGTTCCAATCGTAGTAGAGATTTCCAGCATCCTTTTCGTAGATGATCCGATCGCTCGCGTCCGCGGCAGTGCCGGTATTGTTGGCGCAGAACTGCGCGGCGGTCAGTACTCCAGTCCCCGTCAGCTTCGTAAAAATCGCGTTCTCGAGTCTGATCGTATCGTAAACGACGTTGAAGTCGTCGATCTCGTCGACATTGGTGCTCGCGCTCAGCTTCGTATTGAAGACGAACGAATCCTTTCCGCTGTCGCCGCGCAGCAAGTCGTTGCCGAGACCGCCCGCAATCATGTCGTTGCCGCCGTCGCCGCGCAGCCAGTTGTCGCCTGAACTGCCCGTCAGCTTGTCAGCAAACGCGGTGCCGCGCACCCCCTCGATGCTCGTTAAGGTGTCCGTCTTTCCGAAGCCATCAACGGCGGTGCCGGCCTGCAGGTTGACGGTGACACCGACCTTGCCGCCGTCATTGTTCTGGTCCCGGTGATAGCTGACCGTATCGAAGCCGCCGCGGCCATCGATGATGTCCCGGCCGCCAATGCCCTGAAAGTCCTCGTCTCGCGCCGACCCCTTCATGACGTCCCTGAACTGGGTGCCGCGGAATGTCTCGAAATTCTGAAAGGTCTCGACATTGCCGTAAGGGTCCGTGACCTTACCCGTCGCAGCGTCCAGCGATATGCCGCCACGGGCATTGGAATTGTGGCGGGCGTCCTGAAAACTCAGATTGTCCCACCCCGTACCGCCGTCATAGGTATCCTTCCCCTCGCCGCCGATGACGAAGTCATCGCCGCCATTGGCATTGATAACGTCGTTGCCGGCGAACCCCTCCAGGTCGTCATTGCCGGCCGATCCGTTCAGCTTGTCGCTGCCCTTCAATATCCAGGCCTGGAGGTTCCATGGATCAAAGGACTGGGCGGCATTGTCGAGCGCCTCCAGAGACAGGCTGAGCCCCTCGATCTTCGACACCAGAGTGGTGCCGTTCGACTGAAACAATTCGATCTTGGTCACCTTGCCGCCCGTAGGACTTCCATCGGAACCGTAGGTGAAATCGGTTCCGGAAAACCGTAGCTTAAGGCCATTGTCCAGCTTCATATCCACTTTGGTCGGCGTTTTGGTGACGACGGTTGCAGTCGAGGGATCCACAAGCTCCCCGAACATCGGATTGTAGTCGAAACCTGGTATCGCCGGCGAATAGCTCTGCGGATATTTGCCGTTGGGAAAGAAAACCGTGTAGGTCGCCATCTCTCTTCACCTCCCAATATTAGGTGGCGAGAATGTACCGCGCACTGTTCGAAGCTGTCGATAGAACCCCCTTTCACTCGAAGGAGGTAAGCGCACGCATGGTGATCGGCGCTTCAGCATCGCCTTCACCCCGATCGGATGTCTGCCGTTGTTCGCGCGCCGTTCGACAACAGGATTTCGTGGGGTGATCACTTAATCCTTTCTTTAGGCGGGCTACTTACTGATCTGATGAGCGGACCCCGCGCCTCGCCATGAAAGCGTTGATCACACCTCCCAATCATTTCCTTTCGTCGCCCCTGCGCATGTTCGCGGGCGGTTAGGTCACATCCATGAACATTCTGAACAACCTCTCGATCCGAACCAAGATCATGTCCATCGTCGCCAGCCTTGCGGCAGTTATGGCGATCGGCGCGATCTTTGCAGCCCAAGCGACCAACTCGCTGGTATCGAGCTACAATGACTTTCTGGCAAAAGAGACCCAAGCGGCAATCAATTTGACCGCGGCAAACCGGAACTTGCAGGGCGTCGGATATGCAGCATATCAGTCGCTGCGTTACGACAGTGGTACCGAGCAGAATCTGGAAGCGGTCAAGAACTATCGTTCGAACGCCAAGAATTATGTCGAGCGCATGAAGCTAGCGGCTACGTCCCTGCCCGAGGAAACTGCAACCTTCGACGGTTTTCTGAACCACTTCGAAGAAATTCAGAAGCTGGTCGACCGGGCCGTCGCCTTGGGCGCCGAAAACCGCAATGATGAGTCTGCAGCCCTCTTGGGGCAGGCGGACGGCATGGTCACCGCCCTAGCGCTGAACATGCAAAAATCAGCCACCGCTTTGCGTGCACAGGTAGACGAACAGACGCAACTGCTGGGCGCTGAGGCGGCAGACATGGTGCTTGCCATCGAGATCGGCGCTGCGGCCGCCATCCTGATCGCGCTCGCGGGCGCCTATTGGTTCGCGTCCAACGGCATCTCCCGCCCGCTGCAGGCTGTAACCGAGCGGATGAAGGCGCTTGCCAACGGCGATACGGATTCGCCCATCGCGGGCGTGGATCGCGGCGACGAAGTGGGAACGGTCGCAAAGGCATTGAACATTTTTCGCGAAGCAGCCCTTGAAAACCGCCGCCTTGGCGAGGAAGCTGACGCCAACCGCTCGCATGCCGAAAAGGAGCGCATCGCCCGCGAAGAACAAAAGGCCCGCGAGGCGGAGGAAATCCGCTTTGCCGTCGACGCTCTGGCATCCGGCCTCGGCAGGCTTTCCGACGGGGATGTCTCGTCCTCGATCGACACGCCCTTTGTCCAGCATCTCGACAAGCTGCGCCATGACTTCAATTCGACAGTTGCTACGCTGCAAAGCACGTTGAAGGCCGTCGGAGACAACGCACGCGCGATCGACTCCGGAGCGAACGAGATCCGCTCGGCCGCCGACGATCTGTCGAAGCGCACCGAGCAGCAGGCCGCATCCGTCGAAGAAACCGCGGCCGCGCTCGAGCAAATCACCACGACGGTCAAGGACGCTTCCCACCGCGCCGAGGAGGCAGGCCAGCTTGTCCAGCGCACGAAGTCGGGTGCAGAGAAATCCGGCGAGATCGTTCAGAGTGCCATCCACGCCATGAGTGAGATCGAGCGTTCCTCGACCGAGATCACCAACATCATCGGCGTCATCGATGAAATCGCGTTCCAGACGAACCTGCTGGCGCTCAATGCCGGTGTAGAGGCGGCGCGGGCGGGTGAAGCCGGCAAGGGCTTTGCCGTCGTCGCACAGGAAGTGCGCGAACTCGCCCAGCGTTCGGCTGCCGCTGCGAAGGAGATCAAGTCGCTGATCAGCGCCTCCTCGCAACATGTCGAGCGCGGCGTCGGTCTGGTAGCCGACACCGGCAAGGCGCTGCAGGCGATCGTCTCCGAGGTGCAGGAGATCAATCGTCTGGTGGCCGGCATCGTCGAATCCGCCCGCGAGCAGTCGGTCGGCCTCAACGAGATTAACATGGCGGTCAACACGATTGATCAGAACACGCAGCAGAACGCGGCGATGGTCGAAGAGTCGAATGCCGCCAGCCATAGCCTTGCCCGCGAAGCCGAGGCCCTGAACCGGCTGATCGCCCAGTTCAACGTGGGCGACGGCAGACAGACGAGGGCACCGGTGGCCGTCTCCGTGCCGTCTGGTACCGGAACGGCACCCCGCGCATCGAAGCCGGCGTCGAACCCTGTGCGAGCGCTGGGCCGCAAGGTCGCAGCCGCCTTCGTCGGCAACGCCGCCGTCAAGGTCAGCGACGACTGGGAAGAATTCTGATCCTGCGCTGACATTTCTGAGGACAGTCACGGCCACGCCCACACGTCGGCCGTGATTTTTTTCACATTGCGGCTGCATGAAGCAGACCCAGATCGCACGTCGATGTCGACCCGCGCCATGTCGCGCAGCGGGCTAGTGCAGCCCGCCAACGCCAAGAAGCGTCTCCACCGCGTGCTGATCGGCCGAAAGCTCGGCGGGCGTCCCGGTCCAGGCGATGCGCCCGCGCTCGAGAACGACAATCTTCTCGGCGAAATCGAGTGCGCTCTGGATGCGCTGCTCGACGAGCAGAATCGTCATCTCGCCCGAAGCAGCCAGCTTGTGGAAGGCAGCCATCAGTTCCTCGCAGATCACCGGGGCCAATCCCTCCAGCGGCTCATCCAGAAGCAACACCGTGGGTCTGCCCAGGATCGTGCGCATCGTGGTCAACATCTGCTGCTCGCCACCGGAGAGCTGGGAGCCGAGGTTTTTCCGCCGCTCCTTCAGCCGCGGAAACATTTCGTAGGCTTCCTCGATTGCCGACTTCGGACGATCCTTCAAGCCAACGAAGAGGTTTTCCTCCACCGTCAGGGTCGGGAAGACATCACGAGACTGCGGCACATAGCCGAGGCCTTTGCGCGCCCGGGAGGCGCTGTCGAGCGCGGTCACATCCGTTCCGTCGATGCGGATCTCGCCGCCGTAACGCCGCGTCTGTCCGGCCAGCGTCGCAAAGAGCGTCGACTTGCCCATGCCGTTTCTGCCGAGCACGCCCAGACGCGAGCCGGCGGGAGCGATAAGCGCAATATCTTCCAGAATGCGCGTCTGGCCATAGCCGGCACTGAGGCCGGAAATTTCAAGCGACGCTGCGGGCATCGGCATAGCTCCCGAGATAGGCCTGTCGGACGCGCGCGTCCTTGATGACGTCGGCCGGAAGGCCGTCGAAGATGATTTCGCCTGCGGCGAGAACGACCACACGCCTGGCAAAGCGGAAGATCAGATCCATGTCGTGATCGATCATCAGCACAGCAAGATCGGACGGAAGCTCGGCAAGGGCGCGCTCGATGCGGGCCGTGTCGCTCTGCGGCACACCGGCAGCGGGCTCGTCCAGAAGGAGGACCTTCGGCTTCAGCGCCAGCGCAAGCGCAAGCTCTAAGAGCCGCTGCTGACCATAGGCGATCTCGCTGACCTTGCGGTTCGCGAGCTCGGAAAGGCCGAGCGTGGCGAGAAGATGGTTTGCCTCCGCCATGACGGCCGGCATCGCCCGGTGGCTGCCGAACATGCGGCCTGAACGGCCCTCGCGCTGGAGGATGGCGAGCGAGAGGTGCTCCTGCGGCGTCATCTCGGAAAAGAGCCGGGTAACCTGGAATGAACGAACGAGACCGCGCCGGACGCGCTGCATCGCGCTCAGGAAGGAGACATCCTCCCCGCCGAGATGGACGTTGCCGGAACTCACATGAAGATTGCCGGTGACGAGATTGACGAAGGTGGTCTTGCCGGCCCCGTTCGGGCCGATCAGGGCCACGCGGTCACCAGGCGCCATCGAAATCGACACATCGTTCGTCACATGCAGGCCGCCGAAAGTCTTCTTCAGATTGCGGACTTCGAAGATCGCGCTCATGCGGATTTCCTCCCGCGCCGTTCGACATAGGCGGCAAGCGTGCCGTAAAGACCTTTTGGCGCAAACAGCACGACCGCGATGAGCAGCGCGCCGACGATCGTCAGCCAGTGGAACGGATTGGCGGCCGAGACAACATCCTCGAACCACATGAACGACAGCGTACCGACAAGTGCACCGACCAGCGAGCCCGTTCCGCCGAGGACAAGCATCACGAGTGCCTCGGCGGAAAGCGTAAACGACAAGCTGTCGAGGCCTACGACCTGCGTGGAGATGGCGTTCAAGGCCCCACCTGCCCCGGCCACTGCGCCGGAGATCACATACATCTTCAGCAGCGTCGCCTGGACCGAGGCGCCCATGGCGCGGACGCGGACCGGATCCTGCTTGATGCCGCGGCAGAGCATGCCGAACGGCGAGCGGACGATCTGGCGCAGGATCGCGAAAACCACAAGCAGCAGCACGATGCCGAAGACATAGGCCGTACGCCCCCAGAGATCGAATTCGAACATGCCGAGGACGGGATCAGGCGTGATGCCGGAAAGCCCGTCGCTGCCGCCGGTCCAACCGGATGCCTTGTTGGCCGCCTCGTGGGCGAGGTGAATGATGGCGATCGACAGCACGAGCTGCGGCAGGCCGTGGGCGCGCAAGATGACCACGCCGGAGACCAGCCCCATGATTGCGCCGGCGACGACACCGACCCCAAGCATGGCGATCGGATCGGTAATGCCGAAATGGACGGCGGCGATGCCTGCACCATAGGCACCTGCGCCGAAGAGCGCCGCATGGCCGAGGGTGGCGATCCCGCAATAACCCGTCACCAGATCAAGGGACAAAACCAGGAGCGCAATGGCCGTGATCCGCGTCAGCAGCGCCAGGTTGTTGGGGAAGAGAAAATAGCCGGCGACCGCAAAGGCCGCGATCACGAGAATGGCGAGCGCATCCCGTGTCAGCCGGGCACGCCGGTCGGCCGCGGTCGTCACGATATCGGTGTTCATGATGACAGCCATTACTTGGCCCTCCCCGCTAGACCGCGCGGGAACAGGCAGACGATGGCGATCACGGCCAGATAGAAGAAGAACTCACCGAACTCGGGCATCAGGTAGCGCCCGGCCGTATCGATCGCGCCGAGCAGCAGGCACGCCGCAAGCGCACCGGGAATGGAACCGGCGCCACCAACCGAGACCACGACGAGGAAGGTGACCATGTAGCGCAGCGCATAGTAGGGTTCGATCGGCAGCAGTTCCGCACCGACCACACCGCCGAAGGCCGCAAGGCCGACGGCGACGGCGAAACTCACCGCATAGACGATCTGGGTGCGGACGCCGAGTGCGCGCGCCATGGCAGCATTGTCGACGGCCGCCCGCAGCTTCACACCGAAGGCTGTGCGTTCGATGAAGTACCAGAGGCCGATCGCAACGGCCACGCCGCAGGCGATGGCGAAGAGGCGGTGGGCGGAAATGCTACGGAAACCGAGGCTGACGGACTGCTGCAATTCGGCGGGAACGGGGATGGTCTTCAGCGTCGGACCGAAGACATAATTGGCGATGCCGATGATGCAGAAGGTGATGCCGATGGTCATCAGCACCTGCGTCAGTTCGGGTGCCCCATAGATGCGGCGATAGAGCAGCCTCTCGATCGGAATGGCGATCAGGATCGTACCGACGACGGCAAGAAGTACGGCTATGCTGTAGCTGAGCCCCATGTCCTTCGCGGCATACGAAGCAATGTAGCCACCGATCATGGCGAAAGCGCCGTGGGCAAGATTGACGACACGCATCAGGCCCATCGTGACCGATAGACCGATGGAAATGACGAAGAGCACCATGCCATAGGCAAGCGCGTCGATGGCAATGCTGAATACCGTTTGCATGGTTCTGTCCTGGGAGCTTCCTGGAACCGTTCGATGTTGCGAGCGCCAAGTGCCGCTGCCCATGGCCCAGAGCTTTCGCATACTTTGAAGGCCGGACCGTTGCCGCATGTCCCTCTCCCCGCCGCCAAGACGGAGAGAGGGACAGACCGCGGCGAACTACCTCATTTCGCCGTGGCGAGACCGGGATCACCCTGCTTTTCGAAAGTCTGGATTTCCTTGTTGTAATAGGTGCCGTCGTCGGCCTTCGTAACTTCACGCAGATAGATGTTCTGCGTGATGTGGCGGCTTTCCGGGTCGATGGTAGCCGGACCGCGCGGGCTTTCCCACGAAAGCCCTTTGACCGCCTCGACCGCCTTGGCCGCATCCTGCTCGCCACCGGTCGCCTCGATCATCTTGTAGATGACGTGCATGCCGTCATAGGCGCCGACCGAGGGGAACGACAGTTCGGCCGGATTGCCGATCGCCTTGGCGGCCGCCTCCACGAACTTCTTGTTCTCAGGAGTGTCATGCGAAACGGCATAGTGGAAGGTCGTCTGCAGGCCGAGCGCCGCGTCGCCCAGCGCCGGCAGGTCGGATTCCTGCGTCAGGTCGCCCGGGGCGAAAAACTTGATACCGCCGTCCTTGAGGCCGTTCTCCTTGAACGACTTGACGAAGCCGAGCGTCGTCGGGCCGGAAGGCAGGAACGCAAAGACGCCTTGCGCGCCGGAGTCCTTGATGCGTTGCATGATCGGCGAGAAGTCGTTCGTCTGCAGCGGCATGCGGATAGCCTCGACAACCTCGCCGCCGGCAGCAGTAAACGCCGCCTTGAAGGCGTTTTCGGCATCGACGCCTGGACCGTAGTCGCTGACGACCGAGATCACCTTCTTCACGCCGGAATCAAAGGCGACCTTGGCGATCGGCGTGGACGTCTGCCAGGTGGTGAAGGAGGTACGGACCACGTAGGGGCTCTTCGTGACGATCGCCGAGGTGGCGGCGTTCATCACGACCATCGGCACGTTTGCCTGTTCCAGAAGCGGGGTCGCAGCCATGGCATCGGGGGTGAAGTAAAAGCCGGCGAGATACTGCACGCCCTCCTTGACCACGAGTTCCTGTGAGAGCGCCTTGGATTGCGCCGGATCGGCCGTCGGAATGTCGCGGTAGATGATCTCGATCGTGTCGTCGCCAACCGTATTGCCGTTGAGTGCCATGTAGGCGTCGATCCCGGCCTTGAAATTCTTGCCCTGTAGCGCGAACGGACCGGAGAACGGCCCGATGACGCCAACCTTGATCGTATCGGCATGAGCAACGCCACCCATCAGCGCGGCCGCAAAGGCGGCGATCGCAAATCTCTTCATGTTTTCCTCCCTTTGGGCCGGCTCTCTCCGACCAGCCGCCTACCTGATACTTGCAGATTGACTAAAGTCAGATTGGCAGATGAAACGGTAATGCAAAAATGAATTCATAGCCCAATGCCATAACCGCCAAGTTATGAGAAGACCAAACACGTGCCTGATGGCAACCTCAGTTCCACTCGGCAAATCTCGCGGCCGACAATGCATGACAACCAAAAAATGCGTCCCATTTTCAATAACTTCCCAAGCTGCCCTACACTCGCCTCTGCCCGATATCGGCGATCGAACTGACGAGGCCGCTCGCCAGCCGCGTTGCGGCGCCTGCAGCGACGACCATCTGCGGCAGGAGCATCCATTCGAGCGTCCAGGCGCTGCCTGACCGTTCCTGCTCGTGCACCAGCGCCTGATGAACCCCCGCGAGGGCAGTGGCATTGAAACGCGCCAGGGTCACGAGGGCTTCCGCCGAAACCGGGTTCTGCTTGTGCGGCATGGCGGAGGAGCCACCACCACCGGAAAGTACGATTTCGTTGCCGTCCTGCGCCATCAGCGCGACGTCCTGGCCGAACTTGCCGAGGCTTCCGGTGATCAGCGACAGCAGATTTGCAAAATCTGCAAGGCGCTCGCGCTGGCTGTGCCACTGGGGCACGTCGGCGAGCGAAAGCGCCTCGGCAAGCAGCGTGCGTACGTCCTGTCCCTTGTCGCCGAATGCCGCAAGCGTCCCTGCCGCTCCGCCGAACTGGAGGGGAAAGCGGCGTTCAATAGCAAGGACGAGCCTTTCCATGTGGCCCTCAAGCGGCCGGCGCCAGGCCGAGAGCCGGTCGGAGACGGAAATTTCGATGGCCGCCTGCATGCGGGTGCGTCCCATCAGCACGCGCTCGCCATGGCGCTCATCTAGCTCGATCAGCCCCCCCACGATAGCGCCGAGGCGCTCGATGAAGATGGGAGCGGCCCGTGACAGGCGGACCATCAGGCCACTGTCGATCACGTCCTGGCTGGTGGTGCCGACATGAAAGTAGGGCGCATCCTCCGGTGGAAGGAACTGCCGGAACTGGCGTACCAATTCCGGAACGACAACACCATCGCGCGCGGTCGCCTGACGCAGGGCCGCAACATCCGGCGCAAACCGTCGCGCTGCGGTTTCGATCGTAAGCGCTGATGTGAGAGGCATCACCCCTTTGGCCGCCTGCGCTCGGGCGAGTGCGACCTCAAAAGCCAGCATCGCCTCCAATTCGGAGGCAACAGAAAAAAGGCCGGCAATTTCCTCGTCTCCGAGGAGCCCGGAGAGATAGGGGTGGTCGAAAGGGGAAACGGTCATCGGGTTCTCCTGAAACTGGAATCACCGTTTGAGGGGCTCGTTCGCCTATCCGGGTACGCAAGCGACGCGGAAGCACTTTGAAACAAGGTACGATCGATCCCGCGCACACGCTCCAGGTGCCCCTAGATGTCGAAGAAGACCGTTTCCTTCTCGCCTTGCAGATGGATATCGAAACGATAGGACGAACCATCGGCGTGCGCAATCAGCGTCGGGACGCGGACGCGATGCTCGATGCGGGCCAGGATCGGGTCCTCGGCGTTCGCAGCCTCCTCGTCGCCGAAATACATCCGCGTGCTCAGGCCCAGATTGATGCCGCGGGCGACGATCCAGAAATTGATGTGCGGCGCCATCCTGTGCCCGTCCTTGAACGGAACGCGGCCGGGCTTGATCGTCTCAAAGCGAAACTCGCCGGTCACGCCATCGGAAGCGCAGCGGCCCCAGCCCGTGAAGTTCGGATCGGCGGCGCCGCGCAACTCCGACGGGCTGTTGTAGAGCCCGGCGGCGTCGGCCTGCCAGATCTCGATCAGCGCATCCTTCAGGGGCGTGCCGGTGCCGTCCAGCACCCGGCCGGTGATGGTGATGCGGCTGCCGAGGGTCTTGTCGTTCACCATCGCAGCGCCGAGATCGGAAGCGTAGACGCCCTCGATCCCGCCGTGATTGGGGGTCAGGCCGATATGCACGTAAGGCCCCGCCGTCTGCGAGGGCGTTTCCTTCAGACAGTTGAGCGGCTGTACCATCTCAGTTGCCCTCCAGCCGGTTTTCGAACAGGGTCGAGCGGCGTCCGCGCAGAACGATGTCGAACTTGTAGGCGCGCGCATCCATCGGGATGGTGTTGCTCCAGTCGAGTGGCGCGATCAGTTGCTCGACCGCGGCACGATCCGGGATCGTCGCGACGATCGGACATTTCCAGATCATCGGGTCGCCCTCGAAATACATCTGCGTGATCAGCCGCTGGGCGAAGCCGTGACCGAAAATGGAGAAATGGATATGCGCCGGCCGCCAGTCGTTGACGCCGTTCGGCCAGGGATAGGGACCGGGCTTGATCGTGCGAAACGCATAGAAACCATCCTCGTCAGTGATCGTGCGACCGCAGCCGCCGAAATTCGGATCGAGCGCGGCGAGATAGGTTTCCTTCTTGTGGCGATAGCGCCCGCCGGCATTCGCCTGCCAGAATTCAAGCAGAGCCCCCGGCACTGGCCGAGCCCGCTCATCCAGCACGCGCCCGTGCACGATGATGCGCTCGCCGATGGCGCTCTCGCCGGGGCGGGCGAAGTTGTGGATGAGGTCATTGTCGAGCTCGCCGAGCATCGAATGACCGAAGACCGGCCCTGATATCTCCGAGATCGTTCCATCGAGCGACAAAAGCGCTTTCTGCGGCGAGCGCAGGACTGACGTCTTATAACCAGGCGTGAAGGCTGGTGGATGCCAGTCGCGGTCGCGCGGAAAAAAGGCGCCCGTCTCCGGCTTGCGGTTCGGTATATCGGTCATCGCTTACCTCAGATGCTCCCTCAGGCCGCCTTCTCGGCGTCCATCTCCTCGAAGACGTGCTTGGCAATCTTGATCGCCCGGTTGGCGGCGGGAACGCCGGCATAGATCGCCACGTGCAGCAGCGCCTCGCCGATGTCCTCGCGCGTCGCACCGGTGTTCGCCGTGGCACGCACATGCATCGCCACCTCTTCGTCATGGCCAAGCGCAGCCAGCAGCGCGATCGTCACCATCGAGCGTTCACGCGGCGTCCAGGTGGGGCGTGACCAGACCGTCCCCCAGGCGCTCTCGGTGATAAGTTCCTGGAACGGCCGGTCGAAATCGGTCGACGCGGACTGAGCGCGATCCACATGGCTGTCGCCCAGAACCGAACGGCGTGTCACCATGCCCTGGCGGTAGCGATCGGAATAGGTGTGCGCATCAGCCATTTGGCTTGTCTCCATGAACCAGCGGATCGATGAATGCCCGGAGGATGCTTGTCAGCGCCTCCGGCTGTTCGACGCAGGGGATATGTCCCGCGCCGGGGATGACTTCGTAGCGCGCACCCGGTATGAGCTTTGCCGTCGAGAGTACAAGGTCCGGCGGCGTCGAGCCATCCTGATCACCGACGATGCAGAGCGTCGGCACGGCGATGCGCAAAGCAGTATCCGTAAAATCGGCGTCCCGGATTGCGGCGCAGGTGGCGACGTATCCGATCGCCGGCTGACGAACCAGCATGTTGCGATAACCATGATAGGCGGTGTTTTCCGGCCGGCGGAAGGCGGGCGTGAACCAGAGTCCCATGACCGCGTCGACGATGCTTTCAATGCCGTCATGCTCGACGGTGGCGATGCGCGCATTCCAGCTTTCGGCCGTGCCGATCTTGTGGGCGGTGTCGCAGAGGACAAGCGCCTTCACCAGTTCCGGCCGCGCCGCGTAGAGGCCCTGTGCGATCAGACCGCCGACAGACAGCCCGACGATGACAGCCTCCTTCACGGCATAGAGATCAAGCAGGCCCGACAGGTCGCTGACGTGGTCGTCGATGGAATACGGCACCTGGCCGATATCCGACAGGCCGTGGCCGCGCTTGTCATAGAGGATCATCGGGTACTCGCCGGCGAGCCGCACGATGACATCGCGCCAGATGCGGAAATCCGTCCCGAGCGAATTGGCGAAGACAAGGACGGGCTTGTCCTTCGGACCGCCGATCACTTGATGGTGAAGGCTGATGTCGTTGATCCGGGCGAACTGCAAGGGATGTCTCCTCCTGACGCCGCACAGTGGTCTCTTGATTTGGTTAGGTAAAATGATATTTCGTGCTTTTTAGCTAACCTCCAAGTTATGAATTGCCAGGCAGAGGCAAAAGCATGGTCGATAACCGCATCAAGTTCCGCCATCTGCAGACCTTTGTCGAGGTCGCACGGCAAAAGAGCGTCATGAAGGCGGCCGAGCTCTTGCATGTCAGCCAGCCGGCCGTGACGAAGACGATCCGCGAACTGGAAGACGTGCTCGGCGTTTCCGTGTTCGAGCGCGATGGGCGCGGCATCAAGATCACCCGCTACGGCGAGGTCTTCCTCAAGCATGCGGGGGCGGCGCTGACGGCGCTGCGGCAGGGCTTCGATTCGGTCTCGCAGGCGGTGCACGGCGATGCCCCGCCGATCCGCATCGGCGCGCTGCCAACCGTCTCGACCCGCATCATGCCGAAGGCCATGCAGCTCTTCCTCGCAGAGGGCACCGGCGCGCGGATCAAGATCGTCACGGGCGAGAATGCCGTGTTGCTGGAACAGCTGCGCGTCGGCGATCTCGATCTCATGGTGGGGCGGCTTGCGGCGCCGGAAAAGATGGCGGGCTTCTCCTTCGAGCACCTCTATTCGGAAAAGGTCGTCTTCTGCGTGCGGGCCGGCCATCCGCTGCTGTCGCAAGGCTCGGTCTTTGCGGGGCTCGATGCCTATCCGGTGCTGATGCCGACGCGCGCCTCGATCATCCGCCCCTTCGTTGAGAGCTTTCTTATCGCCAACGGCATTGCCGGCCTGCCGAACCAGATTGAGACCGTCTCCGACGCCTTTGGTCGCGCCTTCGTGCGCCAAAGCGACGCGATCTGGATGATCTCCGAAGGCGTCGTCGCGGCGGACATCGCCGAGGGCACGCTGGCAGCGCTGCCGGTCGACACCAGCGGCACGCAAGGCCCCGTCGGCCTGACGGTGCGCACCGATGCCGTCCCCTCCATGCCGCTTTCCATCCTCATGCAGACGATCCGCGAGGTGGCGGGCAACGTGTCGCCCGCCGCCTGAGCGATTGCGCGCGCCGCCGACGTGTGTCAGCCTCCCCGCCCCGATTGCTTTTGGCGAGCATGACATGATTGTTCAGGCCTGCATCAACGGCGCGCGTGAAGCGAGCTTTCATCCGGCGCTGCCACTGACCCCAGACGCCATGGCTGCCGATGCTGCAGCCTGCATCGCGGCGGGCGCAGCGGAAATCCATCTTCACACACGCGGGCCTGACGGGCGTGAAAGCCTTGCGGCGGAGGTCGTCGACAGGACGGTCCGGCTCGTGCGCATGGCAGTCCCCGGCACTTTGATCGGCATTTCGACGGGTGCATGGATCGAGGCGAGCGAGATGCGCACGCTTTCCGCCATTGCCGGCTGGCGCGTGCTACCGGATTATGCGTCGGTCAATCTGTCAGAGGCTACGGCACCTGCCGTCATGCGCCAGCTTGCCGCCCGCGGGGTGGGCATCGAGGCAGGCCTTGCCTCTGTCGGCGACGCGGAACGCCTCGTCGGGCTTGCGCTGGAAAGGCCGCCGCTGCGCATCCTCATCGAAATCGGAGAGCAGGACGTCGACGAGGCGACGGATGTCGCCGATCGCATTCATGGCGTTCTGGACAAGGCTGGCATTTTGCGACCGATCCAACTGCATGGCATGGGTGATACGGTCTGGCATTTCGCACGCCGCGCCGCCGCGCGCCGCTGGTCCACGCGGGTCGGGCTGGAGGACGGCAAAACACTGCCGGACGGCGCGCCGGCAGCGGACAATGCCGCCCTCGTCCGCGCTGCCGTCGAGATCTATCGGCAAGCGCGCGCCGCCCTTCAGTAGGGCAAGCCGACGTAGTTTTCCGCCAGCACCGTTTCGGCGGCACGGGAGTGCGTCAGATAATCGAGCTCGGCTTCCTGGATCTTCTGGTCGAAATCGCTGGTCTCGGGGAAGCGGTGCAGCATGGTGGTCATCCACCAGGAGAAGCGGACCGCCTTCCAGACGCGGGCAAGCGCACGGGACGAGTAGGCGTCGATGCCGGCGTTCGAGCGATCCTGGTAGTGTTCGAGGAGACCGGCGAAGAGATAATGCACGTCGCTCGCCGCCAGGTTCAGCCCCTTGGCACCGGTTGGCGGAACGATGTGGGCGGCATCGCCGACGAGGAACATGCGGCCAAAGCGCATCGGTTCGGCGACGAAGGACCGCAGAGGGGCGATCGACTTTTCAAAGGACGGCCCCGTGACCATCGCTTCGGCATGATGGGCGGGGAGCCGGCGACGGATCTCGTCCCAGAAACGGTCGTCGGACCAGTCCTCGATCTTCTCGTCGAGCGAGCACTGGATGTAGTAGCGGCTGCGGGTATGCGAACGCATCGAACAGAGCGCGAAGCCACGCGGATGGTTGGCATAGATCAGTTCGTCGTTGACAGGCGGAACATCGGCCAGGATGCCGAGCCAGCCGAACGGATAGACCTTTTCGAAGGTCCTGATTGCCGCTGCCGGCACCGCTTTGCGGCTTGCGCCATGAAAACCGTCGCAGCCGGCGATGAAATCGCAATCGATCCGATGGCTGACACCGTCCTTCTCGTACGTGACATAGGGCGACTGGCTTTCAAAATCCTGGGGGGTGACGTTCACGGCCTCATAGGCGGTGGGTGTGCCGAGGGCCGTCCGCCGGTCCATCAGGTCATGCGTCAATTCCGTCTGGCCATAGACCATCACGCGCTTGCCGCCGGTCAGTTCGAAGAGATCGATGCGATGATCGCGGCCGTCAAAGGCAAGCGAGAAGCCGTCGTGCGGCAGCCCTTCGGCGTGCATGCGCGCGCCGACCCCAGCCTCGTCCATCAAGCCGACCGTACCTTGCTCCAAAACGCCGGCCCGGACGCGCGACAGCACATGCTCCTTGCTGGAACGCTCGAGAATGACATTGTCAATGCCGGCATTGGTCAGAAGCTGGCCGAGCAGCAGGCCCGACGGACCCGAACCGATGATAACGACCTGGGTGCGCATGTTTTCCTCCCGCCCTCCAAATTTGCTTTTGCGCAAATTGTGAGAAGGACGGCACGATCCAGCAATGGACTTCCATGCCGGAAACTTGCACAAATCGAACATCGAGGCGGAGAGGCACAGATGAAGAGGACGGTCCCGACATACGACCTCTACGGCGAAAAGCCTGCAGGGGCGACAGAGTTCTGGCTGCATTGCGAGACGATCCCCTCGCGCAGCAGTCTGCACCACTGGGAGATCGGCCTGCACCGGCACGAAAACCTCTTCCAGATCCTCTACGCCGCAAACGGTTCGGGCGACGCGGTGTTTGGCGACACGATTGTGCGGATCGTACCGCCGGCAGTCGTGACAGTGCCACCGGCGACTGGCCACGGTTTCCGCTTTTCGACGGATATCGATGGATTTGTCTTCACCATGCCGGTCGGCCATCTGCGCGCCGCCCCCGGCGATCGCAGCCGCCTCGGGGTCTTCCTGGCCGAGCCGCGCGTGACGCCGCTTGATCCGGGCAATCCAGATGCGCGCTATGTCAGCGGTACCCTCGAACGGCTCGGGACCGAATGGCTCGCCCGGCGCAGCGGCCGCACGGATCTGATGGAAGCCTACCTCACGGCGGCGCTGACCCTGGTGACCAGGCTATCTGTTTCGAATGCCGAAGAGGGCGCCGGCGACGAGAACGAGCGGCGGATCGAACTGCTGACGGCACTCGTGCAACAGCACTTCCGCTCCCACAAGCCGGCCTCCTTCTATGCCGATCAGCTCGGCATATCGCCGACGCACCTGAACCGGGTGGTGAAGAGCATGACCGGCGCGGGCGCGCACGAATTCATCAATCGCAAGCTGGTGGAGGAAGCAAAGCGCGAACTGGTTTTCACCTCGACGACTGCGCAGGAAATCGGCTTTCGCCTCGGCTTTTCCGATCCGGCCTACTTCTCTCGCTATTTCCTGCGCCATACCGGACTGACGCCGCGGGCGTGGCGGGAGGCGGAGCGGGAAAAGCGCTCGTGATCTCCGATCACTCTGCGCCCGCGGCATGACGGAGCGGTTCAGTCCCCCGAATAGCGCTCCTCGGTCCAGGGGTCGCCACGCATGTGATAACCGTTGCGCTCCCAGTAGCCCGCCTTGTCTCCCCCCAGAAATTCGATGCGGTTGACCCACTTCGCGCTCTTCCAGAAATAGAGATGCGGCACGACGACGCGAACGGGCCCGCCATGTTCGACGGTCAAGGGCTCGCCCTCCCAATGCGTGGCGAGCAGCGCATCGGTGGCCGCGAAATCCGAGAGCGGCAGATTGGTGGTGTAGCCGTCATAGCTCGACAGCAGGACATGCGTGGCCGAAGGGTTCGGCATGACGAGGTCCAGCAGGTCGTAGGTGGAGACACCCTGCCAGCGATTGTCGTAACGCGACCAGGTCGTCACACAGTGAATGTCCGTGACCTTGTCGCTCTGGGGCAGCGCGTGGAAGGCGTGCCAGTCGAGCGAGATGGCATTCTCCACCTCGCCGCGGATGTCGAGGCGCCAGCTTTGCGGCCGGATCACCGGCTGCTGGCCGAGATCGAGCACCGGCCAGTTCTTGACGAGGTGTTGGCCGGGCGGCAGGCGGACGGAGTCCGGTCGCGCGATCCGGCCGGTGAGGAACTTGCCTTGCTCCGCCCAGCGCCGCTTGGTCTGCGTCAGCTTGGTCTCGGGAGTCTCATTGCCATCGCTCATCTGCCGCTCCTTCCCGCTGCGCAGTACGACTAGGGGCCGACTCCTCCGCGCGTGTCAAGCAGACGGATTATTGCAGCAATGGACGGAGGGCAGATTGTACCTCACGCATCGCCGGCAGGAGGAGCGTCGTCATGTCCTCAACCGGAACCGCCCCCGCCGGCGCGCCGATGTTGAGCGCTGCCACGACGCGCCCGCGGGCGTTTTCGAGCGGGACGGCGATCGAGCGCAGCCCAATCTCGAGTTCCTGATCGATGATCGCGTAGCCCTGAGCGCGGGCGCGGGCGAGTTCCGTCATCAGTTCGTCGGGGTCCGTTATCGTATGGACCGTGTTGGCCTTCATGTCCGTAGCCATAATCAGGGCGCGCGCTTCGGCCACCGGCAAGGCGGCCAACAGCACCCGCCCCATGGATGCGCAATAGGCGGGAAGCCGCGAGCCGGGCATCAGGCTGATCGACATGACCCGCTTCTGCGCGGCGCGCGCGACATAGACGATCTCCGCTCCGTCGAGGACCGAGACGGAGGCGCTCTGGCCGACCTTTTCGGAAAGCTGATCGAGATAGGGCTGCACGAGACGCGGCAGGGGCGTGGCCGAGAGGTATGCATGACCGAGGCGAAGAATGCGCGGCGTCAGCTCAAAGAACTTGCCGTCATAGGCGGCATAGCCAAGCTCGGACAATGTGAGGAGGCAACGGCGCGCCGTCGCGCGATCCAATCCGGTGGCCTTGCCGATGTCGGTTATCGTCATTCGCGGATGATCCTCACCAAAGGCTTCGATCACCTTGAGGCCTTTGGCAAAGCCTCCGAGCAAGTCCGTTTCCCGCATGATCTCCTCCAATTCTTCATGGTCCATTTTTGTGCGATATATGAACAAATGTCAATTATCGCACAAACTGTTTGACGGAGGCATTTTTCCGGCGCCTATTTTCCGCCCAGGAGACCACTCACCACGCTCCCACACCGAACCGGCAAAGGAGCACGCAGCGCGAAACGGGCTGCGCGTGGTGAGGGAGCGCAACAACGGGAAGGAGACGACATGGCGAAGATCACATCGCTGGCGGAGGCGATCACCGAGAACGTGAAGGACGGCGACACCATCTCGATGGAGGGCTTCACCCACCTCATTCCCTATGCGGCGGCACACGAGATCATCCGGCAGGGCAAGAAGGACCTCTTCCTGATCCGCATGACGCCGGACCTGATCTACGACCAGTTGATCGGCGTCGGTGCTGCGCGCGGCATGAAGTTTTCCTGGGGCGGCAATCCCGGTGTCGGCTCGCTTCACCGGTTCCGCGACGCGGTCGAAAACCAGTGGCCGCGGCCGCTGGAGATCGAGGAGCATTCGCACGCGGCCATGGCCAATGCCTACGAGGCAGGCGCTGCGAACCTGCCGTTTGCGACCTTCCGCGGCTATATCGGCGCCGACCTGCCGAAGGTGAACCCGAACATCAGGTCCGTCACCTGCCCGTTTACCGGCGAGGTGCTTGCCGCCGTCCCCGCAATCCGCCCGGACGTTACGATCATCCATGCGCTGAAGGCGGACCGGAAAGGCAACGTGCTGCTCGAGGGCATTGTCGGCGTGCAGAAGGAGGCGGTGCTCGCCGCCAAGCGTTCTATCGTCACGGTGGAAGAGATCGTCGACGACCTGAACCCGCCCTCCCCCAACTCGGTCGTTCTGCCGACCTGGACGATCACGGCGGTCTGTGAAGTGCCGGGCGGCGCCTTCCCCGCTTACGCGCATGGCTACTATCCCCGTTCGAACGCCTTCTACATCGCCTGGGACGAGATCGCCCGCGACCGCGACACTTTCAGGGCATGGATCGAGGAGAACGTGATGAAGGCGACACCGGCAGACTTCGCCAAGCATGCGAAGAAGCCGGGCAAGGTGGCGTAAGGAGCAATGACGATGAGCAGCGATTTCACCCCCACCGAAATGATGACCATCGCCGCGGCCCGGGCGCTGACCAACGACGACGTCTGCTTCGTCGGCATCGGCGCACCGTCCGCAGCCTGCAATGTCGCGCGCCTGACACATGCGCCGGACATTACGCTAATCTATGAGAGCGGCACCGTCGGCACGAAGCCGGATGTGCTGCCGCTTTCGATCGGCGACGGCGAACTCTGCGATACCGCGCTCTTCACAGTGCCGGTGCCGGAGATGTTCCGCTACTGGTTGCAGGGCGGGCGCATCACCACGGGTTTCCTCGGCGGCGCGCAGATCGACCGCTTCGCCAACCTCAACACCACCGTCGTCGGTTCATACGACAAGCCCAAAGTTCGTCTGCCGGGTGGCGGCGGCGCGCCGGAGATCGCCTCGAACTGCGGCCGCATCTTCATCACCATGGCGCTCTCCAAGCGCGGCTTCGTCGACAAGCTGCCCTTCATCACCTCGATGGGCCATGGCGAAGGCGGCGACCACCGCGAGCGGCTAGGCCTCAAAACGGCGGGGCCGACGCAGGTCATCACTGATCTGTGCATCCTCGAGCCAGATCCGCAGACGAAGGAACTCACCGTCACGTCGATCCACAGGGGTGTCTCCCGCGAGCAGATCGTCGAGAATTGCGGTTGGCCGATCAAATTCGCCGACAACGTCGCCGAAACGCCGGTTCCGACCGAAACCGAACTTACCGTGCTGCGCGACATCAATGCGCGGACAAAGAAGGCCCATTCGAGCGAAGGCAAAGAGGCTGCCTGACATGACCGAAGCCTATATCTGCGACTACATCCGCACCCCCATCGGCCGCTTCGGCGGCTCGCTCTCCTCGGTTCGGGCCGACGATCTCGGTGCAATTCCGCTGAAGGCGCTGATGGAACGCAATAGCTCGGTCGACTGGGACGCGGTTGATGACGTGATCTTCGGCTGCGCCAACCAGGCGGGCGAGGACAACCGCAACGTCGCGCGCATGTCCTCGCTGCTCGCCGGGCTACCGGTCAGCGTACCCGGGACCACGATCAACCGGCTCTGTGGTTCGGGCATGGACGCGATCATTGCGGCGGCCCGCGCCATCAAGGCCGGCGAGACCGAACTTATGATCGCCGGCGGCGTCGAGAGCATGAGCCGCGCCCCCTTCGTCATGCCGAAGGCCGACGCCGCGTTTTCCCGCAATGCCGAGATCTACGACACGACGATCGGCTGGCGCTTCGTCAACCCGCTGATGCAGAAGCAGTACGGCGTCGATTCCATGCCGGAAACCGGCGAGAACGTCGCGGAAGACTTCAAGGTCAGCCGCCAGGACCAGGATGCGTTCGCGCTGCGCAGCCAGGCAAAGGCCGCTGCGGCCCAGGCGAATGGCCGGTTGGCGAAGGAAATCACTGTGGTGACGATCCCCCAGCGCAAGGGCGATCCGGTCTTGGTCGAGCGGGATGAGCACCCGCGCGCAACCACCATGGAGGCGCTTGCAAAGCTCGGCACGCCCTTCAGGAAGGAAGGCGGGACCGTGACGGCGGGGAATGCCTCGGGCGTCAACGACGGGGCGGCCGCACTCATCATTGCTTCGGAAGCAGCCGCGAAGAAGCATGGCCTGAGCCCGATCGTCCGCATCCTCGGCGGGGCGACCGCCGGCGTTCCGCCACGCATCATGGGCATCGGCCCGGCACCGGCCTCGCGGAAGCTGATGGCGCGGCTTGGCCTGACGCAGGACCAGTTCGACGTGATCGAGCTGAACGAGGCCTTCGCCAGCCAGGGTCTGGCGACGCTGCGCCAGCTCGACATTGCCGATGACGACGCCCGCGTGAACCGCAACGGCGGCGCCATCGCGCTTGGTCACCCGCTCGGCATGTCTGGCGCGCGCATCACCGGAACGGCCGCTCTGGAGCTGCAACTAACCGGTGGCAAGCGGTCGCTCTCTACCATGTGCATCGGTGTCGGCCAGGGCATCGCGATCGCACTGGAGCGCGTTTGAGACTGTAGCGGCGTCCGTGCCTCGGCGCCTTCACTTCCATCGCTTGTGGGAAGGGGACACTACGTGTCCTGCATCCGCGCATCGACCTCGACGGCATCCGGGATCGACGGCTGGGCGCCGCGCTTCAGGCAGGCGAGCGAGCCGGCGATCGCAGCGCGCCGGAGGCAATCGGCAAACGGCAGGCCCGCATCGAGCGAGGCGGCCAGGTAGCCGCAGAAGCTGTCACCGGCGCCAACCGTGTCGACCGGCTCGATCTTCAGGCCCGGGGCACGAAAAACATTGCCCTTGCGGATCGCGATGACGCCGTCCGCGCCGAGGGTGACGATGATCGTCTGCCCGGTCTGATCGTGGATCGAGCGCATTTCTGCCTCCCGCTCCGCATCGGAAAGGCCGGACTTGCCGGCGAACAGCTCGAACTCGATCTCGTTGGTCACGACGATATCCGCCTTGGCGCCGAGCCTGCGGGCATCCGCCGTCATCGGTGCGAGGTTGATGACGGACGTCACCCGCCGCGCCTTGGCCGCGTCCAACGCCATCTCGACAGCCTCTGGCGGCACTTCGAGCTGCAGCACCAGGATATCGCCGGCCGACATCTGCGACACCGCCGCCTTGGCATCTGCCGCAGTGACATCGCCATTTGCACCGGCGACGACAACGATGACATTTTCACCATCGTCGGCAACAAGGATATGGGCCGTGCCGGTCGGCTCGTCCGCGACCTTGACGAGATCGAGATTCACTGCGGACTGGGTCAACAGCACCAGCGACTCGGCGGCAAATGCATCGCCGCCGACGGCACCCGCCATGCGCACGAGCGAGCCCGCCCGCCGTGCCGCAAGCGCCTGGTTTGCGCCCTTGCCGCCAGCCGCCGTGGTAAAACTGTGTCCCGGCACCGTTTCGCTGGGATTTGGCAGGCGTTCGGTCGTGGCGATGAGATCCATGTTGATGGATCCGAAGACGGTGATCATGGGGTTGCGTTCCTCCGGTATGCCTTAGCGGACACTGCCCGAGTGGATCAGTCCTCGTCAACCACTCTCAGATTCAATTGGCCGGTGCGGCTTTCGACCGCACGCTCCACTGGCGCGGAAGCGGGCATTGCCTGCGATGTAGTCGTCATCGCCTCGAACTCCATTTCGCCGATCCGCGCGCCGCGCCGGGCAAGCTTGTCCGTCGAGGTCAGGATCTGGTCCACGTCCTTCTGCGCCGAGGTGAAGTGACCGTGCAGCTTGCGAACCCTATCGTCGAGACGCCCAAGATCGTCCATCAGACGGATCACCTCGCCCTGGATGACGTGCGCCTGCTCGCGCATGCGCTGGTCCTTCAGCAACGCCTGCAGCACCTGAATCGACAAAAGCAGGAGCGACGGCGAGACGATGACGATGCGGGCGCGATGCGCACGCTGAACGATGGCCTCGAAGCTCTCGTGGATGGCGGCGAAAATCGATTCCGAAGGGACGAAGAGAAATGCGGTGTCCTGCGTTTCGCCCGGCTGCAGGTATTTTTCGGAGATATCGCGGATGTGGACTTCCATGTCCCGCCGGAACTGCTGGCCCGCGACCTTCGAGGCTTCCGCATTCGCAGCCGCACCCATGGCGTTCCAGGCCTCCAGCGGAAACTTCGCATCGATGACGAGCGGCGGCTGGCCGTTCGGCATGCGGATGATGCAGTCCGGGCGGACGCCGTTTGGAAGCTGCGCCTGGAACTGGTAGGCGCCGATCGGCAGGCCATCGGCCACGATCGTCTCCATCCGCGCCTGACCGAAGGCGCCGCGGGTCTGCTTGTTCGCCAGGATCGCCTGCAGGCCGACCACGTCCTTGGCCAGCGACTGGATGTTCGTCTGCGCCGTATCGATCACCGCGAGCCGCTCCTGCAGCCGGCGAAGGTTCTCGTGCGTGGCGCGTGTCTGTTCGCTGATCGACTGACCGAGGCGCTGCGTCAACCCGTCCAGGCGCTGGTTGATCGCCTGGTTCGTCTCGGCCTGGCGCGCCCCGAATACCTCCGCCATCGCAGCGATACGGCCCTGCATCTCGTTCTGCGCCCGCAGGAGTTCGGCAAGACGCAACTCCGCGGCCGCCGCCGCCTCGCGCTGGCGGCTTCCGGTGCGACGGGCAAGGACGATCCAGCCGGCCGCAACCAGTACGGCGAACATGCAGGCCAACTGCAGCGCCGGATCGCGGGCGACCGCATCGAAAAGCCGAATCAACGCGTTCTGGAGGGCTGGTTCTGGATTCATGGGGCAAACATAGCATCATTTGCACGCGAAGATAGATCATAACGTGAACAAACCACGCCGAGCGTCCGACGGACTTCCCTGGGATTTGCGATGAAGCGCAAGACGATTGAAAGCCGGCCGGCAAACCGCTAAGTGAGGCCCATGACGATCAAACCGCTGATTATTCTCCCCGATCCCACCCTTCGCCAGGTCTCCGCGCCGTTGGAGAGCGTCAACGACGAGGCGCGACGCCTCGCCGACGACATGCTGGAGACGATGTACGACGCGCCCGGCATCGGGCTTGCGGCGATCCAGATCGGTGTGGCGCGCCGCATGCTGGTGCTGGACGTGTCGAAGGAAGGCGAGGACAAGACGCCGCTGGTCTTTATCAACCCCGAAATCGTCAAGGCCTCGGACGCGCGCTCGGTCTACGAGGAAGGGTGCCTTTCGATCCCGGACTACTATGCCGAAGTCGAGCGGCCGGCCGAGATCACGGTTCGCTATATCGACCGCGACGGCAAGGAGCAGACAATCGAGGCCGACGGGCTGCTCGCCACCTGCCTGCAGCACGAGATCGACCACCTGAACGGCGTCCTCTTCATCGACCATATTTCCAAGCTCAAGCGTGACATGGTGATCCGCAAGTTCACCAAGGCTGCAAAGACGCGCGGCGCCAAGGCGATCTGACCGCTCTCGCAACGCCTTGCAGCACGCAAGGGCTTGATTGACGCGCGCAAACCCGATTGAACGGACCCCCTAGCTTAGACGGGAGCAATGCCGCATGGCGCTTCGCATCATCTTTATGGGTACGCCGGAGTTTTCGGTACCGACGCTGACGGCGCTTGCCGAGGCCGGACATACGATCGTCGCCGCCTATTCGCAGCCGCCGCGCCCCGGCGGACGGCGCGGCCTGGAATTGCAGAAGTCACCGGTGCACCAGGCGGCCGAGCGACTGGGGATCCCGGTGTTCACGCCGCTGAACTTCAAGGAGGAGGAGGATCGGACCGCCTTTCGCGCGCTGGATGCCGATGTCGCCGTCGTCGTCGCTTACGGCCTTCTGCTGCCCGAAGCGATCCTCACCGGCACGCGGCTTGGCTGCTACAACGGCCACGCGTCGCTTTTGCCGCGCTGGCGGGGCGCTGCGCCGATCCAGCGCGCAATCATGGCCGGGGACGCGGAGACCGGCATGATGGTGATGAAGATGGACAAGGGACTGGACACCGGTCCGGTGGCGCTGACAAAGCGCGTGGCGATCGGCCCCGACATGACGGGCGGCGAACTGCACGACGCGCTGATGCTGACCGGCGGCGGGCTGATGGTGGAAGCGATGGCGCGCCTCGAGGCGGGCGACCTGCCGCTGACATCGCAGGCCGAGGATGGCGTCCTCTACGCCGCAAAGATCGACAAGGCGGAAACCCGCATCGACTTCACCCGCCCGGCGTCGGAGGTGCACAACCACATCCGCGCGCTTGCGCCCTTCCCTGGTGCCTGGTTCGAATTGCCGGTTGCCGGAAAGGCGGAACGGGTCAAGGTACTGGGTTCCAGCCTTGCGGCGGGATCAGGAGGGCCGGGAATGGTGCTTGACTCCGACGGGCTCGTCGTCGCCTGCGGTGACGGCGCCGTCTCGCTGACGCGGATGCAGAAGGCCGGCGGCAAGCAGCTCGATGTGTCGGACTTCCTGCGCGGCACACCCGTCACTGCCGGAACGGTGCTGTCCTGATGCCGCGCTACCGTCTGATCATCGAGTATGACGGAACGCCCTATGTCGGTTGGCAGCGGCAGGAGAACGGGCCCTCCGTACAGGGCGCGGTCGAGAAGGCCATCCTGTCGCTGACCAGCGAAGCGGTCTCGATCCGCGGCGCTGGCCGCACCGATTCCGGCGTGCACGCCATGGGGCAGGTCGCCAATGTCGATCTTACACGCGCCTGGAAGGACCATACGCTGCGCAACGCCCTGAACGCGCATCTGGCACAGAACGGCGAGCGAGTTGCCATTCTTGATGCCGCCCAGGTGGCGGACGATTTCGACGCCCGGTTCTCGGCACTGCGCCGCCACTATCTTTACCGCATCATCTCCCGCCGCGCGCCGCTGGCGCTGGAGGCCAAGCGCGCCTGGTTCGTGGCGAAGCCGCTCGATCACGCGGCGATGCATGCGGCCGCTCAGGTTCTCGTCGGCAAGCACGACTTCACCACCTTCCGCTCGGCCCACTGCCAGGCAAACAGCCCGGTGCGCACGATCGACCGGCTGGATGTGACGCGCAGCGGCGAACTGATCGAGATTCGCGCGACGGCACAGAGCTTCCTGCACAACCAGATCCGATCCTTCGCCGGAACGCTGAAACTGGCCGGCGAAGGCAAATGGAGCGTCGACGACGTGCGCGCTGCGCTGGAAGCGCGTGACCGCAAGGCCTGCGGTCCCGTCGCGCCACCGGAGGGGCTCTATTTCATGCAGGTCGACTACTGAGCGCAGTCAATTCGGCAAAGTGCCCAACGCCACCTGCAGGCCCTGCCCCACCAGAAGCGGCGGCAGCACGAAGAGGGCCGTGAGTGTGGCCGCAAGCAACGTCTGCTTGCCAAGGCACATCAACAGAAGCCGATACTGCAGAACGATGCTGGCGCCAAAGACAGCGTAGAGCAGCAATCCCGAGAAGGCGGAGAAGGCTGGCACCACAAGCGCGAGCGCGAAGGGGATGGCTGTCGCATAGGCGAACGGGACGGCGATCCAGTTGCTTGCAATCACGATGGTCGCCAGATGCTGGGCGTAACCGAGCGGCCGGGCGAGCAACGCCAACAGCGCCAACGGCAGAATCCAGCCGACCACATCGATCACGAACAGCTTCAGGATGAAATCGAGGCCTGCGGTTGTGCCTTCCGGCATGCGGCCGATGAAGTAAAGGCGCCAGGATGCCCAGATGACGGCGAGCGCCGGCAGGCTCCAGACGAAGGCCCAGAAGGAGCGGACAAGCCCGCGCCAGCTCAGATCGAGCCAGCGAAACCCGTCCGGCCTTTGCCGAACGAGCTGCCAGATGCCGGTCAGGTAGTGCAGGACCTCGTCAAGCGCCGGCATTTCCGAACCAGCGCGCAAGGAATGTTTCGTAGATCGCCGTCAGCGTCTCCAGGTCGGCGACTGCGACGCGCTCGTCGACCATGTGCATGGTCTGGCCGACCAGACCGAATTCCACCACCGGGCAGTAGTCCTTGATGAAGCGTGCATCCGAAGTGCCCCCGGTGGTCGAGAGCTTCGGCACACGGCCGATCGCGGCCTCGATTGCGGACGAGAGCGAGGCAATCAGACGGTCGTCGCGGGTCAGGAACACATGGCTCGGGCGCTCGGCCCATTTGATCTCGTAGCGCGCGGCCGCACGGCCGGGCCGCAGGCGGTCGTTGGCAGCCGCCTTGTCCAGGCGCCGCACGATCTCGGCCTTGACGGTTTCAGCCGTCCAGGTGTCGTTGAAGCGAATGTTGAAGCTCGCCGTCGCCCTGGCTGGAATGACGTTGACCGCCCGGTTGCCCACATCGATGGTCGTCACCTCCAGATTGGAGGCCTGGAAATCGGCAGTACCGGCATCGAAGGGCGGATCCATCAACGCATCGGCAAGCGCGATCACGCTGCGGATCGGGTTGTCGGCCAGATGCGGATAGGCGGCATGCCCCTGCACACCATGAACGGTGATGGCGCCCGACACCGAACCGCGCCTGCCGATCTTGATCATGTCGCCGAGCTGGTCGGGATTAGTCGGCTCGCCGACGAGGCAGGCGTCCCATCGCTCGCCACGCGCGGCCGCCCATTCAAGCAGCTTGCTCGTACCGTTGATCGAGGGCCCTTCCTCATCACCGGTGATGAGGAAGGAGATGGAGCCGTTCGGTGGACCGTGCCTGTCGATGTGGCGGGCGACCGCGGCGGCAAAGCAGGCGATCCCACCCTTCATGTCGACGGCGCCGCGACCGTACATTTCACCACCGGCAATCTCGGCGGAGAAGGGGCCATGCGTCCAGGCTGCCTCGTCGCCGACCGGCACCACGTCGGTATGGCCGGCAAACATCAGATGCGGGCCTTCGGTGCCGATGCGCGCATAGAGGTTTTCGACATCTGGCGTTCCCGGCTCGGACATTACCATACGGTCCACCCGGAAGCCGAGCGGTACAAGCATCGCCTCAAGTGCCGCAAGCGCCCCGCCCTCGGCGGGCGTCACGGACGGGCAACGGATAAGGGTGGCGAGGTTCTGGACGGGATCGTTTGCGGTCATTGCCTTGCTGCCTGCCGGCGGGTTGGTCGCGCGAAATGCGTCGCCGGGCTCGCCTTCCGGTCTAGCCCAAAGGCTTGCCGCTGTCATCAGCCTTCGCCCAGGGGCTCCACTGCCGCTAATCCTTCGGTCGGTCAGGCAGGAGGCCATGCGCATTCGGCCCGGGCGTACCGGGCCAGATCATGAATGCGACCAGTGCGAAGAGGGAGATGGCCGGCACGAAGAGGCAAAGGACGAGCGGTGCCGGCAGGGCCATGTCGTGCAGTCGCTTGATCGTCAGCATTACAGAGGAGATCGTCGAAACGACGCCGACGGCGAAGAAAGCAAGCGTCCAGGTGACGAAGGCTGGCTCTTCATGCGGCGTCATCACCATGCGTGTCAGGAAGGCCGCCGCCAGCATCATCCAGAATCCCCAAGCGAGTGCGTAGGGCAAACGGGAAAGGCGGCCGGACCAGCCGAAGAAAAGCCATGTCAGGCTTGGAGGCTGGTCCGGGTTCGCCATCGATCAATCCCTGAGCAATTCGTTGATACCCGTCTTGGAGCGGGTCTTCTCGTCAACGCGCTTGACGATCACGGCGCAGTAGAGGTTCGGCGCGGGTTGGCCGTTGGCCATGGTGCCGCCGGAGGGCATGGAACCGGCAACCACGACCGAATAGGCCGGCACCTCGCCATACGTGATCTCGCCGCTGGCGCGATCGACGATCTTGGTCGACTTGCCGATAAATACGCCCATGCCGAGAACCGAACCCTCGCGCACGATGCAGCCCTCGACCACCTCGGAACGGGCGCCGATGAAGCAATTGTCCTCGATAATGGTGGGACCGGCCTGCATAGGCTCCAGCACGCCGCCGATGCCTACGCCGCCGGACAGGTGCACGTTCTTACCGATCTGGGCGCAGGAGCCGACCGTCGCCCATGTATCGACCATGGTGCCCTCGCCGACATAGGCGCCGAGGTTGACGAAGGAGGGCATCAGGATTGCGTTCGGAGCGATGTAGGCCGAGCGACGGACAACGCAGTTCGGCACAGCGCGGAACCCTGCCCTTTCGAATTCGTTGACGCTCCAGCCGTCGAACTTGGAAGGCACCTTGTCCCACCAGACCGACGCGCCGGGCCCGCCCGGAACGATTTCCATCGGGCTCAGCCGGAAGGACAGGAGAACGGCCTTCTTGAGCCACTGGTTGACAGTCCAACTGCCGTCCGCCCCGCGCTCGGCCACACGCACCTTGCCGCTATCGAGAAGGTTCAAAGCGGCATCGACTGCATCGCGGACCTCGCCGCGGGTCGAGGTGTTGATCGTTTCGCGTTCCTCGAAGGCGCGCTCGACGATGGCTTCAAGGGCGGCAACATTGGAGTTGTTCATCGGAATTCCTTAAACTTCGGCCACTATCCTGACGTATCGGGATGCCGGAGAGGGGCATGATGTTTCCGGTGCCAAGTCCTAGAGCATGATCCCGGAAAGTTGAAGCCCCTTTTCCGGCGGATGATATCGCGACGGCGTCGGTGAGATGCTACAGCCGGAGATAGCGCGAATGACAAAGAAGAACAGGCCGACGCGCAGGCCATCGAAACGGAAAGTGAAATGGCACGACTGAAGAAAAAGAACCTCCGCAACAAGAGTGGCGTATGGGATCCCCTCGCAGACAGCGCGTTCGACAAGCATAGAGCGTCAGTCGTTCCCCAGACCCCCCAGTCGACATCTGCCGCCTATCGCCTCGCCTACGTGGACGACGAGTTTCTCTGCCGCGAGGAACTGCGGCCCGTCCGCCTGCAACTCGAGCTTCTGAAGGTCGAGATGATGCTGGCCGAGCGCGGCATCAACTCCACGGTCGTGATGTTTGGCGGCGCCCGGATCCCGGCACCCGGGCAGGAAGCCTGGGCGGCGCGCAACGAGACCCAGCGACAGAACCTCGAAGCAGCTTCCGTCTATTACGAAGAGGCGCGCAAGTTCGCAAAGCTCTGCTCGGCGCGCTCGGCAGAAACCGGGTACAAGGAATTCGTCGTCGTCACCGGTGGCGGACCGGGCGTCATGGAGGCGGGCAACCGCGGCGCGGCGGAGTCGGGGGCGCCCTCGATCGGGCTGAATATCGTCCTGCCGCACGAGCAGGCGCCGAATGTCTATGTGACGCCCGACCTGAGCTTCAACTTCCACTATTTCGCCGTGCGCAAGATGCATTTCCTGCTGCGGGCGAAGGCGGTCACCGTCTTCCCGGGCGGCTTCGGCACGCTGGACGAGCTGTTCGAGACGGTAACGCTGATGCAGACCGGGCGCATGGCACTGGTGCCGCTGATCCTGTTCGGCAAGGAATTCTGGAACTCGATCATCAATCTCGAGGCACTGGCGGAATTCGGCACCATTTCACCCAGCGATGTCGAACTGATGCAGTTCGTCGACACCGCGGAGGAAGCCTGGAGCATCATCGAGGCCTTCTACGAGAAGCTCGACAAGGAAGGTGCGAACGGAACGGGGAAGTGACCCCCGAGCTTGTGGCCCTTCGGGCGGCTCGGGCTCCTTGATTTTTCCGCATGTTGCGTAAGACCGCTGGATAGTTTTGCGCAACATGCTCCAACTTCGGCCGTCCGAAATTCGACGGCCGGCCGGCTCAACCGTCAATCAAACGTGTCAGGAAACTGGTGAGGTCCGACGTCGTATAGTCGATGTGCTGATCCTCGTCGGTCTTCTTCTCCCAGGCGTCGACGAACTCGTGGTTGTCGTCGCGCGGCATGAGGAGCACGGTCTTCATCCCGAGCGCCTTCGGCACCAGCAGATTGCGGGGAAGATCCTCGAACATCGCGGCATGCGCGGTATCGACGCGGTGCAATGCCATGAACTTGTCGTAGGTGCTGCCGGCCGGCTTCGGCACGTATTCCGCAGCGACGATATCGAAGATGTCGTGGAAATGATCGAGGATGCCAAGCGCGCGCGCTGTCATCTCCGCATGCTTGACGCTGCCGTTGGTGAAAATGAACTTCCGCCCCGGCAACGCACGAATTGCCTCGCCGAGAAGCGGATCGGGCGGGAGCACGCCATAGTCGATCGCATGCGCCATCTCCAGGAACTCCGACGGATCGATGCCGTGGTGTATCATCAGCCCCTGCAGGGTCGTGCCATGTTCCAGATAGTAGCGCTTCTGGATCGCACGCGCCTCTTCACGCGACAGGCCGAGCAACGTGGAGACATAGCTTGTCATGTTGCGGTCGATCTGCGCGAAGAGATCGATGTGGTGCGGATAGAGCGTATTGTCGAGGTCGAACACCCACTCGGTGACATGGGCGAAGTCGGAACGGGTCGGAAGGCGGTGCGTCTCTGTCATGGACGCCCTTATGACACGGGTGCATCAGGAAGCAAAAAGGATTCGTCATCGCAGCGGCCTCGATGGATTTGTGCTGGCGGCCATGCTAGCCGGCAGGCATGGAAGCCTGGGTTGTCATCACCATCTGTGCCGCTTTTTTGCAGAACCTTCGATCGGCGCTGCAGAAGCACCTGCGCAGTTCGCTCGGAACGACAGGCGCGAGTTTCGTGCGTTTCGGCTATGGCTTCCCGCTCGCCATTGCCTATGTGATCGCTCTCCATCACTTCGCCGGCTACGAATTTGCTGCCCTCAATGCGACGTTCGCCTTCTGGTCGGTCGTCGGCGGGCTTGCGCAGATCTTCGCGACCATCCTGCTTGTCTACCTGTTCTCGCTGCGCAACTTCGCCGTCGGCACGGCTTACTCCAAGACCGAGCCCGTGCAGGCGGCGATCTTCGGCCTGATCCTGCTTGGCGAACGCCTAACGCCCGGTGCGGTCGGTGCCATCATCGTCGGGGTCATCGGGGTGATGATGATCTCGGTCGCCCGCATGCCGCTCTCCTGGCGCAACCTGCTATCAGCGATGACAGGACGCACGGCACTGATCGGCATCGCCTCTGGCGCGATCTTCGGAATATCGGCCGTTGCCTATCGCTCGGCAGCCCTCGCGCTGGACGGCCCCAACCCGATCATGCAGGCGGCGGTGACGCTTGCCTGCGTCACGACCTTCCAGACGATTTTCATGCTCGTCTGGATGCTGATCAAGGATCCCGCCGAGATCGGCCGAGTCGCCCGCTCCTGGCGTTCCTCTTCGCTCGTCGGATTGGCCGGCGTGACCGGCTCGGCCTGCTGGTTCACGGCGATGGCTTTGCAGCAGGTGGCCTATGTGCGCGCACTCGGACAGATCGAACTGCTCTTCACCTTCGCCGCATCCGTCTTCGTCTTTCGCGAACGCATCAATCGAATGGAAGTGGCCGGCTGTTTGCTGATCGTCGCGGGGATCCTGCTGCTGCTGATGTGGAAATAGGCCTCACTTTGGGAAAATAGCTGCCCGAAAATCGGCGCCGGCCCGCGCCGAATCGGTGTTAGATATCGCCCATGCTGTTCGATCTTCCCAATGACGACGTCCTTTACGACGCGCTTATCTCTCGCAGCGATGCCTATGAAGGGCGGGCCTATGTCTGCGTCACGACCACGGGCGTCTTCTGCCGGCTGACGTGCCCTGCGCGCAAGCCGCTCAAGCAGAACACCTTCTTTTGCTCATCAATCGGCACCTGCATGGCGGCCGGCTTCCGGCCCTGCCTGCGCTGCCGTCCGATGGATGGCGTGCGCGGCAGGGACGAGACCGTCGATCTCCTGCTGTCGGCCCTCGAGCGGCAGCCGGAACGGCGCTGGTCGGAGGATGACATCGTGGCGCTCGGGCTCGATCCCTCGACGGTCCGTCGCGCCTTCAAGCGCACGATTGGCACCACTTTCCTGGACTATGCGCGCCATCGCCGGCTGGGCCTTGCAGCACGCCACCTGTCCGGCGGCGGCCGCGTGATTGAAGCCCAGTTCGAGGCGGGCTATGAATCCCCAAGCGGTTTTCGGGCGGCCTTTGCCCGGCTTCTGGGTAAGGCGCCGGCTATGTCTTCCGGAAACGATCTGCTGTTTGCCGACTGGACCGAGACTCCGCTGGGACCGATGGTGGTGGTCGGCGACCAGACGCATCTCCACCTCCTCGAGTTTCACGACCGCAAGGCCTTGCCCGCCGAGTTGAGGTCGTTGCAGGCGAAAACGAAGGCCAGTGTCGTTCCCGGCCGCTCACCGCCGATCGAACAGATGGAGCGCGAACTCACGGCCTATTTTTCTGGCGAGTCCGCCGAGTTCAAGACGCCGCTGGCACTCAACGGATCGGATTTCGAGAAGAAAGTCTGGCGGGCGCTGCTGGAAATCCCGGTTGGCGAGACCAGATCCTATGGCGACATCGCCCGCAAGGTCGATACGATCGACAGCGTCCGGGCGGTAGCGCGGGCCAATGGCACGAACCGGATCGCCATTGTCGTCCCCTGCCACCGCTGCATCGGCGCGGACGGATCGCTGACCGGCTATGGCGGCGGACTGTGGCGCAAGCAGTGGCTGTTGCGACACGAGGCCAAGATGCGGCCAGCGGGCCTATTTGCGGTGGAGCAGGCATGGAACAAGCGTTGAGAGCGAAGGCGTTTTCAGAACTGCATCGCAAGGGCGACCCGCTGGTGCTTTACAACATCTGGGACGCCGGCAGCGCAAAGGCGGTCGCGGCCGCTGGCGCCAAGGCGATCGCGACGGGGAGTTGGTCGGTTGCCGCCGCCAATGGTTATCCGGACGGGGAAGCGATACCGTTGCTTCGGCTTGCAGATATCGCCCGTTCGATCGTGGAAGCGACTGAGCTTCCCGTGACGATCGACTTCGAAGGCGGCTATGCCGTCGACCCGGACGATGTCGCGCTGAACGTGGCGCGGATCGTCGAGGATGACATCGTGGCGCTCGGGCTCGATCCCTCGACGGTCCGTCGCGCCTTCAAGCGCACGATTGGCACCACTTTCCTGGACTATGCGCGCCATCGCCGGCTGGGCCTTGCAGCACGCCACCTGTCCGGCGGCGGCCGCGTGATTGAAGCCCAGTTCGAGGCGGGCTATGAATCCCCAAGCGGTTTTCGGGCGGCCTTTGCCCGGCTTCTGGGTAAGGCGCCGGCTATGTCTTCCGGAAACGATCTGCTGTTTGCCGACTGGACCGAGACTCCGCTGGGACCGATGGTGGTGGTCGGCGACCAGACGCATCTCCACCTCCTCGAGTTTCACGACCGCAAGGCCTTGCCCGCCGAGTTGAGGTCGTTGCAGGCGAAAACGAAGGCCAGTGTCGTTCCCGGCCGCTCACCGCCGATCGAACAGATGGAGCGCGAACTCACGGCCTATTTTTCTGGCGAGTCCGCCGAGTTCAAGACGCCGCTGGCACTCAACGGATCGGATTTCGAGAAGAAAGTCTGGCGGGCGCTGCTGGAAATCCCGGTTGGCGAGACCAGATCCTATGGCGACATCGCCCGCAAGGTCGATACGATCGACAGCGTCCGGGCGGTAGCGCGGGCCAATGGCACGAACCGGATCGCCATTGTCGTCCCCTGCCACCGCTGCATCGGCGCGGACGGATCGCTGACCGGCTATGGCGGCGGACTGTGGCGCAAGCAGTGGCTGTTGCGACACGAGGCCAAGATGCGGCCAGCGGGCCTATTTGCGGTGGAGCAGGCATGGAACAAGCGTTGAGAGCGAAGGCGTTTTCAGAACTGCATCGCAAGGGCGACCCGCTGGTGCTTTACAACATCTGGGACGCCGGCAGCGCAAAGGCGGTCGCGGCCGCTGGCGCCAAGGCGATCGCGACGGGGAGTTGGTCGGTTGCCGCCGCCAATGGTTATCCGGACGGGGAAGCGATACCGTTGCTTCGGCTTGCAGATATCGCCCGTTCGATCGTGGAAGCGACTGAGCTTCCCGTGACGATCGACTTCGAAGGCGGCTATGCCGTCGACCCGGACGATGTCGCGCTGAACGTGGCGCGGATCGTCGATGCGGGCGCAGTCGGCATCAATTTCGAGGATCAGGTCGTCGGCGGCTCCGGCATCTAGCCGATCGAGCAACAGGCATTACGGATCCGCGCTATCCGGCTGATGACCGAGAACCGGCAGACGCCGTTCTTCATTAATGCCCGCACCGATCTATTCCTGCAGGAATCGGATGCCGCCCGTCACGGGGCGTTGGTGGAGCAAGCGATCGATCGCGGCAAAGCCTATGCCGATGCCGGTGCAAGCGGCTTCTTCGTGCCCGGGCTTGCCGACCCGGACCTGATCGGACGCATCTGCGAGGCAGTCCCGAAGCCTGTCAATGTGATGATGAGGGCTGGCGTGCCTGACGTCACTGCACTCGCCAGGCTCGGGGTGGCCCGCGTCAGCCACGGGCCTGGCCCCTATCGGGCGATGATCGAGTGGCTCAGCCGTCAGGCTGCTGACGTCTACGGGACCAAATGAACGGTGCGGCGGGTCGCAGTGTCCGGTCTGCCCAGTTTGTCAGGGAACGATCAATGTCCCTGCGCCGCGCTCGGTGAAGATTTCAAGCAGCACCGAATGCGGCGTCTTGCCGTTGAGAATGACGACGCCCTGAACGCCGGCCTTGATCGCGTCGATACAGGTCTCGACCTTCGGGATCATGCCGCCCGAGATCGTGCCGTCCTTGATCAGCGCGCGGGCTTCTGCGACCGACAATTCCTTGATCAGCTCGCCCTGCTTGTTCAGCACGCCGGGAACATCCGTCAGGAACAGAAGGCGGGTGGCGTTCAGCGCACCGGCGATGGCGCCGGCGAATGTATCGGCGTTGATGTTGTAGGTGTGGCCGTCACGGCCGGGCGCAACCGGTGCGATGACCGGGATCATCTCGGATTTCGCCAGGAGGTCGATCAGTCTGCGGTCGACCTCGACCACCTCGCCAACGAAGCCGAGGTCGAGGATACGTTCGATGTTGCTGTCCGGATCGACAACGGTCTTCTTCGCCTTTTCCGCGAACACCATGTTGCCGTCCTTGCCGCAGAGGCCGATTGCCCATTCACCGGTCTGGTTGATCAGCGCCACGATCTCCTTGTTGATCGAGCCAGCCAGGACCATCTCGACGATCTCGACGGTCTTTTCGTCGGTGACGCGCAGGCCGCCTTCGAACTTCGAATCGATGCCCATCTTCGTCAGCATCGCGCCGATCTGCGGACCACCGCCGTGGACGACGACCGGGTTCACTCCGGACTGCTTCAGTAGGGCGATGTCGCTGGCAAAAGCCTTGCCCAGTTCGGGATTGCCCATTGCATGGCCGCCGTATTTCACGACGATCGTCTTGTTTTCGTAGCGCTGCATGTAGGGCAGGGCCTGCGCAAGCAGCCGGGCCTGGGTTTCGCTTTCGGTCAGGGACATGGGGGCCTCGCAAATCTAGCGCATAATCCTGTCTCCAAATCGAGGCCGCTTTGGAGACAGGATTATGCGCAACATCATCAATGACGCGCGCGGTGCTGTCGTCGGGCGCCTGTTTAACGCATGTTGTGTGACGATGGAATGATCCAGACTGGCACCCAGCCAAATTCATCCATTCTGCTAAGGGGTGAACAACTGGCGCCCCTCCTCGCCCGCCTGATATGCTCCGCCCGGATTTGGAAAGCTCGGCCCCGCCAGCCAGGAAGGCCGCCCGTGCGTGACGACGAGATTGCTTACCTGATCGGGCGGATTTGTCTGCAAGACAGGCAGGCGTTTCGCCGTCTGTACGAATTGACGGGCGCGAAACTCTTCCCCATCTGCCTGCGTATGCTGGGCAAGCGCGAGGACGCCGAGGAGGCGCTGCAGGATATCTACGTGAAAATCTGGCAACGGGCGGACCGGTTCGCACCGGACGAAACGAGCGCTTTTGCCTGGCTCGCTGCTGTCGCCCGCTACCATGCGATCGACGTGATCCGAGCGCGAAGACCAGTGGCAAGCGACATCGAGGAAGCATATGATATCGGCGATGCCGAACCTGGCCCCGAGGCACGCTCCACCCTGATATCCGAAGCGCGGCGCATCGAAGCCAGCTTGAAGCAACTGGAGGCTGAAAAGGCTTCGGCAGTGCGACAGGCCTATGTGGAGGCAATGAGCTACGAGGAACTCGCTACGCAATTTGGCGTTCCGCTCAACACCATGAAGACCTGGCTTCGACAAAGTCTACTGATACTGAGAGAGTGCCTGGGACCATGACATCGTCCGACCAGAACAGCAGGGACCCACGCCGCGACGAGGTGATCGCCGGCGAGTATGTGCTTGGGGTCCTGTCGGCCGAGGATCGCCGCAAGGTCGAGGACCGCCTCCGTAGCGATCGCGCCTTCGCGGCGATGGTCAACCGCTGGGAAGAGAATCTCTCTGCCATCAACCAGGAGCTCGAGACAGTGACGCCGCCCTCACGGGTCTATGCGGCTGTCGAACACCGGTTGTTCGACGCAAGCGACGCCCGCCTGTCAGGGTCGGGACGCGGTTTTTGGAATTCGCTCGCACTCTGGCGTTCGGTGGCGCTTGCCTCGCTCGCCGCCATTGCCACGCTGCTTGTGGCCTGGTCCGAGTTGTTGGCCCCTTCATCGCCGAACCGGCTGATTGCCGAACTGTCCGGCAAGGACAATCCAATCAGCCTGGTGGCACATTATGACGAGGCGAAGGGCGTGCTGACCGTGACACCGATGGCAGCGGCGCAGGAAAGTGCAAAATCGCTCGAACTCTGGCTCCTGCAGGAGGGACGACCGCCGGCCTCCCTTGGCGTACTTCCGCAGTCAGGCGAGGGAAAGCTCACCGTTTCGCCGGGAATGCGCTCGAGGCTAACCCGCGACGCCGTTCTTGCCGTAAGTGTGGAACCACTAGGCGGCTCACCCACCGGTGCGGCTACTGGCCCGGTCATCGCGTCCGGCAGGACCCAGTCGGTCCGCTGACCGGGATAAACGGCTCTCAGAACCGCGGCAGCACCACCTCGCTTGCGAAGGTGGTGCCAGCGAGGTGATACAAGTTCGCGTCGGGTGGTTCGCGCCGCAGGTCAGCAGCGGAGCCGTGCTGTAGATCAGGATGTAGTGGGGGCGTTGGTCGCGCCGGACAATGCCTCTTGCAGCTTCTTCTCTTGTTCCGGTGATAGCGATGTCTTCAAGACCCGGCCGCGCAGACCTTCGAACTCGGCCAAGACCTTTTCGGGCTGCACCTTGCGGACAAGCACGAAGAGGGCCGAGGAATTGTTCGGAATCGTTTCGCCCAGCGACTTGATGAACTTGTCATCGATGCCGTAGTCGGTGAGGGAACCGGAAAGCGCCCCTGCGCCAGCACCGACCGCACCGCCGATCGCAAAGCCCGCCAGCGGGTTCAGGAACAGAAGCCCGACAAGACCGCCCCACAACGCGCCGGAGAGCAGGCCGGAGGAAGCACCGATCGCCGTCAGGTTGAGGCTTTGCTTCAGGTGGACCTTTCCGGCCGCGTCACGGACGACGACGACGGCATCCTCCAGATCGATCAGATATTCCTTTTTCAGACCACTCAGCTTCACCAGGACCTTGTCCGCCTCATCCGGCGTGTCGAATCCAATTACAACCAAATCTGACATGAGTGTGCTCCTGTTTGCGAACGTGATGGCGAAAGCCATTCACAAGCAGCTTCCAAACAAAGCTGCGCCCCCTTGCACGCCGAGCGGCGTGCTGCGAGGTAGACATAGGGCAGGTTTCATGACCGGGTAGTGACACCGATCAATTGTTTCGGGGGATGTGCCTTTTCAACGCGCGATAGTGGTCACAATCGCGTTACGCAGGGTATCGAGCCCCCTGCCCTTCTCCGACGACGTGGCAAGGATCTCGGGATAGGCCGCCGGACGCTTCCGGATCTTCTCAGTCGCCTCCCTCACAAGCCGCGGAACGCCTGCTTCCTTGATCTTGTCCGTCTTGGTCAGGACGAGTTGATAGGAGACCGCGGCCTTGTCGAGAAGATCCAGGACGTCCTCATCGTTCTTCTTGATGCCGTGGCGACTGTCGATCAGTACATAGACCCGCTTGAGCGTCGATCGCCCACGGAGATAGTCGAAGACGAGCTTCGTCCACGCGTCGACCTGCTCCTTGGGCGCCTGTGCGTAGCCATAGCCGGGCATGTCGACGAGCGCCATCGGCGGAAGGTCTCCCGCCTCGCCGGAATAGCCGTCGGGCACGAAATAGTTCAGCTCCTGGGTTCGGCCGGGTGTGTTGGACGTGCGGGCAAGCCCCTTGTGGCCGACCAGGGCATTGATCAGCGAGGACTTGCCGACGTTCGAGCGGCCGGCGAAAGCGATCTCCGGCGGACCCTCCGGCGGCAGGAACTTCATGGCCGGCACGCCGCGAATGAAGATCCACGGCCGGCCGAAGAGCGGTTTATCGTCGCCGGAATTTGTCGAAGTCATCGTCTGGCCTTCCCGAACTGTCCGCCCCGGCTTCACGGTTTTGGCCCGCAATGTCAAGCGACAAGCGCTCCACCGTCAGCTACGCCTTTGCCGCCACACCTCAACGCCAAGATAACCAAGTAAAGCGGCAAGCACGATGAAACCGCCGACGATAGTGCGCTCGCCCGGCACTTCGCCAAGAAAGATCGCCACCCAAAGGGGCGCCAAGACAGTTTCCGCCGTGCCAAGCAGCGCAGCAAGCGCCGAGGGGACCAGCCGGGCGCCTGTCACGAACAGTGCAAGACCCAAGCCGAAATTGAACGCGCCGAACACGACAAGGATCCCGAGATCCGACGGGGTGACGGAATAGTCCGTCGCTTGCGTCGCCGCCATACCGCAAGCCAGAACCGTTCCAGTAAAAACCGCCGGCGTCATCCGCACATGGGAAAAACGCCGGGTGATCACAGTGGCGGACGCGAATGCGAAGGCGATTAGCAGCGCGAGCGCATCTCCGATCGGCGAGACCGTGCCGGTGATCGATCCCGAAACCATCACCCCGACGCCACAAATGACGACGGCGATCGCGATCCAGGTATGCAGCGCTATTCGTTCCCGAAAAAGTACCCAACTCATCAGGGCCGCAATCAGAGGAACACTGGCCTGGATCAGGAGGATGTTGGCGACGGTGGTATATGCGAGCGCCAGAATGAATGAAGTCGAGGCAGTTGCAAAGCACACCCCGACGGCGATGCCCGGCAGACCCATTTCAGAGAACATCCGGGCGGTGCCGCGGCGGCCGTCGCGCACGAGCATGAAGCCAAGGAGGAAAAAGGCCGCAAACAGCGAGCGCCAGAAGACAACTGTCCAGCCGTCCTCGATGTCGAGCATTCTCGCAAGCGTACCGCCGAAGCTCCAGACGATCGCCGATCCGAGCACGAGTGCCGCGCCATAGCCGCGCTTGCGGGCCTCGGAGTTGGCGGTTGGGTGGGTCACAGGTGCGGACATGGTTGCTTTCGTGCGAATTGATAAGACATGGCAGATGGCCAGCAAGCAGGGCACGTAGCAGCGACGCCCCTGTGTCGCAAGTGCGGGAATTGGGGATGGCAAACGAAAGAAGCCCCGGCGTACCGGGGCTTCGAAGTGTTGAGAACGAGGGTCCGGCTATTTCGCCGGATCCGCTTTTTTCCCGAACAGGCCCTTCAGGTTGCTGAACAGTTCCACCTTGACGCCATGGCGCTTCATGATGACTGCCTGCTGAATGATCGAGAGCGTGTTGTTCCAGGCCCAGTAGATGACGAGGCCGGCCGGGAAGCTCGCGAGCATGAAGGTGAAGACAACCGGCATCCAGGTGAAGATCATCGCCTGGGTCGGATCGGGCGGCGTCGGATTCATGCGCATCTGCAGGAACATGGTGACGCCCATGACCAGCGGCCATACGCCGATCAGCAGTGCCTGCGGTACGTCAAACGGCAGCAGGCCGAACAGGTTGAAGATCGAAGTCGGATCCGGTGCAGACAGGTCCTGTATCCAGCCGAAGAAGGGCGCGTGCCGCATTTCGATCGTGATGTAGATGACCTTGTATAGCGCGAAGAAGACCGGGATTTGCAGAAGAATCGGCCAGCAACCCGCAAGCGGATTGATCTTCTCTTCCTTATAGAGTGCCATCATCGCCTGCTGCAGGCCCATCTTGTCGTCGCCGAACTTGGCCTTCAGTTCCTCCATTTTCGGCTGCAGCCGCTTCATGTTCGCCATCGAAGCGTACTGCTTGCTGGCGAGCGGGAAAAAGAGCCCCTTCACCACGATCGTGGTGATCAGGATCGCCACACCGAAATTGCCGAAATAGCGGAAGAAGAAGTCCAGAAGCTGGAACATTGGCTTGGTGAAGAACCAGAACCAGCCCCAGTCGATCATCAGATCGAAGCGGGGAATCGAGAGGTTCGTCTTGTAGCCGTCGATAACAGGCACTTCCTTGGCGCCACCGAACACCATGTTCTTGACTTCACCCTTCTGGCCCGGCGCGATGGTGATCGCGTCCTGGCGGAAATCCGCCTGGAAGCGAGGGCGGCCGTCGGTGAAGTGCGAGAAGCGGGTCTGGTAGGGGATCGTCTGCGGCGGGATCAGCGCCGTTGCCCAGTACTTGTCGGTGATACCGAGCCAGCCGCTGGTGGCGCTGCCGGGCTCGATCGTCGTGTCCTCTTCAGCGGCCGAGTACTTCACCTCGTGCAGACCGAGTTCGCCGAGGTAGCCGATAAAGCCCTCGTGCAACACGTAGATGCTGGGTGTCGAGGGCTTGGAGAAGCGGGTGACGCGGCCGTAGCTGGAGAGCGACAGCGGAACGCCCGTCGTGTTCTCGATCGAGTCGGCGATCTGGAACATGTAGTGTTCGTCGACCGAGATGGTGCGGACGAACTTGATGCCCTTGTCGTTGGTGTAGGTCAGCGTGACCGGGGTAGCCATCGTCAGCTTGCCCGTGCCTTCCTGCGTCCAGACCGTCTGTGGGCCGGGCACCTGGCCAGTGGTTTCGTTGCCGACGTAGCCGACCTCCGCGAAATAGCCGTGCTCGGTCTCGGCGGGGCTCAAAAGCGTAATGATCGGGCTTGAGCGATCGACGGTCTCGTGAAACTCCCGCAGCTTCAGGTCGTCAAAACGCGCGCCGGTCAGATTGATCGAGCCCTGCAGCGCGTCGGTCTCGATGGCAACGCGCGGCGACGCTGTGACAGCGGCCTCGCGGCTTTCCGCTGTCGCACCGGGAACTGCAGCACCGGAGGGCGATGGCGTGGTGGTCGTCGCCGTGCCCGTCGCGGCGTCAGGCTTGGCCTTATCCATGTCCGCCTGCAACTCGGCGACCGCCCTTTCGCGCTCGATCTTCGGATTGACGTAGAGGAACTGCCAGCCGATCAGGATCAGCACGGACAGCGCAATCGCCACGAAATAATTGCGGTTGTTTTCCATCATTCTTTCCCGGGGCCCGCGGAAGCCGGCCTCTTGTGTTTCTGCCTGTTGCTGATGCGCTCGCGAAGGCGGTCCTTGATTTCTGCAAAGGACGCATGAAGGATGTCGCGTCTGGCGACAATGACATAGTCGTGTCCGGGCTGCATTGCAAACCCGGCGGATAGTCGCACGGCCTCCTTCAGGCGCCGGCGCATCCGGTTCCGTTCAACGGCATTGCCATGCTTCTTTGTAACGGTAAAGCCGACGCGCGGCAGAGAATCCGGTTCATGCCGGTCGCGCATCTCCAGAAGGAAGAGCGGCCCTTTGCGCTTCTCACCCTCCCGCACATAAAGAAACTGCGGGCGGCTCTTCAGCCGTCCGACAGTCGATTTTTCGTCATTCTTCGTCATTGCCCGGCAATCTCGCTTCGGGCAAGCGCGGCCTTAGGCCGAAAGACGCTTGCGGCCGCGTGCACGGCGAGCGGACAGAACCGCGCGACCGCCCTTGGTGGCCATGCGGGCACGGAAGCCGTGGCGGCGCTTGCGAACAAGCTTGGAAGGCTGATAGGTACGCTTCGACATTTATTTTAATACCGCGGTGTGCGGCCCTTCTTGGGTTTGCGTTAAGCAAGGAGCGTTACGTTCGCTGACACGGCAAGTGCTTCCGGGAAGCCGAGCCTGTCCGAACGTGGGCGGCTTATAGGGCGAAAGCAGCGGAAAAGTCAATTCCGGGTGGCAGCATCGGCCACTACCGAAATCGTTAACGCGAAATGGCAACCAAAGCCTGCGCCAGCGATCGCCTCAACGCGATTGCCTCACGGCGCATCAATTAGAATCCCATTGTATTCTTGATAAAAAACAAAATTGCCCAGCCCCTCGCGCGCTGAAATCATTAGATTTCTCATTAACCTTTAACGAGTAGCGTCGCAAAATACGCGTCAAGACATATCAGCTGGATCGCGATTTTTTCGGCTGTGCATTCGGGGGATACCGCACATGAAGATACGTACAAAGATCTACCTCATCGTCGGGGTCATGGGGTTGATTTCGATCCTCATCGGCGGCATGGCGCTCGGCGTCGTCTACCAATACGATCAGAAGCTGCGGCAATATGAGAACGCCGCCGACCGCGCCTATTTGGGCGAACACCTGAACCGCCAGGTCACCGCCGTCGTCATGGAAGCACGCGGCGTCTACAGCTCGGACACGACCGACGCGGCCAAGAAATTCGCCGACGGCATCCTGAAGCAACTCGACGGCATCGACGCAACCCTGAACGAATGGAAACCGAAGGTTCCGGAAGCGCAATTGCCGGCGTTCGAAGCCGTCGTCAGCCGCGCGGCGGAATTCCGCACCTTCCGTGCGGAGACGGCCCGCCTTGGCACCGACGTCTCGCCGCAGTCTGCAAACGAGCAGGGCAACAACGAAGCAAACCGCGCCAACCGCAAGGCCTTCCAGGAGGAAATCGACGCGGTCGTGCAGACCGACCGGGAAAACCTTGATGCGATCAAGGCCGACATCTCGGCCTTCGAGACGCTGATGCTCACGCTCGTGCTTTCAACTGTCGTTCTCGGCCTTGCCGCAGGCGGTGGCGCGGCTTTCTACGTCGCGACCAACCAGCTCAGCCGGCCGATCCAGAACGTGACCGACACGATGAAGAAACTCGCCGCTGGCGATCTTTCGACAGAAGTGCCTTATGGCGGCCGCAAGGACGAAATCGGTGACATGGCTGCCGCCGTCGCCGTGTTCCGCCAGAACGCCATCGAGGTGCGTGACTTGAACGCCCAGGAACACATCCTGCGCGAGAAGAGTGCCGACTTACAGTCGAGCATCGCAACGGTGGTGAATGCCGCCGCAGCGGGCGACTTCAAGCAGCGCATCCACAAGGACTACGGCAACGACGACCTGAACCGGTTCGCCGCGAGCGTCAACGAACTCGTTGGCAGCGTCGACGCTGGCATCAACGAGACCCGTCGCGTCATCGCCGCACTTGCCGAGGGCGACCTGACCGGCAAAATGAATGGATCCTACCAGGGCGCCTTCGCCGAACTGCAGACGAACGTCAACAATACGCTGGCGACGCTGCAAAAGGCGATGCGTGAGGTTCGCGCCTCGACGGACTCGATCAATGCCAACTCCGGCGAACTTCGCACCGCTTCGGACGACCTGTCCAAGCGCACCGAGCAGCAGGCAGCCGCCCTAGAGGAAACCTCCGCGGCACTGGAGGAAATCACCGCGGCCGTGAAGAACTCCACCGAGCGGGCGCAGGAGGCCACCGTGATGGTGGGCGAGGCAACCCGCAGCGCCAAGCAGTCCGGTGACGTCGTTCGCAACGCCGTCGATGCAATGGGTCGCATCGAACAGGCATCCAACGAGATCACCCAGATCATCAACGTCATCGACGAGATCGCCTTCCAGACGAACCTGCTCGCACTGAACGCAGGTGTGGAGGCCGCACGCGCCGGGGACGCCGGCAAGGGCTTTGCAGTCGTCGCCCAGGAAGTGCGCGAGCTTGCTCAGCGTGCCGCAAGTGCAGCCAAGGACATCAAGGGGCTCATCACCAAGTCCAGCGACGAGGTTGCGATCGGCGTGAAATATGTCCAGGCAACCGGCGAGTCGCTTTCGGACATCGAGAACCGCGTGCTGAAGATCAACGAATACATCCACTCGATCGCAACAGCGGCGCGCGAACAGGCGACCGGCCTCCACGAGGTCTCCACCGCCGTCAACCAGATGGACCAGGTCACGCAACACAATGCGGCGATGGTAGAGGAAAGCTCGGCTGCGACCCACAAGCTCAACACCGAAGCCGACAGCCTCGCAAGCCTCGTCTCGCGGTTCCGCACCGGCGACGCCCCACAGCATGTTGCATCCGCGCAGCCGACACATCGGCCGGTCGCATCCCCTGCACGCCGCATGATGGGCAATGTCGCCCGGGCCTTCGGCGGCCGGGGAAGCGCTGCCCAGGCGGTTGCCCAGGAGGGCTGGGAGGAGTTCTGATCCCACTTCGCATCCATCTCGCCAAGGGGCGGCGGAACCAAATCCGCCGCCCCTTGTCGTTTGAGAGGGGGACAGATCAGCCTGCTGCCAAATGCGACACCCTGCAGTGGTTGACTTCGGATCGCAACCGTTATGATTTGCCGAGTTCCACAGAAGGCCCGGGCCGCGCGCGGTTGGAAATTGGCATCACATCCCCTATGATGTTGCTTGATTTGGAGGGCGCGCAAGCGCCCGCGGATTCGACCTCGAGAGAATGCAACAGCCTGCACTCCGCAGGCTTCGAGGCGTCGCAGACCCGGAGGGGTTTGGTATGGTCCGTCGCCAGCATGCCGCCATGACGTACTGCGGAATGGCCAGGAGTTCGCCATGAAGGATAACGAAGCGCCCCCGATGCTGGGTGATGTGCCGATGCCGAGCGCGCTCTCCGGCCTTTCCGGTAGGCTGCTGCTCCTGACGGTCGCCTTCATCATGTTGGCTGAGGTTCTGATCTTCGTCCCCTACATTGCCAACATGCGGGTGCGCTGGCTCGGCGATCGACTGAACACGGCGGCAGCGGCGGCTGTCGTCGTCGACGGATTTCCTCAGCAGGATCTTTCGCGCGCACTGCAGGACGAAACACTGATGGCGACGGGGACCAAGGCCATCGTACTCAGGCGCCACGACGCCTCGCGGCTAATTGCGATCGCCGACATGCCGCCAAAAGTGGATGCACAATACAACCTGGCGGCTGTGGAACCGATCTCGGCCATCCGCGACGCCTTCGACACGCTGATCTTCGGTGGTGATCGCATTATTCGCGCCTATGGCCCGATCGGCGACAGCAACGCGACGATCGAGATCGTGCTGGCGGACAAGGCGCTGCGCAAAGCCATGCTGGTCTATGCGCGCAACGTCCTCATCCTGACGGTCATTCTATCGGCGATCGCCGGCGGCCTCATTTTTCTGGCCCTCAATCGGATGCTGATCCGGCCGATTCGCCGGATGACCGGCAGCATGCGCGACTTCGCCGCCGACCCGACCGACCCCGCCCGCGTGCTCCAGCCCTCCGAGGGGCATGACGAACTGGCAGTCGCCGGCGTCCACCTCGCGGAAATGCAAAGAGCGCTGCAGGGAACGCTGCGGGAACAGAAGAACCTCGCCGACCTCGGGCTTGCCGTGTCGAAGATCAACCACGACATGCGCAACATCCTTTCGTCGGCACAATTGATGTCGGATCGGCTGGCGGATGTGGACGATCCCGTCGTCAAGCGCTTCGCGCCGAAGCTTTTGCGCACGATCGACCGGGCCGTCGGCTACACCACCGATGTGCTCGCCTATGGGCGGATGCGCGAACCGGCGCCGCGCCGCCGTTTCCTTCCGCTGAAACCCCTTGTGGTGGACGTCTCGGAAATGCTCGCGATCGACCCGCTTTCGGAGATTGATTTCGCCTTGCAGATCGAATCCTCCCTGGAGGTGGATGCCGACAGCGAACAACTCTTCCGGATTATTCACAACATCTGCCGCAATGCCGTCGAGGCGCTGACCCAGCATCCGGGACGCGAACGAGGCCGCCTGAGCGTCTCGGCAGTGCGCACCGGCAGCGTGGTTTCGATCACGATCGACGATACCGGCCCCGGCATGCCGGCCAAGGCGCGCGAGAACCTGTTTACGGCCTTCCGCGGTTCTGCTCGCTCGGGCGGAACCGGGCTTGGGCTCGCCATTGCCCGCGAGCTGGTCCTCGCCCACGGGGGGACAATTGCGCTTGTGGAGAAGGCGAGCGAAGGCACACAGTTCCGCATCGAACTTCCCGACCGCCCGGTTTCGCTTGCCGCCTTCCGTAACAAGGCGTCCTAGTTTCATGCACCCGGTGCCGCTCGTGCCGTGCCGCCGGAACCAGTTCCTGTTTGAATTTTTTTCGAAAAGGCGCTTGCATTAGCGCGGCGGACCCTTTAGGAGATCGCTCGCAGCCGGGCAACACGCCCACCGCTGAAAACGCACCCGTAGCTCAGCTGGATAGAGCACCAGACTACGAATCTGGGGGTCAGGAGTTCGAATCTCTTCGGGTGCGCCATTTCCTTCCACCACGCCAGAACAAACTGGGTACTGCTGTGTTCCGCGATCGACCCAGCAGAAACGCGCTCGTAGTCAACGGCATCTACGACAAGCCCCGCAAAAGACGAGCTAGCCATCGTGAACGGCCACACTGAAGGTCGTGTCATCGGCCTTGACGCTGATGCGGCAACTACTCGGGATAGACCTGAACGTCCTCCGGCCCCGGCCTATTGAAAAGGATGAACACCAAGGGGTTGCCGGGCTCGGACATTGCATCGCTGCGCTGACCCGTTATCTCTCCGGCCACGCCGCTTGTATACTCGGCAACCACCTCACCGAAGCTATCGCGCTGGATGGCAACCTTCTGTCCGGCTTCAACCTTGTCGTTGAGTTTAACCAGATGCTCAACAAGCCCGCCCGCGGTGGCCAGGATCGGGAACGCGCTGTTACCGACAAAGACAGTGACGTCCTTGCTTGTACGTCCGATCGGCCCGGCAACGATGCCGTGATGTTTGAGGACGTTCATCGTGCCTTCCACGAAGAGCGAGATCATCTCAAGATTCAGGACACGCGCAGCGCCGATTTCCGGCGTAAAAGACGGGATGCCCACGTCCATAAACGCGTTGTGCAGGACACCGGGATATACATGATTGTCGAAGATCTGGCCGACGGGATAGAGCTCCACCATCGCCTTGACCTCGGGGACATCCATGCCGCCAATATTGAATGCGGTGACTTCGAAGCCGGTTGTCCCGGTGTGGAAGTCGATCGCGAAGTCGGCGTTCGGCCGCAGCAGCCGGTTGAACAGAAGACCGGCGTGTCGGCTGGCTGCGGTGGCGCCGTTCTCGTTGCCGGGCCACTCCCTGTTCATATCGATCAGATCGATGCCTCTGCCCTGATTGGGCCATCTGCGCTGCATGCTTACCAGGGCCGGGCGTGACACGTCTGTGACCGCCATCACTGTTCCCGACATCTGCGCTGGGTCGAGCTGGTTCATCACGGTCTGGACCGTATGCACAGAACTCATCTCGTCGCCATGGACGCCACTGGTCAGGACGCCGCGCTTGCCTGGCCGCACGCCCTTGGCCACCATCACCGATACATACCAATGCTGTCCGGTCGGCATCTCGACGCCCTGAAAATACAAAAGGTGCTTCTTGCCGGGCTCCAGATCGTCGACGTCGAGCGCACTGACAACCTTTTTGCCTTCGATAACATCGCCGGTGTAGACCGTTCCTGATGCCGGATTGGCAGGGGATGTCGCTGTATCCTTGGCATTCGCAGCACCAGCGCTGACGGCGGCCGCGGCCGCGGCGCCGACCGTGGCAATGGATGCCATTATCAATTCGCGGCGATCGATGCCTTTTGCAGACTTGTCCGGCATGATGAACTCCATTGTGATTGTGAACGGCAACTGTCATCGTGAAAGGCAAGGTTCGTACGACGCCGCGGAATGCACATCGTTTGCAAAATACCGCGTGGCTTAAAATACGGGTATGCCGCTGACGCGCAAGGTTGTGTGATTTCTGCGGGAGGCATGTCGGCGCTTGCGATCTTGCGGCAACGTTCGTCAGGGTCCAGAGATGGCGCAAAGCTGAGCTGCCGCTTAAATATGCCGCGTTCCCAACTTCCTCCTGTCGGGTGCGCCATTTCCTGATCATCGGGGCGCCAAAGCAGAAATGGGGTACCGGCATAGATGCCGAGGCCGAAACGCAGATCGCCCGTTGGCAACCTCAGTAGCCGATGGCGCAGCCGTCCTTGCGGTGGTCGGAGCCGCCAATCAGATTGCCGTTCTCCCAGTCGATGACAATACCCTGCCCGCCACCAAGCGGCATCTGACGGAGCACGATATTGTGTCCGCGTGACCTCAACGCGGAAATCACCTCTTCGGTCACGCCGCGCTCTGCCTCTGTGATCTCGCCCGCGTAAAAAGCGCGCGGCGCGTCGATCGCCTGCTGAATATCCATTCCGTAGTCGACCATGTTGGTGACGAGATGCGCCTGCCCCATCGGCTGGAAGTCTGCGCCCATCACGCCGAATGAGATCGCGCAACGCCCATCGCGCATCGCAAGTGCCGGCATCATCGTATGCATCGGTCGCTTGCCGGGCGCTATGGCGTTTGGGTGGTCCGGCTCGATCACAAACCCACTTCCCCGGTTGTGCAACATCACGCCTGTCTTCTCTGTGCAGATACCGGTGCCAAATCCTGAATAGAGCGAGTTGATGAGCGACACAGCCATGCGGTCGCGGTCCACGACCGTGAGATAGACCGTATCACTCGATGGCGTAGGCGCTGTCGGTAGCGGCACCCGCCTGCCGGGATCGAGCAGCTTCGCAAGCTTCTTTGCAAAATCCTTGTCGAGCAGCCCGGCGGTCGGCTCACGCATGGACTGAGGATCTGCGATGTGCAGATCGCGTATGCCGAACGCGAGCCGTGCGGCTTCGAGCGCAAGATGCAGCCGCGGCGCACCCAGCGGATCGAGACTCTTCAGATCAAACGCCTCAAGGATATTCAGCAATACCAGCGCCGTCAGCCCCTGACCGTTCGGTGGCAATTCGACAATATCAAGCCCACGATAGTTCGTCGAAATCGGCTCGACGACATCGCCTTTGTGACGTGCCAGGTCTTCTGATGTAAGCAGTCCGCCTGCGTCTTGAACGGTTGCGGCGATATCAGCGGCGATCGCTCCCTCATAGAGCGCCTGCGCACCGCCTGCAGCGATCGCTTGCAGGGTCGCGGCAAGCGCCGGCATGCGCATCACCTGTCCAACCCCCGGCGGCTTGCCGTTCACCAGAAAATGCTTCGCCGAGCCAGCATGCGGAATGAGTTTGTCTACCAACATGGCCCAGTCGGTTGCGACGCGCGGTGCGATCGGAAAGCCGTCTTCAGCAAGGCGGATGGCGCACTGCAACACCTTGCCAAGGTCGAATCGGCCGTGTGCCCTGAGGATCGTCTCCCATGCGTCGATCGCGCCTGGCACTGTAACTGCATGCGGCGAGGTCGCCGGAATCTTGCGCGGCAGCCCCTCCGCGAGCATCCGCTGGATCGTGGCGTTAGACGCCGCGCGGCCCGAGCCGTTGTAGCCCCATACCGGCGCATTTGGCTTCGCCACGAGGCAAAAGCAGTCCCCACCGATACCCGTCATCGCCGGCTCGACGACGCAAAGCGTGGCGACCGCCGCGACGGCCGCATCGGCCGCCGTACCGCCAGCCTTGAGAATGTCGACGGCTGCCACGCTCGCAAGCGGATGGGAGGTCGCGGCCATTCCTTCGCGTGCGTAGACAGGCGACCGACCGGGGATATGGAAATCGCGTGGCGTCATGGTCGTTTGAGCAAGGCGGATGAGCACGACGGTACACGCAAGCAGTACTTGGGTCTATGGGCGGATTTCCGGTGGCCACAATCGTGTTGCGCCTGAAATCATACCCGACTCTTTGATCCATCACATATTGAAAGATGGCGGCCAACATGGCTCAATTTCAGGCTATCATGCAGACCAATACTGCCATTACACAGGGAGCGTTAAGCTTGTCCCGCATGCGCAGACGCCCAACCTCTGCGTGAGGGGACTCAACCTCCCGCATTTGGTTATTATCTGCATTTATCCCGATTTCAGTCTCCACTTTCAGGAGAGATGCACTAGTTCACCCTACCTCTATGATAGATTTCCGTCAGGCGATCTGAATTGGTGTGGCGCTTTCGCTTGCGAAAGATCGCCAGATAGACCGAACGATCTCTGACGCCAGCTCTGTAGAGCTGCATTACGCGCTTGGCGACCTCATCAGCGGCTGCGGAGCGGTGGGCGATATGTTCCTGCTGGCACAGGTTGTCGAACAGGTCTTGAAGCGTGGCCAGATCGGCGGGATCCATATCTTGGGAACTCATGAAATTGGGCATTCATGCACCTCCCTTCGAGGCAAGCGCCTCCCGATGGGGGTGGCAAGTTTGCTCCCGACCGCTCCAACCGGCAACCGACTAAGACGATAGTAGCTGATGAATACCTCAGATCCCTGCTTACGCGCCTATTTGGATAGGGTTGGGCATCACCCGGAAGGCTCCGAGGCGTTTGTCCACGCGTAATGACGGGGGGCAATCGCGCGCCGCGAAAGGGCTGGCTCATCACAGGGATCGATGAGCGACGGCGTATCCGGCCCTGGCCCAAATTCAATCTGCCGTTCACGCCGCATCACGCGACCGTCTCGCAGTGGAACTCGCTCGCCGAACCCAATCGACGACGCTGGCCTGTGTGGGGAGCAAGAGTATGCCGAGCTCGCCGGCGAAGGCCAGCCAACTCTCGACATAGCCTTCGCGCACGGCTGTCAGCACCGGAATGCCGCGTGCACAGGCCTCCTCGATCGCGGCGCGAAACCCTTGTCCCTCAGCTTCGCCCTTGCCGAAGCGGTTGAGGATCAACAGATCGGGTTCGCCATCGAGACTCGAATGCAACGGACCGGCAACAGCGGCAAGGGCCTGTGGGTCAAGGCGACAGCCACGTGCTCCTGATCCGAGCGCCTGAGAAATGACGAAGCTGGCGCCGGTGGCGATCTCCTGCAGCTCGATCCGGCCGCAACACTCCCCTTCGCCGGTACTCTCCCGTTGCAGGAAGCCGGCGACCCTGCCTCCGTCGGCGATCAGCGCGTCTGCAGCGGCTTTAAGGAGGTCATCAACTGAATGGTCCTTTTCAGCCCTGATCGCAGCCAGGAGAGGAAGTTCATTGTCCATTATGTGACCTTCCATGCGAAATCAGCGCTCCCGAATGGCACCCACGATAGCGGGGGTGTTGCGGGCATGGAACCCTCCGTCACTCCGATCGAAGCAACGCTCCTCCGTCCCGTCACAGCGAAACTGCGTCGAACTGCGGTCGCAATCGCAATTGAGGTCACGCAGCAGTCCATCTTTCAGCCCATAGATCCAACCGTGAACCGTGAGATTTCGGCCGCGCTTCCAGGCCGACTGCAAGATCGGCGTGCGCGACAGGCTTTCGACCTGCGAGGCCACAGCCATTTCGCAAAGGCGGTTCAATCGATCCTCCGGCTCTGCAAGGGCCGAAAGTTCGGCACAATGGACTTGCGCGACGTCCCGTATCGGTTGCAGCCAATGATCGATGAGCCCGTGGCGGTGCCCGTCCATGGCGGCGCGCACCCCGCCGCAGCCATAGTGACCGCAGACGATGATGTGCGTAACCTCCAGCGTCTCGACGGCGAATTCGAGCACCGACAACAGGTTGAGGTCGGCACGGTGGACGAGGTTCGCCACGTTGCGATGAACGAAGACCTCACCCGGCTGGAGGCCGGTGATGACATTGGCAGGCACGCGGCTGTCGGAACAGCCGATCCAAAGATAATCCGGACGCTGGAGCGCCGACAGTTTGTCGAAGTAATCCGGATCCTCGGTCTGCTTGGCCGCAGCCCAGCGTCTATTGTGATCAAAGAGATCAGAAAGCATGCAAGCACTCCTTTCAGATCGCCCTTCCCGGGCGGTCTGGCAAGGCGGAGCGGAGCGCCTCGTCGAGACTTCTCCACCTTGCGGGTCATCTTCACCGCACTACTGCACCAGGCCGCCATCGGCGCCGAGGAGGTCAATCCCGGTGATCGCGGCCTCGGCAGCGAGGATCGCGATGAATTGCGAAACAGCCTTCGACCAGGTCGACGCTTCCAGCCATCCGCCAATCCGCTCCCGCACGAAGTCGAACGGCAGATCTTCGCCGTCGATCCGGCGCTCCAGCCGGATGATGTGAAACCCGAAACGGCTTTCCACCGGGTTGGTGGTGATCTCGCCCTCCTCAAGCCGCTGCAATGCGCGTTCGAATTCCGCAACGGTGCTGCCGCGCGTCAGTTGCCCAAGATTGCCGCCCTGGGCAGCCGACGGACAGGCGGAATGGGTTCGCGCCATCGTCGTGAACTCGCTTGGGTGCTCAATGAGAACACCGGTCAATCGCTGCGCATCCAGGCATGCCGTGTCGCGCGCCTTCGCGTCCGCCGGATCGGCGGCAATCAGGATGTGGCTCGCCTCGAAGATCGGCTCGCTGCGAAACCTCGCCCGGTTACTCTCATAGAAGCGCAAGCACTCCTCTGCTGTCGCGGACGGCACTTCGACTTCCTGCTCGATGAGCATCCGGATCTTGGCGTCCTCACCCGTCTCGGCGCGTCCCTCGGCATCCTCTTCCGGCTTAGGGGCAAGGCCGATCTCCATCGCCCGCTGCAACAGCAGTTCACGGATTGCCAGCGCCCTTGCCGCAGCGGCGAGTGCAGCACCCGGATTTTCGGCCGGGTGGTTCTGCGCCTCGGCGAGGATGTCGCTCTCGGCAATCTCCACGCCATTGACCGACACCGCGCCAAACAGCGGCCGGGCCCTGGGCGGCACGCGGGTGTCCGGCTCCTGGTAGGTGGAATAGCTGCCCGTGGGAGCATCCTTGGGCGACGGCACGGAGCCGCCATCGCGCATTTTGTCGAAAAGCGTGACCATCGCCCTACTCCGCCGCAACATGACTGGTGGGCGAGCTATGGTTGCGCTGGCGCACCACCTGATAGCCCGGCCGCCGGAGATAGCGCACCGGCGCGCTCAGCATGTGGACGAGCCGTGTGAAGGGGAAGAGAAGGAAGATCGTCAATCCGAGGAAGAGGTGCAGTTTGAACACCAGCGCGGCATCGGCGACATAGGAGGCTGCTGCCGGGTCGAAGGTAAAGATCCCCTGCGCCCAGTTCATGAACTTCACCATTTCATGACCGTCCAGATGGGCAAGCGACGTCGGAATAGTCGAAAGCCCGAGGAACAGCTGAATCCACAGCAGGATAATGATCAGCGTGTCCGAGGTAGTCGATGACGCCCGCACCCGCTCATCGAACAGGCGCCGATGGACGAGAAGCGTCGCGCCGACGATCGCGAAGGAGCCCGCCACGCCGCCGGCGACGACTGCCAGCATCTGCTTGGCGCTGTGACTGATGCCCAGCGCATCGAAAATGGCGATCGGCGTCAATAGGCCGACCAGATGGCCGAAGAAGATGAACAGCACGCCCAGATGGAACAGAACCGAACCCCACATCAATTGCCGGCGCCGCAGAAGCTGGCTCGACCCGGAGCGCCAGCTGTAGGGCTCGCGGTCGTAGCGGATGATGGAGCCGAGGGCCAGAACGACCAGTGCAATGTATGGATAGATACCGAACAGTGCGAAATTGAGATAAGCAGACATCGCCTGTTCTCCTCTAGACTGATGGGGTGATCGCCGGACCGTCCGGCCTGCGGGACGCCGCCCGGATCTGCGTGCGCAGTCGGTCGGGGCCGCAGCTGTTTTCACCGGCATTGCCGCCGAAGGTGACCGCCTCTTCCTCCCAGATGCGATCGAGCGCTGCGAGGTCGTCCGGATCGTCCTCCGTTCCCTTGAGCAACTCATCGAGAAGCTTGCTGTCGGGTTTGTTGCGGCTCAGAAGGCCGAGTGCGGCAAACGCGTTCGCATAAATCGAGCGGCACTTCTTCAGCCGCTCGCCCAACGCTGCCGTGATATGTCCGGTCTGCGCCAGGAGTTCGTCGATCTCCGCCTGCGGCCGGGTCGACAGGTATTCGAGAAAGAGCGGCAGATAGTCCGGCAACTCTTTCGCGTCGATGAGGAAGCCGTTGTCCTCGTACATCGCCATGAGGTCGACCATGGCCTGGCCGCGGTCGCGGCTTTCGCCATGCACATGCTCAAAAAGATGCAGCGACAGCGAGCGCGTGCGATCAAACAGGTGCACGTAGCGCTCCTGCGCATCGTAGAGCTCGTGACCGGCAAGGTCGTCGAGGAGCCGAGCGAGCAGTTGCTTTCCCTCCGGTCCGATCGCCTTTTCCGCCTGCAGCGCCGTTTTCAACTCCCCGCAGGCGGATAACAGTTCCTCGTCCGGATAGCTCAGAAGCAGCGATACGATCTTCAAAACCCGGTTCATCACACATTCTCCTTGAAGATGTCGGTCGGGGTCTGCACGACCTTGCGACGCTTGGCACCGAAGAGATCGCCGTCGGAGCTGCCGCCGGAGCAGCCGTTGCCGAAGGAGAAACCGCAGGAGCCGCGAACGTCGTAAGCGTCCTCGGTGACCTCGCGATGCGTCGTCGGGATGACGAAACGGTCTTCGTAGTTGGCGATGGCCATGATGTGGTACATCTCTTCGATCATCTCGCCGCTCATGCCGACCTTGGCGGCGATGCCCGAGTCGATCACGCCGTCTATGGTTTTGGTGCGCATATAGGCGCGCATGGCGAGCATGCGTTCGAGCGCCGAAACGATCGGCGCTTCCTTGCCGGCGGTCAGCAGGTTAGCGAGGTAGCGAACCGGGATACGCATGGACCGGACGTCCGGCAGCGGGCCGTCCATGCCGAGCTTGCCCGACTGGGCGGCAGACTGGAGCGGCGAGAGCGGCGGAATGTACCAGACCATCGGCAAGGTGCGGTACTCCGGATGGAGCGGGAAGGCGATCTTCCAGTCCATGGCCATTTTGTAGACCGGCGAGCGCTTGGCTGCCTCCAGCCAGGCTTCCGGCACGCCGTCCTTGCGGGCCTGGGCGATGACAACCGGGTCATTCGGATCGAGGAAGATCTTCAGCTGCTCCTCGTAGAGGTCCTGGTCGCTCGCCGTTGATGCTGCGTGCGAAATCCGGTCGGCGTCGTAGAGGATGACGCCGAGATAGCGGATGCGTCCGACACAGGTTTCCGAGCAGACGGTCGGATGGCCCGCCTCGATGCGAGGGTAGCAGAAGATGCACTTCTCGGATTTGCCCGAATTCCAGTTGTAGTAGATCTTCTTATAGGGACAACCCGAGACGCACATGCGCCAGCCGCGGCATTTCTCCTGGTCGATCAGGACGATGCCGTCGTCCTCGCGCTTGTAGATCGCTCCGGACGGACAGGCCGCCACGCAGGTCGGGTTGAGGCAGTGCTCGCACAGCCTCGGCAGGTACATCATGAAGGTGTTCTCGAACTGGCCGTAGATCTCCTTCTCGACGCCGTCGAAATTGTAGTCCTTGGAGCGCTTGTTGAATTCGCCGCCGAGGATTTCCTCCCAGTTGGGGCCCCATTCGATCTTTTCCATCCGCTCTCCGGTCAACATCGAACGCGGGCGCGCTGTCGGCGTTGCCCGGCTCTCGCCGGCGCTCTGCAGATGACCGTAGTCAAAGTCGAACGGCTCGTAGTAGTCGTCGATCTCCGGCAGGTCCGGATTGGCGAAGATCTTTGCCAGGATGCGCCACTTCGCACCCATCTTCGGCTCGATCTTGCCGTTTTTCTTGCGGACCCAGCCGCCGTTCCACTTCTTCTGGTTTTCCCATTCCTTCGGGAAACCGACGCCCGGCTTCGTCTCGACGTTGTTGAACCAGGCGTATTCGACCCCTTCCCGGTTGGTCCAGACGTTCTTGCAGGTGACCGAACAAGTGTGGCAGCCGATGCACTTGTCGAGGTTCAGGACCATACCAATCTGTGCGCGGATTTTCATACTGCCGCCTCCTTCTTGTAAGCCGTCGCGTCCGGGTGCGGGCCTTCCATCCAGTCCACGGTTTCGAGCCTGCGCACGACGACGAATTCGTCGCGGTTGGAGCCGACGGTGCCATAGTAGTTGAAGCCATAGGACTGATGGGCGTAGCCGCCGATCATGTGGGTAGGCTTGGTGATTGCCCGCGTCACCGAGTTGTGAATGCCGCCGCGCTGGCCGGTGAGCGGCGAGCCAGGCGTGTTCACGATCTTTTCCTGCGCGTGATACATGAATATCGTTCCGTCCTTCATGCGCTGGGAAACGACCGCGCGGGCAACAATCGCGCCGTTGGCGTTGTAGACCTCGACCCAGTCGTTGTCGGCAATCCCCGCTCGCTTGGCATCCGGCTCGGAAATCCAGACGACCGGACCACCGCGGTTGAGCGTCAGCATCATCAGGTTGTCGCTGTAGGTGGAGTGGATGCCCCACTTCTGGTGCGGGGTGATGAAGTTCAGCACCAGATGCGGCTTGCCGTCCGCCTTTGCCCGGATCGTCGGATTGACGGTCTTGGTGTCGATCGGCGGCCGGTAGACGCAGAAGCCTTCACCGAAGGCGCGCATCCACAGGTGGTCCTGGTAGAGCTGCTGGCGGCCCGTCAGGGTGCGCCAAGGGATCAGCTCGTGCACGTTGGTGTAGCCGGCGTTGTAGCAAACCTTCTCCGATTCCAGGCCCGACCAGGTTGGCGAAGAGATGATCTTGCGCGGTTGGGCAACGACATCACGGAAGCGGATCTTCTCGTCTTCCTTCGGGATGGCGAGATGGGTGTGGTCCCGGCCGGTGAACTTGGAAAGCGCCTCCCAGGCTTTGACCGCAACTTCGCCGTTGGTTTCCGGCGCGAGCGACAGGATGACTTCCGTCGCATCGATGTCGCTCTCGATCCGCGGCCGCCCCTTGGTGACGCCTTCCTCCTGTACGACGCCGTTCAGACGGGCAAGCAGGTCGACTTCGTGATCGGTGTTCCAGGCAATGCCCTTGCCGCCGTTGCCAAGCTTTTCGAGCAACGTGCCGACCGAGGTGAACTTCTTATAGAGGTTCGGATAGTCCCGCTCGACAACTGCGACCGTCGGCATGGTCTTGCCGGGGATTGGTTCGATCTCGCCCTTCTTCCAATCCTTGACATCAAGCGGCTGGGCCAGCTCGCCGGCGGTATCGTGAAGCGTCGGGACGAGCACGACGTCCTTCTCCACGCCGAGGATTTCCGGCGCTATGTCGGAGAATTTCTTAGCGATGCCCTTGAAGATCTCCCAGTCGCTGCGCGCCTCCCAGGCCGGGTCCGCAGCACTCGACAGCGGGTGGATGAAGGGATGCATGTCCGAGGTGTTGAGGTCGTTCTTCTCGTACCAGGTGGCAGTCGGCAGCACGATGTCCGAATAGACGCAGGTGGTCGACATCCGGAAGTCGAGTGTCACCAGGAGATCGAGCTTTCCTTCCGGCGCCTCGTCGTGCCACACGGCCTCCTTGGCCGCCTGCCGCCCCTCCTCGCCGAGGTCCTTGCCGAGCACGCCGTGCTGCGTGCCAAGCAGGTGCTTGAGGAAATACTCATGCCCCTTGCCCGACGAGCCGAGCAGGTTGGAACGCCAGACGAACAGGTTGCGCGGCCAGTTGGCCTGATGGTCGGGGTCCTCGCAGGACATCGACAGCGTCCCGGCCTTCAATTGCTCGGCCACGTAGTCCTTGGCGTCCTTTCCTGCCGCACTCGCATCCTTCGATACCTGCAGCGGATTGGTCTTGAGCTGAGGGGCCGACGGCAGCCAGCCCATACGCTCGGCACGGATATTGTAGTCGATCAGCGTCCCGTCCCACGGTCCTTCCGGTGCCGTGGGCGACAGGATCTCGTCGACCTTCAGCGTCTCGTAGCGCCACTGGTCGGTGTGCGCATAGAAGAACGAGGTCGAGTTCATGTGGCGCGGCGGCCGGTTCCAATCGAGTGCGAAGGCAAGCGCAGTCCAGCCGGTCTGCGGTCGCAGCTTCTCCTGCCCGACATAGTGGCTCCAGCCCCCGCCGGACTGGCCAATGCAGCCGCACATCACAAGCATGTTGATGATGCCGCGATAGTTCATGTCCATGTGGTACCAGTGGTTCAGACCGGCACCGAGGATGACCATGGAACGACCGTTGGTCTTTTCGGCATTGCTGGCGAATTCACGGGCAACCGCGATGATCTGGTCGCGCGGCACGCCGGTGATCTTTTCGGCCCAGGCCGGCGTGTAAGGCAGATTGTCCTGATAGGATTTGGCCGAGTTCGGATCGTCGAGCCCCCTGTCGAGGCCGTAGTTGGCGACGAACAGATCGAACACCGTTGCGACGAGGATCTCGCCGTCGGCAAGCTTGACCTTGCGGGCCGGCACCTTGCGCACGAGCACGCTGTCGTGGTCGGTGCCCTCGAAGAAGTCGTGCTCACGATTGCCGAAATAGGGGAAGGCGACATCGGCGATCGCATCGTGTTCGCCGTCGAGTATGAAGCTCATGGCAAGTTCGACGTCGTTGCCCTTGCCGTCCTTCTCCTCGAGGTTCCATTTGCCCTGTTCGCCCCAGCGATAGCCGATCGAGCCGCCCGGCGAGACGAACTGCTTGGACTTGCTGTCGACAGCGACCGTCTTCCATTCCGGATTGTTGGCCTGAGCGAGACCACCGGTGAAGTCCGAGGCGCGAACGAAACGGTCGGGGATGTAATGGCCGTCCTTGCCGACCAGTTTGACCAGCATCGGCATGTCCGTATAGCGCCGACAGTAGTCCTCGAAATACTCGCATTGCCGGTCGAGATGGAACTCCCGCAGGATGACGTGGCCCATCGCCATGGCGAGCGCGGCGTCGGTGCCCTGCTTGGGGTGCAGCCAGAGGTCAGAGAATTTCGCAGCCTCCGAATAGTCCGGCGAGACGACGACGGATTTTGCGCCCTTGTAGCGCGCCTCGGTATAGAAGTGGGCGTCTGGCGTGCGGGTCTGCGGCACGTTGGAGCCCCAGAGGATCAGGAAGCCGGAATTGTACCAGTCGGCCGACTCCGGCACATCGGTCTGCTCGCCCCAGGTCATGGGCGAGGCCGGCGGCAGGTCGCAGTACCAGTCGTAGAAGGACATGCAGACGCCGCCGAGCAGCGACAGGTAGCGCGAGCCCGCGGCATAGGAGACCATCGACATCGCCGGAATGGGCGAAAAGCCGATGACCCGGTCAGGCCCGTAGGTCTTCACCGTATAGGCGTTCGCCGCGGCAATGATCTCGTTCACTTCATCCCAGGTCGCCCGCACAAAGCCGCCATGCCCGCGCAGCTTCATGTAGTCGGCGCGCTTTTCCGGGTTTTCCTGGATCGCCGCCCAGGCGCCGATCGGCGTCTTGATCGCGCGTTCCTTGCGCCACAGCTTCAGGAGGCGGGAGCGGATCAACGGATATTTCACCCGGTTGGCGGAATACATGTACCAGCTGTAGCTGGCACCGCGCGAACAGCCGCGCGGCTCGTGGTTGGGAAGATCCGGTCGGGTACGCGGATAGTCGGTCTGCTGCGTTTCCCAGGTGACGATCCCGCCCTTGACATAGATCTTCCACGAACAGGAGCCGGTGCAGTTTGCTCCGTGAGTTGATCGGACGATCTTGTCGTGCTGCCAGCGTTTGCGATAGGCGTCCTCCCAGTCGCGATTCTCGCCGGTGGTCACGCCGTGACCCTCGGAAAAAGTTCCGACATTCTTCCGCGTCAGGAAGTTCAGGCGGTCCAGTAGATGGCTCATGCTATGCTCCTGCGTTTCAGGCTTTGGCGACTACGCCGGGACGATGGCGCTCGACGTCATGCAACAGGCCGCCCCGTCGGGTGTAGACGGCCCAAGTGATCACCAGACAGGTGACATAGAAGATCAGGAAGGCCCACAACGCCGCCTCCGGTCCGCCCGTCAGCGCGATCGAGGTGCCGTAGCCCTTCGGGATGAAGAAGGCGCCGAAAGCAGCGATCGCCGAGGTGAAGCCGGTGATGGCGGCCGATTCCTTCTCTGCCTGGAGACGGCGGGCATCTGGCGTTGCCGTCGGCATCAAGCGGGTCATTTCCTTGCCCATGATCGCCGGAATCATCTGGAAGGTGGAGGCATTGCCGACGCCTGTGGCGCAAAACAGCAACAGGAAGGAGGCGAAGAAGCCCCAGAAGGCATGTGGCTGGTCCTTGATGCCGATGAAATAGAGTACGCCGCTGACACCCGCCATCATCACCAGGAAGACCCAGAAGGTGACGCGCGCTCCGCCAAACTTGTCGGCGAGCCAGCCGGTACCGGAGCGAGAGAGCGCGCCGACCAACGGCCCGAGGAAGGCGAATTGCAGCGCGTTGACATCCGGAAAGAGGGTCTTGCTCAACAGCGGGAAGCCGGCGGAATAGCCAATGAAGGAACCGAACGTGCCCGTGTAAAGCCAGCACATGATCCAGTTGTGCCGCCGCTGGAAGATCACCGCCTGTTCCGTGAACGAGGCCCTGGCCGAGGCGATGTCGTTCATGCCGAACCAGTTGCCGAGCGCGGCAATGATGATGAAGGGCACGAAGACGAAGCCGGCGTTCTGCAGCCACAGCGGTGCTTCGCCGGTCGGCGATGCGACCATCACCGGGTCGCCGCCGAAGCCACCGAACAGGCTGGTGGTGATGGCGAGCGGCACCACGAACTGCACCACACTGACGCCGAGGTTTCCGAGACCGGCATTGAGCGCAAGCGCATTGCCCTTCTCCGCCTTCGGGAAGAAGAAGGAGATGTTTGCCATGGAGGACGCGAAGTTACCGCCGCCAAAACCGCACAGAAGCGCCAACAGAAGCAGGATCGCATATGGTGTGTCGGGGTTTTGCACGGCGTAGCCGATGCCGAGCGCCGGAATGATCAGGGACCAGGTGGTCAAGGTCGTCCACAGCCGGCCACCGAAGATCGGCACCATGAAGGAGTAGAAGATCCGGAGCGTCGCGCCCGACAGACCGGGCAGAGCGGCAAGCCAGAACAACTGGTCGGTGGTGAAGGTGAAACCGACCAGCGGCAGCTTGGCAACCACGACCGACCAGACCTGCCAGATGGCAAAGGAAAGAAGTAGCGACGGGATCGAGAGCCACAAGTTGCGGCGGGCGATCTTGCGACCGTTTTCGTTCCAAAAGGTCTTGTCCTCCGGGCGCCAGTCGGTGAGCACCGTCGCGGAAGGTTTGACGCCCCGGTGCGCGAGCTTGCCCATGCCCTGCATTTCCGGGAAGGGCGGCAATTCGCCTAGCTCGTCGCCGGCGGTCTCCTTCTCCATCTGCCGGATAGCCAGATGCATCCAGACGAGCGCACCGCCGGCAATCAAAAACAGCAGCATGAAACAGCTGGTCCACAGACCCGTGAGATCAAGCAGCAAGCCGAAGACGATTGGCAGGATGAAGCCGCCAAGACCACCGATCATGCCGACCAGGCCGCCGACCGAGCCGACATTTCCAGGATAGTAAACCGGGATATGCTTGAAGACGGCCGCCTTACCGAGGGCCATGAAGAAGCCGAGGATGAAAACGGTTACGGTGAACCCGACGACGCTCATTTCGGCGTGAAAGGCGATCGGCCCGTTGACACCCTGCACGACATAGTCGGTCGGCGGATAGGAGAGGACGAAGGTCGCGGCCACCGAGACGAGGAAGGTCCAGTACATGACGCGGCGCGCACCGTAGACGTCGGAAAGATGCCCGCCATAGGCGCGGAACAGGCTGGCCGGAACCGAGAAGAAGGCCGCAATGATGCCGGCGAGGCGAATGTCGACGCCATAGACCTTGATCAGGTACTGTGGCAGCCACAATGCGAGCGCGACGAAAGCGCCAAAGACGAAGAAATAGTAGAGCGAGAAGCGCCAGACCTGCACGTTCTTCAGCGGCTCGAGCTCCATCCAGGTGCTCTTCGGTTTCTCGCCGGTGCGGCGGCGCTCGATGAGGACCGGATCATCCTTTGTGGTGAACCAGAAGACGAGTGCCATCACCACCAGTGCGGCGGCCCAGACCTGGGCGACCGCGTGCCAGCCGAAAGCGACGAGCACCATTGGCGCGAAGAACTTGGTGACGGCGGAACCGACGTTGCCGGCACCGAAGATGCCGAGCGCCGTACCCTGCTTTTCCGGCGGATACCAGCGCGACACATAGGCGACACCCACGGAGAAAGATCCGCCAGCGATGCCGACGCCGAGGGCGGCGAACAGCATCTGCGGATAGGTGGTTGCATAGGTGAGCAGGAAAGTGGCGAGCGCCGCAGCCAACATGGTGGCGACGAAGACGATCCGTCCGCCGTACCGATCGGTCCAGATCCCGAGTGCCACGCGGATCAGCGAGCCGGTGAGGATCGGCGTGCCGACCAGCAATCCGAACTGCGTCTCGGTAAGGTTGAGTTCCTTGCTGATCTGGATGCCGATGATTGCGAAGATTGTCCAAACGGCAAAACAAACCGTGAAGGCTGTTGTGCTCATAGCCAACGCGGTTTTCTGACCCGGACTGGCCTGTACTGCTTTATGCATCGCCCTACTCCGAAATAAAGGATGGTTCCTTTATTTCAGGAGATCGCACCTTTTAGTCAGCGAATTTGATCTGCATCAAAGCAATAAACAATTCTTGATTTGAACCGTTTTGACTTTACCAAACAGCAATTTTCATCATTGAATCCTTCAAAACCATGCATTTACAGTCAAGATATTTCCTTAATACTTGTCAATATTTTGGAAACCTTCAACTCTAGACAGGTATAGGCGCTATGTTTCGGGAAAGGACTTTTACAGCCAGTCTGGAGACATCGGAAACACGCGTACCGAAGCAATCACTCAGCTGAAAGCAGCATTTCGACCGACTAGGCACAAAGGCATTGGCTTGCCCTGCTTTGAACGCTCCAACACTTTTTGCTGTCACATCGGCACGCGAACGCTGCCGCGCCATAAGCGCGGGCACCTTGCCCAGCGGCGAGCCGATTATCTTAAAGGACGAATGGTCTGGGCCAGGGCTCAGCCGCACTGCGCTACAGCGCCGCGACCAAATGAGGCCACACCTCTATAGAGCCGCGATAAATCATGTGTAGGGCTACGTAGAGAATAAGCGCGAGACCGACATAGGCAATCCAGTGATATCGGTTCAGAAGGCTAGCAATGAAGTTTGCCGCGATACCCATCATTGCAATCGACAGCACGAGCCCAATAACAAGCACGGTTGGATGTTCGCGTGACGCGCCCGCTACCGCCAGCACGTTGTCCAGCGACATCGAGACATCCGCGATGACGATCTGTATCGCGGCTTGCATGAAAGATTTCTGAGCCGCAGGCGTGCCCTTCTCGTCCACTTCATCTCCGTCAGCACCGATGGCGGCACGAAGCTCTCGCCACATCTTCCAGCACACCCAGAGCAGAAGGATGCCGCCGGCCAGAAGCAGACCGATGATATCGAGCAATTGAACGGTAACGCTGGCAAGGGCGATACGCAGGATCGTAGCAGCCAGAATACCGACGAGAATCGCCTTCTTACGCTGCTCTGGCGGGAGACCGGCCGCAGCCAGACCGATGACAACTGCGTTGTCTCCCGCGAGCACCAGGTCGATCATGATGACCTGCAGGAGTGCCAGCAGTCCGGCCGACGTGAAAATTTCCATGATTTGCGCCTTGTGGGAGAGTCGATTGCAGGGATAGAGCCGAACATGCGACTTGGCAAGAACGGCCTATGTGCGTGCATCTATCCTCGCCACCGGATCCGCGCGCGAAAACGATGTGCCGGCCAAACGCCACACTTCCGAAAGCGGCCGCGAGCATTTCGGAACTATCCGGAAAAGCTGTCTGCATTTTCTGAAAGATTTGGTGGAGCTAAGCGGGATCGAACCGCTGACCTCTTGCATGCCATGCAAGCGCTCTCCCAGCTGAGCTATAGCCCCATCAAGGGTCCGGCGAGGCCGGTTCCGGGATACCGAACCGGGGTTTTCCCCGGCAGGTGCGGCTTCATACTTCTGGTTTCCGAAGATGGCAAGCCGAAAAATCCATTCCGGCCGGAAATTTTTGATTCCGGCCGGAAAATCAAACTCTTAGACTTCTTCGTCGTCGCCGGTGACGCCGATGATGCCGCTCATGTCGTTGTCGTCGTCATCCTCGTCCTGCTCAAGGAAGGTGTCGTCGTCCTCGTCACCCATCTCGACGTCGTCGTCGCCCAGATCCGGCAGGTCGTCGCCGCCCGCTGCCTCGTCGTCTGCGTCCTCGAGCGAGACCAGTTCGACTTCGGTGTTTTCTGCGTCGACTTCGTTGACCTCTTCGTCCTCGTCCTTCTCCATTACGGCAGCTGCGGAGGTTTCCTCGAAGAAGGAGAGCGGATAGGACTTGCCCGTGTAGGGCGAGACAATCGGATCGCGGTTCAGGTCGTAGAACTTACGGCCGGTTTCCGGGTCGATGCGCTTGGTTCCAAGTTCCGGTTTTGCCACTGTCAAAGCCTCTTGAATGGCCGAATATTTCCGGCGAAGCCGGATAACCGGCGGGATGATCGAGAAAAAGAATTAGTCGGTCCCCATAATCGTCTTGCCGGCCGCTGTCAAAGCCTAACTTTGCAGGGGTTTGCGGGGCCTGTGGGCGCAGGAATTCCGACGTGAAATCGAAGGCGGCATTTTCGCCCCGCGAAAGGATGACGCTCCCGGCGCTTTGTGGTAGCAAGCCGCACAACTTTGGTGGGGGACGGTGCCAGGACAGATGCGTTTGCAGGCCGGCCGGGTCGTCCAGCACGCTCTGAAAGAGGATCTCCGCCCATGTCACATGGTGTCCAGCCAAAACCCGCAACTGCACGCAAGTCATCGAAGGCCCTTTCCGGGACCATCCGCATTCCAGGCGACAAATCGATCTCGCACCGTTCTTTCATGTTTGGCGGGCTTGCCAGCGGCGAGACGAGAATCACTGGCCTTCTCGAAGGCGAGGATGTGATCAACACGGGTAAAGCCATGCAGGCCATGGGCGCAAAAATCCGGAAGGAAGGCGACACCTGGATTATCAACGGCGTAGGCAACGGCGCTCTGCTTGCGCCGGAAGCCCCGCTCGACTTCGGCAATGCAGGAACCGGGTGCCGCCTGACGATGGGCCTCGTCGGCGTCTATGATTTTGACTCGACCTTCATCGGCGACGCTTCGCTGACCAAGCGGCCGATGGGGCGCGTGTTGAACCCATTGCGCGAAATGGGCGTGCAAGTGAAGGCCGCAGACGGCGACCGCCTGCCGGTAACGTTGCGCGGACCGAGGGCGGCAACGCCGATCACCTATCGCGTGCCGATGGCATCCGCTCAGGTAAAATCGGCCGTATTGCTCGCCGGCCTCAACACGCCGGGCATCACCACGGTCATCGAGCCCATCATGACGCGCGACCATACGGAGAAGATGCTGCAGGGCTTCGGCGCAAACCTGACGGTCGATACCGATGCAGGAGGCGTCCGCACCATCCGGCTCGAAGGCCAGGGCAAGCTCACCGGCCAGGTGATCGACGTACCCGGAGACCCCTCCTCCACCGCGTTCCCGCTGGTCGCCGCCCTTCTCGTGCCCGGTTCTGATGTTACCATCCTTAACGTGCTAATGAACCCGACGCGCACAGGGCTGATCCTGACGCTCCAGGAGATGGGCGCAAACATCGAGGTGCTGGATGCCCGCCTTGCCGGCGGCGAGGACGTGGCCGACCTGCGCGTGCGCCATTCCCAGCTTAAGGGCGTCACCGTACCGGAAGATCGCGCTCCCTCGATGATCGACGAATATCCGATCCTCGCCGTCGCAGCCGCTTTTGCAAATGGTGCGACCGTGATGAACGGGCTAGAGGAACTCCGGGTGAAGGAGTCGGACCGGCTGACCGCCGTCGCGGACGGCCTGAAGCTGAACGGCGTCGACTGCGACGAGGGCGAGACATCACTGGTCGTGCGCGGCCGGCCGGACGGCAAGGGTCTCGGAAACGCCTCGGGTGCTGCTGTGGCCACCCATCTCGACCACCGCATCGCCATGAGCTTCCTTGTCATGGGCCTCGCCTCCGAACATCCGGTGACGGTTGACGATGCAACGATGATCGCGACCAGCTTTCCGGAATTCATGGGCATGATGACGGGGCTGGGGGCGCAGATCGAAAGCAAAGCTTAAGATTGCAACCATCACGGGAACGAGACATTAATGCCCGTCGGTTAGGCTTCGCTGAAACCGGAGGACAAGCATGACAAAGCTCCCCAGCCGCATTGTGCGCCGTCTCGATGACGGGCGTGTGGTCTATCGCCGTCACTTGCGGGCGAAGGCGGTCGTGCTGAGCGAGGCGGACCATCAGGCGGTGGAGACACTGGGACAGCGCAAATCGCTGAGCGCTGCAGCCATTGCATTGTTGATGCTCATTTCGTTCCTGTTGTACCGTCAGGGTGCGCTGCCGGCGCCATTGGCAGCGCTGTGCGCCGCGGTCTTCTTCTCTCTGTCGTTCCTGGCCGAGGCGGTCTGGGGCCGGCGGCAGAACGCTATCCTCGACACAGCTCCGCTGTTCGAAGGTGAGGGACTAGAACCTATGCCATCGATGCTGGATTTGATCCGCACCGCACCAACCGACCTCCTAAGAACGATTGACAATAGAGGGCTTCGCTCAGGCATCATCCTCTTTGGTGCAACCCTTTTCGCCTCCTTGTTCGTGCTCTGGAAGCAAATCGAGGGCAGCAACCCGACCGTTCCTGACACCCATCCTGTTGTCCTTGTCCTGATGGCAGCGGTTTCCGCCATGGCCTTACGGGCCGTCCTCAAGGAGCGCCGACGACGGAAGGCGGAGAAGTCCCGATAGGTTCGAGCCAGGCCTGGCCGACCACTCGCCTTGCGATCGTCAGAGCGTGAGAGAGCGCTTCTGGCGGCAGGTATTCTCATTCGCCCTTGGCATCACGCCCTGTTTTCCGCTAACACGTACCGTGAACGCGGATGTACGCAAGGATTCCCAATGACGACGATTGCCATCGACGGTCCAGCGGCTGCCGGCAAGGGCACACTCTCGCGTCGGATCGCCGAGGAATACGGCTTTCATCATCTCGACACCGGGCTGACTTATCGGGCCACGGCAAAGGCGCTGCTCGACCGCGGCCTTCCGCTGGACGACGAAGCGGTCGCCGCCAATGTCGCGCGCACGCTGGACCTTGGCGGGCTCGACAGATCCGTGCTCTCCGCCCATGAGATCGGCGAGGCCGCCTCGAAGATTGCCATTATGCCGGCGGTGCGCCGTGCGCTGGTCGAGGCGCAGCGAGAATTCGCCGGGCGGAAACCGGGCACGGTGCTGGACGGACGCGACATCGGCACCGTCGTCTGCCCAGATGCGGCCGTAAAGCTGTATGTCACGGCTTCGGCCGACGTGCGCGCGCGCCGGCGCTATAACGAGATCGTCGCCAATGGCGGCATGGCGGACTACGATGCCGTGTACAAGGATGTGCGCCGCCGCGACGAACGAGACATGGGCCGCGCCGACAGCCCGCTGCGGCCGGCGGATAACGCGCACTTGCTTGATACCTCGGAAATGAGTATAGAGGCGGCGTTTTCGGCGGCGAAATCCATCATCGACGCTGTCCTTAAGCACTAGAGCGATTGCCGTCCCCGCGCCGGTTTTGCTTCCGATGAGGAAGCGGACGTGCCTCGCTCCTTGTCAACGCTAACCCCCGGCGCCCGTGCCATCAGGCACATCAGGAGTTTCCATGTCCCAAGCTAATCCCACGCGCGACGATTTCGCAGCCCTCCTGCAGGAATCCTTCGCCACCCACGACCTGGCCGAAGGCTATGTTACCAAGGGCATCATCACGGCCATTGAGAAGGACGTTGCCATTGTTGACGTCGGCCTCAAGGTCGAGGGCCGCATCGCGCTTAAGGAATTCGGCGCCAAGTCCAAGGACGGCACGCTGAAGGTCGGCGACGAAGTCGAGGTCTACGTCGAGCGCATCGAAAACGCACTCGGCGAAGCCGTTCTTTCGCGCGAAAAAGCTCGCCGCGAAGAGAGCTGGGCCAAGCTCGAAGTCAAGTTCGAAGCTGGCGAGCGCGTCGAAGGCGTTATCTTCAACCAGGTCAAGGGTGGCTTCACCGTCGATCTCGACGGCGCCGTTGCCTTCCTGCCGCGTTCGCAGGTCGACATCCGTCCGATCCGCGACGTCACGCCGCTCATGCACAACCCGCAGCCCTTCGAAATCCTCAAGATGGACAAGCGCCGTGGCAACATCGTCGTTTCGCGTCGTACGGTCCTCGAAGAGTCCCGTGCCGAGCAGCGTTCTGAAATCGTTCAGAACCTCGAAGAAGGCCAGGTTGTTGACGGCGTCGTCAAGAACATCACCGATTACGGTGCGTTCGTCGACCTCGGCGGCATCGACGGCCTGCTGCACGTCACCGACATGGCCTGGCGCCGCGTCAACCATCCGTCGGAGATCCTGTCCATCGGCCAGCAGGTCAAGGTTCAGATCATCCGCATCAACCAGGAAACCCACCGTATCTCGCTCGGCATGAAGCAGCTCGAGAGCGATCCGTGGGATGGCATCGGCACGAAGTACCCGACCGGCAAGAAGATCTCCGGTACGGTTACGAACATCACCGACTACGGTGCGTTCGTCGAGCTGGAGCCGGGCATCGAAGGCCTGATCCACATCTCCGAAATGTCCTGGACCAAGAAGAACGTACACCCCGGCAAGATCCTGTCCACGAGCCAGGAAGTCGACGTTGTCGTTCTCGAAGTCGACCCGACCAAGCGCCGCATCTCGCTCGGCCTCAAGCAGACGCTTGAAAATCCGTGGGAAGCATTCGCGCACAGCCACCCCGCTGGCACCGAAGTCGAAGGCGAAGTCAAGAACAAGACCGAATTCGGCCTGTTCATTGGCCTCGAAGGCGACGTCGACGGCATGGTCCACCTCTCCGACCTCGACTGGAACCGTCCGGGCGAGCAGGTCATCGAGGAGTACAACAAGGGCGACGTCGTCAAGGCTGTCGTTCTCGATGTGGACGTCGACAAGGAGCGCATCTCCCTCGGCATCAAGCAGCTCGGCCGTGACTCGGTCGGCGACGCTGCTGCCTCGGGCGACCTTCGCAAGAACGCTGTCGTTTCGTGCGAAGTCATCGCGATCAACGATGGCGGCATCGAAGTGAAGCTCGTCGACCACGAGGACATCGTCTCGTTCATCCGCCGCAACGATCTGTCGCGCGACCGTGACGAACAGCGTCCGGAGCGTTTCTCGGTTGGTCAGGTTGTTGACGCCCGCGTCCTCAACTTCTCCAAGAAGGATCGCAAGATCCAGCTGTCGATCAAGGCGCTGGAAATTGCAGAAGAGAAGGAAGCCGTCGCACAGTTCGGCTCGTCCGACTCGGGCGCTTCGCTCGGCGACATCCTGGGTGCTGCCCTGAAGAACCGCGGCAACGCCGAGTAATCGGCGCGCAGCGCGAAATACGAAGCCCGCGGAGAGCGATCTCCGCGGGCTTTTTCGTGGCGGCTGTGCCGCTCATTGATACAATCCGCGTTGCGCGGATCAGGTCCAGTAGTCCCCGAGCTTCTGGTAGAAGGTGAAGCCCGGATCGGGTGGCCCGACAAACGCCTCTATCCTGCTGCGGCGGCGCGCGAGATCGGGATCGGCAACGGGTTCCTGTTCCATTGGCAGATCCTGGTCGTTTCCTTCCCCACTGCCCTCGTCGGTTTCGTTTTCACCATCGGTGTCAGACCCCTCCTCGTCGTCCTCGGCCTTCTCCTCTTGCACGGCATCCAGGCTGTCGAGGTCATCCTGAGCCGGCAGGTAGGGCACGACGGGCGCGCCAATTCCCTCGCGGATCACAACGGGTATGGGAAGTCTTTCAGCCGGGCGATCCGGCTGGGGGACTGCATTGGCGGCAGGTCGCACTGCCTTGTCGCTATTTTCGGGCTTGAGCGCCTCGTCACCGCCGTCTTCCTGCCGCGCGACGGGCGCTTTGGAGGCGTCTGTATCGCCTTCAGCTGCTTCCAACGACGATGGATCGAGCCCAGCGCGCGAGCGCGCCGCGGCATCGTTGGATAGATCTGCTCCTTCCGCTGGCTGCCCCGAGGCTGAGTTGTCAGCAGGCGGTTCGGGCGGCAGCGATTGATCCCCGCTCGGCGCGGACGATTCAGGCAGCGGTGCTCCCAGCAGAAGGCGCAGGATAAGCGTTTCGTCCTCCGTAAGATTTGAGACGATGCCGGCGATCAGTTGCCGCACAGATTCCTGCGTGGGCACATTCGCACGTTTCACCGCCTCATCACGTGCATTCTCTGTCGCTCCGGTGGACTTACCGATCGGCCTGTCGTCGTTATCCGCCTCGATGTGGGAGGATTGTCCTTCGTCCATACCGCTTGCCAGTTGACCCGGTGCAGTGGACGATGCGGCTTGCGAATTGGCACGTGTACTCTCGTTGCTCCTGGGCACGCCCGTATTCTGCCCTCTGTCGGCACCATGCCCCGATGTTTCGGCAGGCGCTACAGGCGTCGCAGGAGCCTGCGTCGGCGCTGGCGAGCGCGCTACCGCGGTCCGCGAGTCGATACCAGTCTCGAAAAGCCGGCGCAGTGCCGCTTGCAATTCTCCGCCGTTCCCTGGGCTCGTAGCGCCAGCGCCAGGGGACAAACCTTGCCGCACATTTCTTGCCGATGCCGCGAGACGCGCATCAAGATTGGCAAATCGCTGGCTCTCCCCTCTGGCTGCTGGCTGCTCGCCATCGTGTTGTTCTGCGGCCGCGGCGTGGAGAAGCGCCTGCGCCAGCCGCTGTGCGTCCGGCCCACCGGGATTGCGGATGGTTTCCATGAGCACGCGCGTTGAAGCAACTGAGAAGGCGGTTGTCAGGAGACGCTCGATTGACGGCCGCATCTCGGCCGGAAGACGTGACAGCAGCGCAGCGAGGCGCCGAGCTGGCTCGTTGTCCTGGCCGTTGCGTGGTGGCAGCGCCTTCATCGCGGCAAACAGGACATCAAGCAGTTGAAGGGCGACGTTACCCTTGTCTCCGTTTTGCCCCACCTGGCGCATCAGCGCCTCGAGCAGCCGGAGAACTAGGGCGGCGCGCAGATTTGTCAGCGCCTCGGCGGAGAGCGCCGGGCGTGAGCCGCCGGGTGCGACTTCATTTGTCGCCTCCTGTGACGGGATCGGGACGGTGATTGGCGTCGCAATACGCGGCAACATCACTTTCTCCATCCGGCATCTTCCAGGTGCCGCCATCCGACCGACACGATGCCTCTCTCCAACAATCCATTTTCAGGCTGGGAGGCATCATGCGCGCCCACGGGTTGATGACTGGCGAGCTCCCCTTGGCGGAACTCTTCAAAGCACTTGGCAGAAGCGGCGGTCACTGACTCAGAAAATGACGATGCGCGTACTGGATGCAATGGTGCGGGGTCTGTCCTTGATCGGTTCCGCCGCAATACTGAATGCCATCAAGGTTTCGCATTGCATGGTTAATATTTGGTAAAGAGCGCCCTACGGTATCACGGGAACGCGGTATTTGCTCCTTTTCGAGCATACGATGTCGCTCTGGCGGCGGAGCCGAGAGGCAACAGGATTGGAGATTTTCATGCCCGTGCGTCCACCGCAATCATTTGTCCAGTCGGCGGCCAGCGGCTTCAACGTGCTTGAATACGAACTGATGGCCGAACGCGCCGAGGCGCTCGGTCGCCACGGGCACCGGGTTGAGAAAGCGTTGGAGCGGCTGAAGACGAATCCCGGCTGCGAGCCAAAGCAGCGCGATGAGTTGCTGGACGCGGCGGCAGATGCCGTCTGGGCCTTTTTCATCCAGCGCGAGATCTGCGGCCTGCGGAACCAGCGCGACGTCATCCGTCGATATGAGATCCCGAAAGAAGTTCTCGCGCGGGTCGGGATCGTCCGCCAAGCGCGGCCCTGAGCGAACGGGCGAGCAATGTCGGCAGGCCTCAGGCGGCCTTCCGGCGGAGCAGTTCGTAAATCCCGATATCATCTACTGGCAGCACCAGGATGCCCTCACGATCGATGGCTTCGGAAAGCTGCAGAATGTCGCGAACTTCTCGTTCAGCTTGCGATCCCGGTGCTGCTTCCGACAGGCTCTCGGCTGCAGTCTCGCTTGAAGCGCTGTTGTCGTTGACCGCGCCGTCGTCGCCCGCTTCATGCTTGACCGACTGGGACGCAAGGACCTGGATGATCTGCAAGCTGCCGTCAGTAGCGGTAGTACCATCACCGGCACTTTCGGCATCCTCGAGATGCTCCTTCACCGCATCCTGCTGTTCGCGGACATCTTCCAGCTTCTCGGCGTTATCGAGGTTCTGTATGTCCTGCTTGCGCTCCGCCTTGGTCTCCGTATCCTCGACCCGACCGGGCTCGGACTTTGTATCCCGTAGTTTCAATTCCTCAGCAGTCTTTGGATCTGCAACATCCTCAAGGCGCTGAATGACCTTTTTCATTTCACGCGTCATGGCCATTCGGCCTTCGGCTTGGCCGGAAAGCGCATTCTTCACCTTCCGCGCGGCATCGCTCCACGGATTTGCAATCGCGTCCAGCATGTCTTGCGCCGTGAGGCCGAGATCCTTCAGGCCGGTCATTTTTTCAAGGGCCTTGTCGTCTTCCGGCAGCGTCGATCGCATCGCCATCAGTGCGAAGGACATCTGTTCGCCGAAGTCGTCTTCCTCCCCGGTCAATCCAGCATCCCTCGCGATGCGTGCAGCCATTTCCGCCATCGGATTCTGCTCGCCTGTTGCAGTTCCTTTCAAGATGGAAGCCACCTCATCCTGCGTGGCGCCAAGAGACTTCAACGTGATTTTTACCGGCTCGCCTCCCGCGTGGGTCTTGCCGAAGGCCAACATCGTCACGGCGTCGCCGAGGCGTCTCGCAAAAGAAAAACTGGTTTCATCCGGGTTCTGTTGGATGCCGAGCGCGGAAGCGAAGCGCGCAATCAATTTAACCAATGCATCCGGGTCGACTTTCAGCGATCCGAAGAAATGGGCATTGATCTTTGCGTTTGCGGCCGCTGAGACAGGATCCGGGGTTGCGCCGACGATCCTGTCGTCCTTGTCCTTGCCCGCGGCCTTGTCCTCAGCTTCCTTGCGTCGAGCCTCCATGTCGTCGAGCATCGAGCGAAGCTGGTCGGCGGCAAACGAGGCGGTTGACTGCTGAAACGGCGGGAGCATGCAATTATCCTGATTGCAAAATCGATAGACTCTGCAGCCGAGGATAGAGTTTGTTGGTTAAGTGGGCGTTACCCGGAAATACGCAGATTTCCGGGTCTCAGCGCTCAACTGTGGGCGAAGATGTCCGTCTCTTCCCAGCCGAGTAGATCAAGCTTTGCCCGCGTCGGCAGGAAAGCGAAGCAGGCTTCGGCATGCTGCAGTCGGCCGTCGCGGACAAGCCGCGCCATCAGTTTGTCGCGCAACGCATGCAGGTGCAGCACGTCGGAGGCGGCATACTCGAGTTGCGCCTGCGAGAGCGTTTCGGCGGCCCAATCAGAGGATTGCTGCTGCTTGGAAATGTCGATTTCCAACAGCTCCTTCAGATTGTCCTTCAGACCGTGCCGGTCGGTGTAGGTCCGCGTCAATCGAGAGGCGATCTTGGTGCAGAATACGGGCGAACAGGTGACACCGAAGGTATGGAACAGCACGGCGATGTCGAAGCGGCCATAGTGGAAAATCTTCTGGCGCGACGGGTCGCTCAGCATCGCGACGAGGTTGGGCGCACGCGTCTGGCCGGCAGCGATCTTGATGACGTCGGCCGTTCCGTCTCCGGGCGAAAGCTGGACAACGCAAAGCCGGTCGCGGCGTGGGATCAGGCCGAGCGTCTCCGTGTCGATCGCAACCGCGCCGGTGTAGCGCGCCGCATCCGCCGCCGGAATGTCGCCCTCGTGATATCGTATTGCATTCGCCATCGGAGACCCCACATGAAACCGCACAAACTGTGAGTGCGCTATATCGCATGTTTTGCCGGCGGGGTACTACAAAGCGCCGATATTGCGCCTCCCATCGCGATGAAACGACATGAAATTGCACAGTGCACTCCGAACGACCGCCCTCGCCCTGACCGTGCTTGCCTTGTCATCGCCGACACTCGCACAACAGGCTGGTGCTTTTACCGGCGGCGAGCGACTTTATCCCTTCACCGATTTACCTGGCGTGACGACGCCAGAGGCAAATTCAGCGGGCAAATCCAGCGATGTGGTCTGCACACAGAGCTACGACGACGTCGAGCCGCGGCGGTGGGGCGAGTTCAAGCAACCGGTCTACACCTGTACCCAGAATGGCAGGACCTTCACCAGCACAAAACCTCCGGTTTCGCGCGAACGCGACCTTCGGGGCATCGGCTGGTAGGCTGCCAAGGGCAAAACCGTGCTATCAGACACTCCGGAGAGCGTGGTGGTTGCCGCGCAGGAGGAAAGATATGGTGGAAACAGCAACACCATTGGTCATCAGCGCACCCGAGCCGCGCACGCTCGACCTGATCTTCACGCCGGAAGCGTATGGGCGCCTGACGGCGAACTACCGGATCGTCGAGGCAGATCCCAACAACATCGCCGGGCTCGATGACGCCGCCCTCTCTGAGGCGTGCTACATCATTGGACAACCGCCGCTCACCGCCGAGACGCTTGGGCGGATGCCGAAGCTGCGCTGTATCCTCAACGTCGAGAGCAATCTCATCAACAACATGCCCTACGAGATCCTTTTTGCTCGGGGCATACACGTGGTCACGACCGGGCAGGTCTTCGCCGAGCCGGTGGCCGAGCTCGGCCTCGCCATGGCGCTGAACCTAGCCCGGGGCGTGATCGACGCTGACATCGACTTCCGCGAGGGACGCGAGCGCTGGGACGGCGAAGGCAACGCAGGCGCGCGTCTCATCTCCGGATCGGATATCGGCATCATCGGCTTCGGTGACCTCGGCAAGGCACTGAACCGCGTTCTCTCCGGCTTTCGCGCCCATATCCGCGTGTTCGATCCCTGGATGCCGGCCTCGATCCTGAAGGAGGCTGGCGTCGAACCGGCATCGCTCGACACCGTTCTGTCCGAAAGCAACTTCGTCTTCGTGGTCGCCGCCGTAACCAGCGAGAACAAGGGCTTTCTCGGCACCGAGGCCTTCGCACGCATGCGCAAGGGAGCGGCCTTCATCCTGCTCAGCCGCGCCGACGTCGTCGATTTCGATGCGCTGATCGCAGCTGTCGAAAGCGGTCGGATCGTGGCGGCAAGTGATGTCTATCCGCAGGAACCGCTTGCCGCAGATCACCCGGTCCGCCGCCTAAAAGGCTTCATCCGCTCGGCGCACCGGGCCGGCGCGCTCGACAGCGCTTTCAAAAAGATGGGCGAAATGGTGCTGGAAGACATGGACCTGATGGATCGCGGCCTCCCGCCGATGCGCTGCAAGCGGGCAGAGCGCGAAACGGTCTCGCGCATGCGCTCCAAGCCGGTCAGCGTCAACTGATCTGAACCGCCGCCGGGTGGAACCCGTCGGCGGCTCGGTCCTAGTGCCCGGGGTGCAGCGCGTCGTTCAGGTACATGCAGGTTAGCATGGTGAAGATGTAGGCCTGGATCACGGCCATCAGCAGTTCGAGACCGGTAAGCGCAACCGTCATTGTGAGCGGCGCGATCGCAGAAAGCATGCCGAGCGAACCGAGACTTCCCAGACCAACGACGAAGCCGGCGAACACTTTCAGCGTGATGTGCCCGGACAGCATGACGGCGAAGAGACGTACCGAATGGCTGACCGGGCGCGAAAGATAGGAGATCACCTCGATCGGAACGATGAGCGGCGCAAGAACGATCGGCACACCGGATGGCAGGAAAAGACGAAAGAAGCCGAGGCCGTGGCGGACGATCCCGCAAATCGTCACCGTGAGAAAGACCAGCATCGCAAACGCGAAGGTGACGACGATGTGGCTGGTCACCGTGAAGGCGAACGGGAACATGCCGATCAGGTTTGCCGTCAAAATAAACATGAAGAGCGAGAAGACGAGCGGAAAGAAGCGGGCTCCCGCCTCTCCGGCGTTCTCCCGGAGCGTCTTCGCAACGAATTCGTAAAGCAGCTCGCTCGCGGACTGCCAGCGATTGGGCACCAGCAGACGACGGCTCGTGGTGAGTATCAGGAACACGGCGGCAACGACTGCGGTCAACATCATGTAGGCCGCAGAATTGGTGAAATCGATATCAACCGCGCCGAACTCGGCGACGTCGAAGAGTGATTTGATTTCGAATTGTTCGATCGGCCCTGCCATCATCGACCCCCTGGGTTGGTGGGGCCGTCCCCGATGAAGTGCAGCGGCATAGGTCGTCCTATGCAGGGGCTCGGTACTACGTAAGGGGAAAGCGATCAACTCGCTGCGGCAAAATGACCAGCGGTGCCACCGGCTTCGAAACCCACCGCTCTCAAACCTCGGCGGCGTAGGCTCTCAGTCCACACGAGAGACAGTCTCAGCGCTTGCAAGCGCCACCCCCTCGGCAATCGTCGACACCCAGGCACGCGCGATCGCAATTCCCGCCGCCTCGGCGTCCGGCCCGTGCGCTGCTCCAAGATCGTCGTGACGATCGAGCCAACCCGGCGACATGCGCTCCATCAGGTCCGGAAAGGTGTCGCGCCAATACTCGGCGACAGTTCTGTCGACCTCGAAATGAAACTGCGTCCCGTAGGCTGCGCGGCCGATGCGAAAGGCCTGGTTTGTGGCGACCTTATTGTGCGCCAGATGCGTTGCCCCCTCCGGCAAGGTGAAGGTGTCGCTATGCCACTGGAAGATCGGGAAGGTACCGCCAACCGAGGCCAGCACCGGATCGGCAAGACCTTCGTCTGTGGGGTGGATCTCGCACCAGCCAAACTCGGGTGCGGCCCCGATCAGGTTTGCCGCGCCGTAGCCACGTGCCAGCAATTGGCTGCCAAGACATATGCCGAGCACCGACTTTCCGGCATCGCCGCTGCGGCGCATCAAGTCGGCGAGCTCTGGCAGATAGGGGTGCTTCTCGTCATCGATCGCCGATTGCGGCCCGCCCATGACGACGAGAGCGTCGTAGCTCGTCTCGTCCGATGGAAGGGCCTCTCCCGCATGGGGCCGGCAAAGCACGATCTCGGCCCCGGCCTCCCGCAGCGCCACTTCCACCTGTCCAAGGGCCGTCACCCGGTCATTTTCGACGACAAGTACCCGCATGCGATTCTCCACGTCAATAATCGCGCGCAAGGAAGCACGGGCAGTTGCGCGTTTCAAGGACGCACAAAAAAGTGCCCGACTGCGTCAACAGCCGGGCCAGCGGGAGGATATCGAAAGCACGATTACCATCGCATGATCTGCCGGTCCCAGCTGTTCCCTAAGGAACAGGCTTGAATTGAAAGCCGCGCCTCAGGCCGGCTCCTTGAAAAGCACGTTCTGGTCGAGCAGGTAGCGGGCAAAGAGCGGCAGGCTGGCGGCGCCGATGGTCCGCGCCTGGCTTCCGGCTTCGCCTTCCAATATCTCCGGCATGATCACGCCCTGGAGATCATGCCTTTCAAGGGCGATGCGGGTCGCAGCGACGATCCGCTCGCGCACCCATGCAGGAAATCCGCCATCGATCACCGCGGCCGAGAAGTCGATGACCGAAGCCGCGGCAACCACCGCCTGGGCAAGGGCAGCAGCGGTGTCCTGGATCCAGGTCTCCAACGGCTCGCCGAAGTCGATCCAGTCATCAGGCGAGTACCACAATGGCTTCGGGTCGATTTCCCGCGCGCGCAGAAAGTTCTCCAGCACGAAGATCGAGGCGATCTTCAGAAGCTGCACGGTTCTCCCATCCCTGCCCTGCACCGGCAGCGGGCCGATCGCACCAGCAGTCCCGGTGCGGCCAGAGAAAAGCGCAGAGTTGAGCACCACGCCACCGCCGATGAATGAGCCGATGAAGAGATAGATGAAATCGGGATAACGCTGCCCCAAGCCGAAGACCAGTTCGGCGGCGCAGGCGCTGGTCGCATCGTTCTGGAGAAAAACCGGGTGGGCAATGCGTCGGGCAACGTCCCGCTGCAGATCGACACCACGCCACCGATCCATGTCCTGCTGCGGCGCGCCGACCTCCGCCGCCCAGTTCCACAATTCGAACGGCGTCGCGATGCCGATCCCGGCGATCCGCTGGCGCTGCTCATCAGTCAGTTGCCCTTCCAATTCGGCGATACCATCAATGATGAACGACAGAATGTCGTCCGGCATGGGATAGGCATAGATGCGACGGAGCTGCAATCGAACCTGTCCGACAAAATCCATGACGGCGAGCTCGGCGCTGCGGCGCCCGATCTTGACGCCGAAGGAATAGACCGCGTCCGGATTGAGCCGCATCGGCGTCGAGGGCTGACCGACCTTGCCGCGCATGGGCTCGCCGCGGATCAGCAATCCATCAGCCTCGAGCGCACGCATGATGACGGTGACGGTCTGGGGCGAGAGGCCGCTGCGGCGGGCGATTTCCGCCTTGGAAAGCTCGCCGTGCCGGCGCACAAGCGACATGACGAGTCGCTCGTTGTAGGCCCGCACGCGCACCTGGTTCGACCCGCCGGACGGGTCCAGAATAACCGCCGGCGACAGTGCCGGTGCGGTTCCCTCAACCATGTCAGTATCCTCCCGAAATCCGGCAAAGGATTTCACTTCGAGCATGCCGCGCCGTCCTGATCCAAGGGCTGGCGCATCTGCTGCGGGCTATGCCCCGTTTTGCCGCAGCATGCCACATCGAATTAATAATTCAATTCGATTTATTTATTGACAGCGCCTATCTTCGGTGTTTCCTTTGAGGACGGAAGCACGGCCGGCTGCGAGGCGCAGAAACGGCACCGGCATCCGAAATGCGCGAATGGCGCATACCGTTTTGTCCTTGGGAGGATTGCATGAAGAAAACCATTGTGAGCGCTGCTCTCGGCGCACTCGCGCTCGGCGTTGCCTTTGCTTCGCCGGCCGCCGCCGCTGATATCACCGCCTGCCTGATCACCAAGACCGACACCAATCCCTTCTTCGTCAAGATGAAGGAAGGTGCAACCGCCAAGGCCGCCGAGCTCGGTATGACGCTCAAGGCCTATGCCGGCAAGATCGACGGCGACCACGACAGCCAGGTGGCCGCGGTCGAATCCTGCATCGCCGATGGCGCCAAGGGCATCCTGATCGCCGCTTCCGACACCAAGGCGATCGTCGACCAGGTCAAGAAGGCACAGGCCGCCGGCCTGCTCGTCATCGCCCTCGACACCCCACTTGATCCGGCCACGGCCGCCGACGCGACGTTTGCGACCGACAACCTTCTCGCCGGCAAGCTGATCGGACAGTGGGCCGCCGCGACGCTCGGCGACAAGGCCAAGGACGCCAAGATCGGTTTCCTTGACCTGATCCCATCGCAGCCGACGGTCGACGTTCTGCGTGACCAGGGCTTCATGATCGGCTTTGGCATCGATCCGAAAGATCCGAACAAGATCGGCGACGAGGACGATCCGCGCATCGTCGGCCACGACGTGACCAACGGCAACGAGGAAGGCGGTCGGACCGCCATGGAAAACCTCCTGCAGAAGGATCCGGACATCAACGTGATCCACACCATCAACGAACCGGCCGCCGTCGGCGCTTATCAGGCGCTTAAGGCCGTCGGCAAGGAGAGCGACGTGCTGATTGTTTCGGTCGACGGCGGCTGCCCGGGCGTCAAGTCGGTTGCCGAAGGCGTGATCGGCGCCACCTCGCAGCAGTACCCTCTGATGATGGCGGCACTCGGCGTCGAGGCGATCAAGAAGTTCGCCGAGACCGGCGAAAAGCCGAAGCCGACCGAAGGCAAGGACTTCTTCGACACCGGCGTGGCGCTCGTGACCGGCAAGCCGGCACAAGGCGTGGAGTCGATCGACGTCAAGACCGGCACGGACAAGTGCTGGGGCTAAGAATAGCCTCGGCAACGTCAAATACGAGCGAAGGGCGGCCCGGCCGCCCTTCGCATACCGACGCTTTGACAAGACAATAAAACCGCGCAGCTTTCCAGGCATACCGGGTCTGGTCGCAGGCAGGTCGCGCGGAGCGCATTGCACGCCCCTTGAAGCGGGGCACGGAGGAAGGTTCATGGCCGAGCCCAACGCAGCCGCACAGCCATCGCAGGAATTCGAGAAAGTCCTGGTTCACAGCGCGATCGAGGTCGCTTCGTTCGACACCCACGACAAGACTGCGGTTCAGAAAATCCAGCATTTCCTGCATTCAACGCCCGCAGCGATACCATTTATCGTGCTCGTCGCGGCGATCATCATCTTCGGCATGGCGATCGGCGGAAAATTCTTCTCCTCCTATACACTGACGCTGATCCTGCAGCAGATCGCGATCGTCGGCATGCTGGGCGCCGCACAGACGCTGGTCATCCTGACGGCCGGCATTGATCTTTCGATCGGCGTCATCATGGTGTTCTCCGCCGTGATCATGGGCAACTTCGCCGTCACCTACGGCCTGCCGGCGCCGCTCGCCGTGCTGGCGGGCTTCGGCGTCGGCGGCCTGTGCGGCTTCGTCAACGGCTTTCTCGTCTCCCGGATCAAGCTGCCGCCCTTCATCGTCACGCTCGGCACCTGGTATGTCATCATGTCGACCAACTTCATCTACTCGGCGAACGCGACGATCCGCGAGGCCGATGTGACGGCTGTGACACCGCTGCTGCACGTTTTCGGCGTCAGCTTCAAGGTCGGCTCGGCTGTATTCACGCTCGGCGTGCTGACAATGGTGCTGCTTGTCTTCGGGCTCTGGTACGCTTTGAACCATACCGCCTGGGGCCGGCACCTCTATGCCGTAGGCGATGATGCCGAAGCGGCCAAGCTCTCCGGTATTCGTGTCGATCGCGTGTTGCTTAGCGCCTATACGCTGGCCGGCCTGATCGCAGCACTGGCCGCCTGGGTCTCCATCGGCCGCAACGGCTCGATCTCGCCGTCTGCCGCTGTCACCGACTACAATCTGCAGGCCATTACCGCAGCCGTGATCGGCGGCATCTCGCTGTTCGGCGGTCGCGGCTCGATCCTCGGCACGCTGATCGGCGCCATGATCGTGGGCGTGGTTTCGATGGGCCTCAACATGCTCGGCGCGGACCCGCAATGGAAGGTCTTCCTCACCGGCGTTCTCATCATCACGGCTGTCGCCGTCGACCAGTGGATCAGAAAGGTAGCAGGCTGATGGCCAAAGAACCGATCCTCACCGCACGCGGTCTCGTCAAGCGCTACGGCCGTGTCACCGCGCTCGACAATGCCGATTTCGACCTTTACCCCGGCGAGATCCTTGCCGTGATCGGCGACAACGGTGCGGGCAAGTCGACACTGATCAAGGCAATCTCGGGCGCCGTGACGCCCGACGAGGGCGAGATCCGGTTGGACGGCCAGCCCGTGCATTTCCACTCCCCGATCGAGGCCCGGCGCGCCGGCATCGAAACTGTGTATCAGAACCTCGCACTCTCTCCGGCGCTCTCGATCGCCGACAACATGTTCCTCGGCCGCGAGATCCGGAAGCCCGGCGTGCTCGGCGGCTGGTTCCGCAAGCTCGATCGCACGGCCATGGAAAAATTCGCCCGCAGCAAGCTGTCCGAGCTTGGCCTGATGACGATCCAGAACATCAACCAGGCGGTCGAAACGCTATCGGGCGGACAGCGTCAGGGCGTCGCGGTGGCGCGCGCCGCAGCCTTCGGCTCGAAGGTCGTTATCCTCGACGAGCCGACCGCCGCCCTCGGCGTGAAGGAAAGCCGCCGCGTGCTGGAACTGATCCTCGACGTGCGCTCGCGCGGGCTGCCGATCGTGCTGATCTCGCACAACATGCCGCATGTCTTCGAAGTGGCCGACCGCATCCACGTGCACCGGCTCGGCCGGCGACTGTGCGTCATCGATCCGAAGGAACACACCATGTCGGATGCGGTCGCCTTCATGACCGGCGCCAAGGAACCGCCCGTGGAAGCACTGGCCGCATGACTATGCCGATCGAGGACATCGCCGGCGAGATCGTGCGACGGGCCACCGATGCGAAGCGCGTCCTCATCGCCATCGCCGGCCCGCCCGGCGCCGGCAAGTCGACCATGGCGGACCAGTTGGCAGGTACCCTCAGAATGAGAGGAGAAGGCGCCGAAGTTCTGCCTATGGACGGTTTCCACATGGACAACGCCGTTCTGATCGCGCGTGGGCTCCTGGCACGCAAGGGCGTACCGGAGAGCTTCGACGTTCGCGGCTTCCTCGACATCATTCGCGCGGTTCGTGCGGCCGACCAGGAGGTCCTGGTCCCTGTGTTCGACCGGTCACGCGAAATCGCCATCGCCTCGGCGCGTGTTGTCTCGCCTGCGCATCGCTTCATCATCGTGGAGGGCAATTACCTGCTGCTGAACCAGGGCCAGTGGGCTGAGCTGGAGGGCCTGTTTGACTACTCCATCATGATCGCACCACCAATTGAAGTGCTGGAAGAAAGACTCTGGGCACGCTGGCGAGGCTACAAACTGAGCGAGGAAGCCGCGCACGCGAAGGTATACGGAAACGACCTGCCGAACGGACGCCTCATCCTCGAAAACCGACGCCCCGCCGACCTTACGTTGGAGCAGACCTGACAATACCCGCTCACATTGCGTTCGCGAGCGAATCGTTGCAGTTTTCGCGCGACACAACCTTGGTATTGTAATTTCTCAGTCATGGGGCCAGAGGGATCATGAATTTTCAGGAAGCAGTCTCGACCGTCTTTTCAAAGTATGCCGATTTCACCGGCCGTGCTGGCCGTGCCGAATTCTGGTGGTTTGCGCTTTTCAATCTCATCGCCTCGGTGATCCTCGGTCTCATCGACCAGGCAATTTTCGGCCAAGAGATCCTCGGCATCATCTTCGCGCTCGGCGTGCTGCTGCCAGGCATTGCCGTGGCTGCCCGGCGTCTGCACGATATCGGTCGGTCCGGCTGGTGGCTGCTAATCGGCCTCATTCCGCTGATCGGCTGGATCGTGCTGCTCTACTGGTATATCAGCGAAGGCACGCCCGGAGCCAACCAGTACGGGCCCCAGCCGGCCTAAGGCGGCAAAACGTTTGCCACAGGCCACGTCGGGGTGATAATGCGCGCGACATCCCCTTGCCGCGGAGTCAAAGCGCATGAAAACGATCACCATCCGCCGCCCCGACGACTGGCATCTGCACCTGCGTGACGGCGAGATGCTGAAAGGCGTGATCGCCGACACGAGCCGTCATTTTGCCCGCGCGATCATCATGCCGAACCTCGTCCCGCCGGTGGTCACGACGGCCGATGCGAGGGCCTACCGCGAACGGATCATGGCAGCAGTGCCCGCAGGCGACCGCTTCCAGCCGCTGATGACGCTGTACCTGACGGAGAACACCAGCCCCGACGACGTCGAAGCCGGCAAGGCAAGCGGCCTCGTCACGGCGGTAAAGCTCTATCCTGCGGGCGCGACGACGAATTCCCATGGCGGCGTGCGCGACATCGAAAAGGCGATGCCGGTGCTGGAACGCATGGCGAAGGTCGGCCTGCCGCTCTGCGTCCATGGCGAGGTGACGACGCCGGAAGTCGATATCTTCGACCGCGAGGCCGTCTTCATCGACACCGTGCTCGATCCGCTGCGCCGGCGCCTGCCGGACCTGAAGGTCACGATGGAACACGTGACGACGAAGGATGGTATCGACTATATCAAAGCGTCGAAGGCCAATCTTGCCGGCTCGATCACGACCCATCACCTGATCATCAACCGCAACGCCATCCTCGTCGGCGGCATCAAGCCGCACTATTATTGCCTGCCGGTCGCCAAGCGCGAACAGCACCGGCTGGCATTGCGCGCCGCGGCCGTCTCCGGTGATGCGCGCTTCTTCCTCGGCACCGATTCCGCCCCGCATGTGGACCCATTGAAGGAATGCGCCTGCGGCTGCGCCGGCATCTACACCTCGATCAACACCATGAGTTGCCTGGCGCACGTGTTCGAGGAAGAGAAGGCGCTCGACCGGCTGGAGGCCTTCGCGTCGATGAACGGGCCGGCCTGGTACGGCCTGCCCGCCAACGAGGAGACGATCCGGCTCGTGCGCCGCGAAACGCCCGTCGCCTTCCCGGCGAAGATCGAGACGGGCGCCGGTCCGGTGACGGTTTTCGACCCGATGTTTCCGCTCTATTGGGATGTGGAGACCTGACGATCTCAGATAAACGGGCGGGCCGTTTCCTTCAGGCCCTCCCATCCGGAAACCCTTAGCAGTTCGTCTGCCTCCAACACCTCACAGCCGCCGTCCTGCCATCTGATGAGCCGTCGTTCCGCAAGCCTGCGAAGTGTCTTGTTGGTGTGCACCAGCGACAGGCCGAGCGTGTCTGCCAGATGTTGCTGGGTGAGCGGAATGATTTTTTTCGCTCCGCCGCTACCGGCAACCGCATTTCCCCGCTGATGAATGTAGGAGAGGAGGTAGGCGGTCCGCTCAAGCGCGGAGCGTCGACCGATGCTCAAGAGATGTTCATCGAGGATTCGCTCTTCCCGCGCGGCAATCCACGTCAGGTCATAGGCGAGCGAGGCATGCCGCTCGAACAGGCTTTCCAGCTTGGAGCGCTCGAAGACGCAGAGCGTGATCGGCGTCAGCGCCTCAACGGAATGATCCAGTTCGCCCATCAACACACCCTGGAGACCGAGAAGATCACCGGGAAAGGCATAGTTCATGATCTGGCGTCGGCCATCTTCGAGCAACTTGTAGCGAAAGCCCAACCCGCTCAGAACGGTATAGATGTGCGGACTGTGCGTTCCCTCGACCAGGATCGTGGCGCCCCGCTCAACCGACAGCTCCCCGGCTTTGAAACGTGACACGAAGTCCAGTTCGTCTGCGGAAAACTCACGAAAGTGCTTGAGGGCGCGCAAAGGGCATTTCGCGCAAGGGGTATGCCATTTGCCTGCCACCGCATCGGGCATTCGTCGTCCTCCAAAAAGAAGCGCGAGAATGGGGCTTGCGTCTCCTACCTCCCGGCTGCAACGGTGAAAACAACGCAACCGACGTGATGCAGTTCCCGAATTCCGGCCGACTATGTCTTATTTAAATGACGGCTCGGGTTACGGACGCGAAGATGCTTTCGGCGCGGCGGATTGTCCGCATCGGGCCTGTCTTCGCCCCAGAGTGTCATCGAATGAACACGTCCGAACCGAGAATAGCTGTCATCGAGGAAGAATTCCTGATCGCGCTCGACGCCGAATTCTTGATCGGCCAGACGCTGCACGGTCGCGTCCACACCGTTCGGCCCGATCAGTTTGCGCGTTGGACCGACAGTGACCTCTCGGCCATCGATCTGTGCCTGATCGACGTGCCGATGCAGGCGGAGCAGGCGGCCGCCACGGCCCGACGACTTGTGCGCCTGGGCACGCCATTCATCTTCACCACCGTGTCGGAAGTATACCGGCATGGTGTCGAGGGGTTTAATGGCACCCCTGTCTTGATGAAGCCTTATGACGGCGAGATCCTGTTCGCCGTCGTGACCACGATGCTGCGCAGCGAGGAAAGCCCTCAGAACTGGCGACCGATCCGGGCGTCGACCGACTGGCCGTTGGCGCCACGAACGGCAAAGTAGAGCATGATTGCCGCCCAGAGAATGGACTTCTCCGCCCCCATGAACCCTTCGGCCTTGACGATCCAGTGGAAGTAGATGGTTACAGCGAGGACGATCATCGAGGCGAACGCAGCCGGGCGTGTGAACAACCCGATCGCAACCAGGATGCCGCCGAAGAACTCGGTCGCCGCCAGCAGTGGCGACCAGACCACGCCCGGATAGAAGCCGAGGTTCTCCACCATGCCGGCCGCCCCGAAGGGATTGAGGATCTTGCCATAGCCGTGAACGGCAAAGAGCGCGCCGGCAAGAAAGCGCAGCAGCGTCTCTGCGCTTTCGCTGAAGGAGGAGTAGACAGGGCCGAGGAAAGGCAGGAGCAGCCGAGGCTGTCGGGATGTGATATCGCTCATGGGAATCCAGTCAGGAAATGTTGCATCGTGCACCGTTTCGGGGCTGGCCTATTCCGACGCAAGCCTGGTTGCGATAAAACCTAATGAATTCAGTTGACATATTCGTGAGCCGAGCGGCAGGTCTCAGAAGAGCTGAAAACGGGTGCGCCAGGCTTACGCACGGCGGAGCGAACGACATGAACGGGCAGAAGCCGCGCATCTCCATTCTCTACTGCACGCAGTGCAACTGGCTTTTGCGCGCCGGCTGGATGGCTCAGGAACTCTTGCAGACTTTTGGCGACGCCTTGCGAGAAGTCGCACTTCTTCCGGGCACCGGCGGGAACTTCGAAATCCGGGTCAACGATGAGCTCATCTGGGAGCGCAAGCGCGACGGCGGCTTTCCGGGACCGAAGGAACTGAAGCAACGCGTGCGCGACGTCATCGAGCCGGATCGCGATCTCGGCCACGTCGATCGAACCTGAGGCCCAGGCGCCTGCGGGTTCAGCGGTACGGCGAATAGCAGAGGCGGTATACGCCACCGCCGGCATGATATCGGTCCGTTGACGGATTGTAGGTGCGGTAGCGGTTCAGGCACCAGCTCACATGCGGGCTGTAACCGCTGTAGGTTGGCGCAGTGTAGTAAGGGCTGTCGTAGGGGCTACGATAGGTTCCGTAGGGCGGGTAATACGGCCGGTTGTAGGGGCCATTGTAATAGGGTCTGTAGTAAGGCCTGTAGGCCGGCCAGTAGTACGATCGATAGTATGGACGGTAGATCGGATTGTAGTAGGGGCGATAGTAGGGACTGTAGAGCGGCGCAAAATTCGAGCAGCTATAAGCATTGCAGATGACGCGGGCAGCAACAACATCTGAGCCCATGCCGTGATCCGGAACCGCTGGCGGCAGGGCGCTGGCGGAGAGCGGGATAAGGACGCCGACAAGGCTCGTGGCGCCGGCGAGAACGAGACTGCGAAACCTGGACATTGCGATCCTCTTTGCGTTTCTGGAGAACGAATTTGCTCTGCGTCCCTTTTTCGTTCGACACTTCGCGTGCCGATCCATTCCCGCGCCTCGATCCGAAGGCTGCCCGGTGTCTTGCGTCTCGGAAGGAGAGGACAAGACGGAGAAAATCGGGCATGAGATGCGGGTGACATCAGGATACTACAACTCGGAGCACGGCATGAGTCTGAAATTCGGCACCAGCGGACTGCGCGGTCTTTCAAGCGATCTCGAAGGCCCGCCGGCCGCACTCTATGCTACTGCCTTCGCCGGGCACCTTCTCCAATCCGGCCTGGCACGAGCGGGCGACGCGATCCTGGTCGGCCGCGACTTCCGGCCGTCGAGCCCGGCAATCGCCGCGATCGTCATCGGTGCGCTGCGGCAGGTAGGGTTTGAACCGTTCGATTGCGGCACGATCCCCACGCCCGCGCTTGCGCTCCTCGGCCTGAAGCGCCGTGCCGCCAGCTTGATGATCACCGGCTCGCATATTCCGGCCGATCGCAACGGCATCAAGTTCTACCGGCCGGACGGCGAGATCGGCAAAGCCGACGAAGCAGCGATCATGGCGATCGCCGAATCGATATCGGCCGCCGGCGCCATTGAGGCCTCGCCCGCTGCCGCTGGCGACGCTTCACACGAAGCCGAGGCATTGTTCCTCGAGCGCTACGCCGGTCTCCTGCCGTCCGGCACACTCAAGGGATTACGGATCGGCGTCTATCAGCACAGCACGGTTGCCCGCGATCTTTTCGTGACGCTTCTCACCAGCCTTGGAGCCGAGTGCGTCGCGCTCGGGCGCTCGGACATTTTCATTCCGGTCGACACGGAAGCGGTTTCCGCCGACACGATCGATCAGTTGCGCCGCTGGGTATACGAGCATCGGCTCGACGCCATTGTTTCTGCGGATGGCGACGGCGACCGTCCACTGGTCGCCGACGAGGCCGGTATCCCGCTGCGCGGCGACCTGCTCGGCCTGATCGCGGCGAATTTTCTCGGTGCCGACGTTGTGGCCACGCCGGTCACCTCCAATTCGGGCATCGAGGCCGCCGGCCGTTTCAAGGTGCTGCGAACGCGGGTGGGCTCGCCCTTCGTGATCGCGGCCATGGAAGAGGCGGTGGCGAACGGCGCCAAGGCAGTCGTCGGGTTCGAGGCAAACGGCGGCACACTCACGGCCACGCCGTGTACCGTTAACGGCAAGGTTCTTGCCGCTCTTCCGACCCGCGACAGCTTCCTGCCTGCGCTTGCCGTCCTTGCGCTTGCCGCCGAGCGCGGAGAACCGCTGTCGGCGGTCGCCTCCTCGTTCCATCTCCCGGTCGCCGCCGCCGACCGTCTGGAAAACTATCCGATCGAGACGAGCGCACCCCTGATGACCATGCTGCGCTCCGGCCCGGGGGCCGTCGCGGCATTCCTGGCGCCAATCGGCATTCCGGCACGCATCAGCGATATCGACGGGCTGCGGGTGACGCTGGCGGACAAGAGAATCATCCACTTCCGCCCCTCCGGCAACGCCCCGGAAATGCGTTGCTATGTCGAGGCAGCCACGGACGATGCGGCGCAGACCCTGCTCCACCAAGGCCTGACCCTGATCCGAGACTGGGCCGCGCGCTAGAAATGAGCGATTTGCACATGTCATTGCAAAAACTTCAAAAAGCCCGTTGACACCGACGGGCTATCCCCGTACATCCGCCTCCGTCGCCCAGATGGCGGAATTGGTAGACGCGCCAGCTTCAGGTGCTGGTACTCGCAAGGGTGTGGAGGTTCGAGTCCTCTTCTGGGCACCATTCCTACTCCGAAGGCGCTTCGTAGCGTTCCATATCGGATTGAAAAACCCCGGCTTTCCGGGGTTTTTTCGTTTCCGGATTTTAGCTTTAGATGAGAAACTGCCCCTAGTTCTCCAGTCCACTCCTTCATTGTTGGGCTTGCGTCCCCGGCCCGCTTGAGGCCTCTCCGTACCGGCGCAGATAACGTTCTACGATTGCTTGTACCTCTGATGGCGTACGACTGAAACCGAGAATAGGAATGTCGATAGTCGACCAGGCCAAGCCAACATTAAACCGCGCTATTGCGGCAACTAGTTCCTTATCACTGCCTTGCTTCAACTGAACCCGCAGCGCTTTTCCCCATGGGCTTGGCCGCAACAAAACCACTGCCACCTTCTCGATTGACGACCAAGGAATGCGCTTCCGCAACATTTGATGGTCAATTCCATCAGATGATATGGTTACCACAGGCTTTCTATAATTTAGCCGTCCAATATAATAGGCTAGCAGCCCAAAGGACGGAACAAGGACGATCAGGAAAACTATCGCTACTTCAGCAGAAGTTCGTTTGCTGACTATCTCTCCAGAGGCAACCAGTCCAAAATAGACAATTGTAAACAACCAGACGATCGCGAAAACGATCGCTTGCCAAGGCCTGTACCAACAATCCAAACGAGGTATATAAGCGCCTTGCATTCTCAGCCAGCATTACCTTTTTGACGCCTAAGCAATAATGAGTATAGTAGATACTTGCAAGTGCAACTAGTCTCTTGACTTCTGCAAGACCTTGGTAGACTCCAGATATGTTCTACAAAAAGCTCTCCGCTGCCCATCGGTTATGTGGCTAATGCGCGCCCCCTTGGCACCCCCGTCCAGCCCTTGGAAACTCCCTGCCAGTTTCGGCTGTCGATTCCATTGCGACGCTGTCCGGCGTAGCCCTCTGGTTCCGCCTCGGGTCCCGCCGGTATCCCGGCAACGAGAGGACCAGCAAGTGGGGGGCCTTCAGCTTTTGGGCGGCGGCTGCCGCCTCCTCAGCTTTCGAGCCCGTAGGGTACGACGCGCCTTACATGGTGATCCACCTGCAGGCGGCGCTTGAAGGGCGGGACGGCGCGGCTGGCGCAGTTTGAACGCTCACAAATGCGGCATGAAATGCCGATCGGATCGAAGGCTTCGGCGTTGTCCAGATCGAGATTGTCGGCATAGACGAAGGCACGGGCGTAGGAGATCTCGCAACCGAGCGCCAGCGCATATTCCGGGCGGGCAACCCGGAAACCGCCGCTTCCCTTCGAGGCATGGGTCGCCAGACAGAGATAGCGCACGCCGTCCGGCGTCTCGGCGAGTTGGCGCAGAATGCGGCCCGGGCGCTCGAAGGCTTCGTGCGCGTTCCAGAGGGGACAGGCCGCACCGAAACGGGCGAACTGAAACCGTGCCGCACTGTGGCGCTTGGTGATGTTGCCGGCCCGGTCGATGCGGGCGAAGAAGATCGGGACTCCCTTGCGGCCGGGCCGCTGCAGCGTGCTCAGGCGGTGACAGACCTGTTCGATCGAGGCGCCGAAACGAGCGGCCAGAAGCTCAAGATCATGCCGCAATTCCTGCGCTGCAGCCAAAAATGCACCATAAGGCAGGAGCAGCGCCCCAGCGAAATAGTTCTGCAGACCCATGCGGCAGATTTCCAGCGCCTCCTCGGAACGGAAGCCTGCCCCTTGCGCCACAGCGTCGATCTCGCCCGCCGCCTGTAATTGGGCGATCTGCAGTGCCAGCTGAAAATCGCGTGTGGAGGCGGCGGCATATGGATTGATGGTCAGAATGCGGGCGTCGGGATCGTAGCGGCGAATGGCATCGTCACCGGCCGCGCCGCGGGCAACATGTACGCCAAACCTCTTCTTGAGATGTTCCGCCAGCACCGACTGGTTGTCGCCCCTGCCGATGCCAAGTTCGCCCGCCAGCGCTTCAGCCATCACGTCGATCTCATGAATGTAGTTGTCGACGAAATGAAAGAAGTCACGCACTTCCTCATACGGCGTCGTCTCGGCCGGTCCACCGGCACGCCCAAGCGTTGCGTCAAAGCTCGCAAGGCGTTCCGAGTTGCGGCGATAGGCCTGGTGACAGGCGATCAGCGCGTGCGCCAGACCCGGAGCATTCTGGGTGACGAGCTTCAGCTCCTGCAGGCTCGGCGAGTAGGTCTCGAACAATGGATCGGTCAAAGCCTCGGACAGCGCCGACAGCAGCCGGTCGTTCTCACCGACCGAGAGTTCGGAAATGTCGAGACGGAACTTGTCGGCGAGCGCCAGCAAAACGGCAGCGGAGACCGGACGCTGGTTGTTCTCAATCTGGTTGAGGTAGCTGGTGGAGATGCCGATGCGTTCGGCGAACTGGCTCTGCGTCGTATTGCTGGCCAGCCGCAGATCGCGCACCTTGCGTCCTATGAAGAGTTTTCCGATCGCCATATTTGCAACTTCGCAATTTCAGTTTTGCTTTTTTATATTTCTGCCTTTGCACATCTTCAACTGTTTTCAAGCGTAAAAGATCGGCATAATGGCGCCCGATACAGGTCCAAGGGAGTAAAAATGCGCCCCATACTCGAACAGTTGCAAGCCCGTCGCGACGAAGCCTATCTCGGCGGTGGTCAGAAGCGGATCGACGCACAGCATGGCAAGGGCAAACTGACGGCGCGCGAACGCCTCGAAGTGCTGCTCGATCCGGGCTCGTTCGAAGAATATGACATGTATGTCACCCACCGCGCGGTCGATTTCGGCATGGCCGAGCAGAAGATCGCCGGCGACGGTGTCGTGACCGGCTGGGGCACGATCAACGGCCGGCAGGTCTATGTGTTCAGCCAGGATTTCACCGTGCTCGGCGGCTCGCTGTCCGAAACGCACGCGCAGAAAATCTGCAAGATCATGGACATGGCTGTGCGTAACGGCGCGCCGGTGATCGGGCTGAACGATTCTGGCGGCGCGCGCATCCAGGAGGGGGTCGCCTCGCTCGCAGGATACGCGGAAGTGTTCCGCCGCAACGCGGAGGCGTCCGGCGTCATCCCGCAGATCTCCATCATCATGGGTCCCTGCGCCGGCGGTGCCGTCTATTCGCCTGCCATGACCGATTTCATCTTCATGGTGCGTGACTCGTCCTACATGTTCGTCACCGGCCCGGACGTGGTGAAGACGGTAACGAACGAGATCGTCACCGCCGAAGAACTCGGCGGCGCCGGCACGCACACGAAGAAGTCGTCGGTCGCCGATGCTGCCTATGAAAACGACATCGAGACGCTGGAGCATGTACGGCTGCTCTTCGACTTCCTACCGCTCAACAACCGCGAGAAGCCGCCGGTGCGTCCGTTCCACGACGATCCGGCACGGCTGGAGGCGCGGCTCGATTCGCTGATCCCGGATAGTTCCAATAAGCCCTACGACATGAAGGAGCTGATCCACGCGATCGCCGACGAGGGCGACTTCTTCGAGCTTCAGGAGAATTTCGCCAAGAACATCGTCACCGGCTATATCCGACTCGAGGGCCAGACGGTTGGCGTCGTCGCCAACCAGCCGATGGTGCTGGCCGGCTGCCTCGACATCGATTCGTCCCGCAAGGCCGCCAAGTTCGTCCGCTTCTGCGATGCCTTCAACATTCCGCTCCTGACGCTCGTCGACGTGCCGGGCTTCCTGCCGGGCACGGCGCAGGAATATGGCGGTGTCATCAAGCACGGCGCCAAGCTGCTGTTCGCCTACAGCCAGGCGACCGTGCCGATGGTGACGCTGATCACCCGCAAGGCCTATGGCGGCGCCTATGACGTCATGGCGTCGAAGCATATCGGCGCCGACGTCAACTATGCCTGGCCGACAGCAGAAATCGCCGTGATGGGCGCCAAGGGCGCCACAGAGATCCTCTATCGCTCTGAGCTCGGCAATCCGGAAAAGATCGCCGCCCGCACGGCCGAATACGAAGAGCGCTTCGCCAATCCCTTCGTCGCCGCCGAACGCGGCTTCATCGACGAGGTGATCATGCCGCACTCCTCACGCAAGCGCATTGCCCGGGCATTTGCGGCCCTGCGCAACAAGCAGGTCGATACCCGCTGGCGCAAGCACGACACTATACCGTTGTAAGGGAAGATCAGGATCGATGGCCAACCTTCCCGACATGACGAAGCATCGTGGCTTCCCTTCCGGCATGCCGGGTACGGGTGTCCAGTTCACCATCCGCCGTGCCAATCCGAAAGGCGTGACGCCGGTCAAGGCGCTGCCCCGCCGCGCCCGGCCGGGCTCGGCCGAGCACAAGATCGATGCAGCGTTCCTGCATGCGCTCTGGCACCATTTCGGACCGGAACCTTTCGAGCGTGGCAATCTCGATGCCGCCCGGCTCAACCTGCTCTTTGGCCGCGAGGTGCTGGCCGCGGAAAAGGATTTCGACCCGACCTCCTACGAGGCATTGCTGGTAATTGACGAGAAGGTGGCCCGTACCTCCTTCCCAGAGTCGTTTGAAGACGTGATGGAGATCTAGCCTTGGCGATCAACAAAATCCTCATTGCCAATCGTGGCGAAATCGCTTGCCGCGTCATCAAGACCGCCAAGAAGCTCGGCATCGCGACCGTCGCCGTCTATTCGGATGCCGACCGCGACGCGCTGCATGTGCAGATGGCCGACGAGGCGGTGCATATCGGACCGGCGCCGTCCAACCAGTCCTACATCGTCATCGACAGGATCATCGACGCGATCCGCCAAACAGGCGCTGATGCCGTGCATCCCGGCTACGGCTTCCTATCGGAAAACGCCGCCTTTGCCGAAGCCCTGGAGAAGGAAGGCGTTGCCTTCATCGGCCCGCCGGTCGTCGCGATCCAGGCGATGGGCGACAAGATCACCTCCAAGAAGATCGCAGCCGAAGCCGGCGTCAACACGGTGCCCGGCCACATGGGGCTGATCGAGGATGCCGACGAGGCGGTGGCGATCGCGTCGAAGATCGGCTATCCGGTGATGATTAAGGCGTCCGCCGGCGGCGGCGGCAAGGGCATGCGGATTGCCTGGAACGACCAGGAGGCGCGCGAGGGCTTCCAGTCCTCGAAGAACGAGGCCAAGAGTTCGTTCGGTGACGACCGCATCTTCATCGAAAAATTCGTCACCCAGCCGCGCCACATCGAGATCCAGGTGCTCGGCGACAAGCACGGCACCACGCTCTATCTCGGTGAGCGCGAATGCTCGATCCAGCGGCGAAACCAGAAGGTGGTCGAGGAAGCCCCCTCACCCTTCCTTGACGAGACGACAAGGCGGGCCATGGGCGAGCAGGCGGTCGCGCTTGCCAAGGCTGTCGGCTACCACTCGGCCGGCACCGTAGAGTTCATCGTCGACGGCAGCCGCAACTTCTACTTCCTCGAGATGAACACGCGCCTGCAGGTCGAGCATCCGGTGACCGAACTGATCACCGGCATCGACCTCGTAGAGCAGATGATCCGGGTTGCCGCCGGCGAGAAGCTTTCCTTCGGCCAGAAGGACGTGAAGCTCACAGGCTGGGCGATCGAAAGCCGGCTTTATGCCGAGGATCCCTACCGCAATTTCCTGCCCTCGATCGGCCGACTGACACGCTACCGCCCGCCGGCGGAGGGACAGCACGAAGACGGCACGATGGTGCGCAACGATACCGGCGTCTACGAGGGCGGCGAGATCTCGATGTACTACGACCCGATGGTCGCGAAGCTTTGCACCTGGGGTTCAGACCGCGCAGCCGCGATCGAGGCAATGGGCCGGGCGCTGGATGATTTCGAGGTCGAAGGCATCGGCCATAACCTCCCCTTCCTTTCGGCCGTGATGCTCAACAAGCGTTTTCGCGAAGGGCATCTGACAACCGCCTTCATCGCCGAGGAATTTCCGGACGGCTTCCACGGCGTGGAGCCGGACGCAGCGTCTGCACGGAAGATTGCCGCCGTGGCAGCGCTGATCAACGACCGGCTGCAGCGCCGCGCGACGAAGATTTCCGGCACGATCGGCAACCATCGTCGCCGCATCGGCGCGGACTGGGTCGTCGCTCTGGGGCATGACACTGTCGATGTGACTCTGGCGCAGGAAGGTGACGCCTCGCGTATCACCTTTGCGGACGGCGAGACCGTCGCAATCCGCAGTGACTGGCTGCCCGGCCAGACGCATGCAACCTTCTTCATCAATGATGCGCCGATGGGCGTGAAGGTCAACAAGATCGGCCATGCGCTGCGGTTGCGCTGGCATGGCATCGATGTGGTCGCCCGCGTACGCGAGCCGCGGGTTGCCGAACTTGCAGCACTGATGCCCGTCAAACTGCCGCCGGACACCTCGAAGATGCTGCTCTGCCCGATGCCGGGCCTGATCACAGCGATCGCGGTTTCGGAAGGCGACACGGTCGAGGCCGGGCAGGCGCTGGCAACGGTCGAGGCGATGAAGATGGAAAACATCCTGCGCGCCGAGAAGAAGGCGGTGGTCAAGCGGGTGCCGGTCTCGGTCGGTGCCAGCCTCGCCGTCGACGAGATCATCATGGAGTTCGAATAGCGCGAGCCTCATGCCCGCCTCGCGGTGGTAGGATAGCGCGAACCGGAATACGACATCGCTCGCCGGCGAAAGACCCGCCGGCGAACGGATACCAACGAGACGACAGGACAGCGACGATGACGACCAAGACCTTCCCGGAAAGCTGGACCAAGCTCGCCGAACGCGAACTGAGGGCCTCGCCCGAGACGCTGACCTGGCACACACCTGAGGGCATCGACGTCAAACCGCTCTACACGGCCGAAGACCTCAAAGGCATCGACCATCTCACCTCAATTCCGGGCGAGGCGCCCTTCGTGCGCGGTCCGCGCGCCACCATGTATGCCGGCCGTCCCTGGACGATCCGCCAATATGCCGGCTTCTCGACAGCCGAGGCGTCGAACGCGTTCTACCGCAAGAATCTCGCGGCCGGGCAGAAGGGGCTGTCGGTCGCCTTCGACCTTGCCACCCACCGCGGCTACGACAGCGATCATCCACGCGTCCTAGGCGACGTCGGCAAAGCCGGTGTCGCAATCGATTCCGTCGAGGACATGAAAATCTTGTTCGACGGCATCCCGCTGAATGAGATGTCCGTCTCCATGACGATGAACGGCGCGGTGATCCCGATCCTTGCCAGTTTCATCGTCGCCGGCGAGGAACAGGGCGTTTCCCGCGCCGAGCTGTCCGGGACCATCCAGAACGACATCCTCAAGGAGTTCATGGTCCGCAACACCTACATCTACCCGCCCGAACCCTCGATGCGGATCGTTGCCGACATCATCGAGTACACGGCGAGGGAGATGCCGAAGTTCAACTCGATCTCGATTTCCGGCTACCACATGCAGGAGGCCGGCGCGACGCTGGTGCAGGAACTGGCGTTCACGCTCGCCGATGGGCGCGAATACGTGCGCGCGGCACTTGCCAAGGGGCTGAATGTCGACGACTTCGCCGGCCGTCTCTCCTTCTTCTTCGCCATCGGCATGAACTTCTTCATGGAAGCGGCAAAGCTGCGCGCCGCGCGCCTGCTCTGGACCCGCATCATGCAGGAGTTCGAGCCGAAGAAGGCCTCGTCGCTGATGCTGCGCACCCACTGCCAGACTTCGGGCGTATCGTTGCAGGAGCAGGATCCCTACAACAACATCATCCGCACCGCCTTTGAGGCAATGTCGGCAGCCCTCGGCGGCACGCAGTCGCTGCACACCAACTCCTTCGACGAGGCGATCGCGCTGCCGACGGAGTTTTCCGCCCGCATCGCCCGCAACACCCAGCTGATCCTGCAGCACGAAACGGGCGTGACCAAGGTCGTCGATCCGCTCGCCGGCTCCTACTATGTCGAAAGCCTGACCGACGATCTGGCCAAGCAGGCCTGGGCGCTGATCGAGGAGGTGGAAAAGCTCGGCGGCATGACGAAGGCCGTGAACGACGGCTTGCCGAAGCGGATGATCGAGGAGGCAGCGGCCCGGCGTCAGGCGGCGGTCGACAAGGGCGACGAGGTGATCGTCGGCGTCAACAAGTACCGGCTGGAAAACGAGCAGCCGATCGACATTCTCGAAATCGACAACAGCGCGGTGCGCGCCGCCCAGATCAAGCGGATCGAGGAAACGAAGCGCCGGCGCGACAGCGCCAAAGTGCGCGCGGCCCTCGAGGCACTGGCCGAGGTCGCCCGCAGCGGCACGGGCAATCTCCTCGCGGCTGCCGTCGAGGCGGCACGCGCCCGCGCCACCGTCGGCGAAATCTCCGATGCGATGCGCGAGGCTTTCGGCGATCACGCTGCAACGCCGAAGGTGATCAAGGATGTCTACGGCGAGGCCTATCGTGACGAACCGGAGCTTGCCGTTCTGAGATCTCGGATGGATGGCGTGTCCAGCAAGCTCGGGCGCAAGCCGAAGATCATGGTCGCCAAGCTCGGCCAGGACGGCCACGACCGCGGCGCCAAGGTGATCGCCTCGGCCTTCGGCGACATCGGCTTCGACGTTCTGGCCGGCCCGCTGTTCCAGACGCCGGAGGAGGCGGTGGAATTGGCGCTTGGCGAAAAGGTCAACGTCATCGGCGTTTCTTCACTGGCCGCCGGCCACAAGACGCTGCTGCCGCAGCTCATCGAGGATCTGAAGAAGAAGGGCGGCGGCGACGTGATCGTCGTCTGCGGCGGCGTCATCCCGCGGCAGGATTACGATTTCCTGCATGACCACGGCGTCGCCGCCGTCTTCGGCCCCGGCACCAACGTCATCGAGGCAGCGAATTCCGTGCTAGACCTTCTGGAAGGCCGCCGGCGCAACATTTGAGGCACGAGCAGGCTGAAAAAACGTGTAGGCGCCGCCTCACGCAGTGTGATCGGCCGATTGATCAGCAGGGCCAGGCCGCACGGCCAACCTTTTCAGCCGGCCTGACCTGATAAGAGGTTAGCTGGCGTTACGCCCACTCAGTCTTCCGTCATCCCGGCCTTGAGCCGGGATCCAGCCGAGCCGCGTCTGCGGCGAGAATAGCTTACTTGCGCGCGCTGGATGCCGGATCGGGGTCCGGCATGACGGAACGATTTGGGTGTCCCTCCAATTCATGCGCCTTACGAAGATGTTCTACGGCACCTGCAGGCGGCTCAGCCGGCCTTGACGTATTCGACCTTGCGGGCGAGCCAGCAACCGACCGTCAGGCCGCAAACCTCGCCGGCCACATCCCTCCGCACCAGAATGGTCCAGTCGCCGGGCGCCGGCGCATCCATGGAGCGGCGGCAGGAGAGGCGCCAGACGTCCCTGCCGACCGGATGGATCGGCTGCATCGCGCCTTTGCCGAGGAAACCTTCGAAGGCGCCATAACACGCGCCGCCGGCCGAGACGATCTCGAACGACGCTTCGAGCTCCTCCGACACGAAGCGGCCGGCAATGTCGTCGCGATTTCCGGCAGGAATACGATGGGCGGTCACGCGCAGGTTTTCGCCGGGCCGCTCCATGCGGATGGCATCGCCGTCGCGCGTTAGTGTCATGGAAGACGAGCGGGCGATGCCGTCGGCATCCACGGCAAGGTCCTCGGACGACGTGGCGAAATGCACCTTCAGCCCCGCGGGCGTCGTTGTGATTCGCAGGCTGAGGCCGGACGAGGGCTCCAGGTAGTTGCCGTTCCACTCGGGCGTGGGCGCGTTTTTCACGGCCGGCGCATCGGCCCGCCCGAGCGCGGCACGCAGGATGGCAGTCGCCGTTCCATGCGCATCGCCCTCGTGGTTGAACATGACGACGACCGAGAGGCGTTCGGAGGCCGCGTGCAGCCTGCGGGCGCGGAAACCGCGCAGGGCGCCGCCGTGGCCGGTCAGGGCGATCTCGTCCACGGTTTCACGGGCAAGGCCGAAGCCGTAGCGCGAGGGCGTGCCGTCGGCGAAAGGTTGGGGTGCGGAGATGCGATTGTAGAGGCCATCAGGATCATCGCGCGTGCGGTCGATGAAGCGCTCCCAAGCGAGCATGTCGTCCAGCGAAGCGGCGATGCCGGCATCACCCGACCAGAAGATACGGTTGGCGGCGGGGAAATAGCCGACCGTCTCGTTGCCCTCGTAGCCGACGACGCCGTTGAGCGGCGCGGACGTATCAGAGGCGAGGACAGCGGTTTCCATGCCGGCCGGGCCGAACAGGCGGTCACGATAGACTTCGGCCAGCGGCTTGCCGGCAGCGCCCTCGATCAGGTCGGAGAGGATACGGAAGTTGCCGTTGGAATAGGAATAGTGGCTGCCCGGCTCGAAATGGGTCTTGCGCATGCGAGCGAACAACCGCGCGGTATCCTCCCGGGAAAACACGCCATCGGCCATCGCACCGTGCAGCACCGTCAGCGCCCAGTAGTCGCGCAGGCCCGACTGGTTGTTGCACAGGTCCGCCACCGTCGGCCGCCGGTCTTCGAGGTTCGGCAAGTGGCGCGCGAGCGGCGCATCCAGCCTTGCCGGATCGCCGACGACATCGAGCAGTGCCGCGCAGGTGAACTGCTTGGTGATCGAGCAGATCGGGATGAGCGTGACTTCGGTCATCGGCACCCGCTTGTCGAGATCGGCAAAGCCCCATGCATGGCGCAGGATCACTTCGCCATTCTTGACGAGGCCGACAACGCCGCCGGGACCTTTGATGCGCTCAGGGAGGGAATGGACCGCAGCTTCCAGCGCGGCGAGATCGATATCGGACATGGGGAACTTCGAAAGAATGGATTAAGAGGAAACGGCCGGGACCCGGCCGCAGGCGACTCCTACCGCGCAAGGTCCGTGGAGGCAACGCCTCCGTGCGGCGTCCGGGCCGCGGCGTCAGGCAATCTTCCGCCTTGCCAGCGCCGGGACCGGCGATGCAGTATTCCGCCGAACATCAAATTGGGAATCGGCCAATTGGCGAGCGACGAGCGGACAAAAATGGCGGCCTGCGAGTGGTATTGCTGCCGCGATCCAGAACTGGACACCCTGCGCTGGAGCGCGCGTGCGGCAATTCACCAGCACAACACTATGGATCCCGCCGACCGGGGGAACCTGGCGCCGGAGTTGCGCGCGATCCTGGCATATGCCGCGCCCGACGCCTTCATCGAGGCACCGTTCCACTGTGCATATGGGATCAACATCTCGCTTGCGGCCGGTGTCTACCTCAACGCCGGCTGCACGATCCTCGACAGCGGCCGCGTCACGATCGGCGCCGGTACGATGCTGGGGCCGGGTGTGCAGATCTATTGCGCGGAGCATCACAAGGACGTCGAACTGCGGCGCCTTGGCCTCGAGATCGCAAGGCCGGTCGCTATCGGAGCGGATGTGTGGATTGGCGGCGGCGCTATCATTCTCGGCGGGGTGATGATAGGCGACGGCGCCATCATCGGTGCGGGGGCGGTCGTCACAAGGAGCGTACCTGCCGGGGCAACGGTCGTCGGGAACCCGGCGCGACCGATCGGCCGGCATAGACCTCCAGCAAAACGCGGCGAAGAGGGAATATGAGCATAGACTTGCATGCGATCGAAGTCCGCCCGGCCCAGCTCGAGGATGTGCCCACGCTCTGCGCCTTCTTCAACGAGCTCATTCGCATCGGCGGCACAACCGCGCACGAGACACCGTTCACCCTTGAGCGCTTCAGCACACATTTCCTGGACGGCCCCGCCTGCGTCAACTGTTTCGTCGCTCTCGACGCAGGCGGAAGGCCTTGTGCATTCCAAGGGCTGGAACGGCACGACGGCCTCCCCGCGGAGTGGGTCGATATCGGCACTTTTGCCCGTCCGGAAAACAAGGTCTCCGGTGCAGGGACTGCTCTTTTCACGGCAAGCCGTGTGCTGGCGCGCGAGAAGGGCTTCCTTGCGATCAACGCCACCATCCGCGCCGACAATGTCGGCGGGTTGGCCTACTACAGCAAGATGGGCTTTACCGACTACAAGGTCGACAAGGCCGCGCCGCTCAAGGACGGCCGACTGGTGGACCGCATATCGAAGCGCTACCTGCTCTGAGCAAGGCCTCAGAAAGGGAAAGGGGGCCGCAGCCCCCTTTTTTATCGTCGGTGCCGGCGACCTATTCGTCGCCCATCTTCAGAGCGGCAATAAACGCTTCCTGCGGGATCTCGACCTTGCCGAACTGGCGCATGCGCTTCTTGCCTTCCTTCTGCTTTTCCAGCAGCTTGCGCTTGCGGGTGGCGTCGCCGCCATAGCACTTGGCCGTCACGTCCTTGCGCAGCGCACGCACCGTCTCGCGGGCGATGACCTTGCCACCGATCGCGGCCTGAATCGGGATCTGGAACATATGCGGCGGGATCAGGTCCTTCAGCTTTTCGCACATGGTGCGGCCGCGCCGGTCTGCTGCCGAGCGGTGCACGAGCATGGACAGCGCATCGACCGGCTCGGCGTTGACGAGGATCGACAACTTGACGAGATCGCTCTCGCGATAGTCCGCCAGGTTGTAATCGAACGAAGCGTAGCCCTTCGAGATCGACTTCAGCCGGTCGTAGAAATCGAAGACGACTTCGTTGAGCGGCAGTTCATACGTCAGCATCGCGCGGCTGCCGACATAGGTCAGTTCCGTCTGGATGCCGCGCCTGTCCTGGCAGAGCTTTAGGATGCCGCCGAGATAGTCGTCCGGCGTCAGGATCGTCGCCTTGATCCAAGGCTCGCGGAATTCCTCGATCTTCACCACGTCCGGCATGTCGGCCGGGTTGTGCAGCTCCTTTTCGGTGCCGTCGGTCATGGTGAGCTGATAGACGACCGAGGGGGCCGTCGCGATCAGGTCGAGGTCGAACTCGCGGCTGAGACGCTCCTGGATGATTTCGAGGTGCAAGAGGCCGAGGAAGCCACAGCGGAAGCCGAAGCCAAGCGCTGCCGAGCTTTCCATTTCGAAAGAGAACGAAGCGTCGTTCAGGCGCAGCTTGCCCATCGCCGAGCGCAATTCCTCGAAGTCGGCCGCATCGACCGGGAAGAGTCCGCAGAAAACCACCGGCTGCGCCGGCTTGAAACCCGGCAGCGCCGACGCGGTCGGGCGCTTGTCCTCGGTGATCGTGTCGCCGACGCGGGTGTCGGCCACTTCCTTGATGGAAGCGGTGATGAAGCCGATCTCGCCGGGGCCGAGTGAATCCATCGCCACCATCTTCGGCGTCAGCACGCCGACGCGCTCGATCGAATACTTCGCGCCGGTACCCATCATGCGGATGGTCTGGCCCTTGGTCAGCCGCCCCTCGATGACGCGCACGAGCACCATGACGCCAAGATAGGTGTCGTACCAGCTGTCGACCAGCAGCGCCTTCAGCGGCGCGGTCTCGCCGCCCGGGCTCTTCGGCGCCGGCAGCTTATGGACAATGGCTTCGAGCACGTCGGGAATGCCGAGACCGGTCTTGGCCGAGATCAAGACAGCGTCGGAGGCGTCGATGCCGATCACTTCCTCGATCTGCTCCTTGATCCGGTCGGGTTCGGCCGCCGGCAGGTCGATCTTGTTGAGGACCGTGACCAGCTCGTGGTTGTTGTCGATCGCCTGGTAGACGTTGGCGAGCGTCTGGGCCTCGACACCCTGCGACGCGTCGACGACGAGCAGCGAGCCTTCGCAGGCCGACAGCGAGCGCGAAACTTCGTAGGCAAAGTCGACGTGGCCGGGCGTGTCGATCAGATTGAGGATATAGGTCTCGCCGTTGTTCGCCTTGTAGTGCAGGCGAACAGTCTGGGCCTTGATGGTGATGCCGCGCTCGCGCTCGATCTCCATGTTGTCGAGCACCTGCTCGGACATCTCGCGATCGGCAAGGCCGCCTGTCGACTGGATCAGCCGGTCGGCCAGCGTCGACTTGCCGTGGTCGATGTGGGCCACGATCGAGAAGTTGCGGATATGGTCCAGGGGCGTCGAAGAATTGGTGCTCATTGGCGCCATATAGCAGCGGCTTCAACGCCCGCAAAGCGGTAAATGAACGAGCGCTTTACCATGTTTGCGGGCCTCACATGCCGGGAGCCTGCTCGTCTGCGCCCTCCACCAGCGCGCCAGCATTTGGAAGTTGCGCACTCTTCAGCTCGAAGTGCTCGCGGTCGGCCACCGGAACGGTCTCACGGGTCCGCAACCGCAGTAGAACGAAGCAGGCATAGGCGACCGCTACGATCGCTGCCGCGTAGATGAACGTCTTGGGACCAAGTGTCGGCGTCAGCAATGTGACGCTGAGAGGCACGACTGTCGCCGCAACCGACCAGGCGACGAGAAGCGTGGAGGCCAGAGGCACGAATTCGGCCGGATCAGCCCGGTCGTTGGCATGGGCGTTGGCGATCGAATAGACGCTCTCGACCGCACCGGCCCAGATCGCGAACACCAGGATCAGCAGGAACAGATTGGAGAAGGAAACCCCGAGCGCCAAGACCGCTACGCCGGCAATCAGCAGACAGGTGATGATCAGCACGATGCGGCGGTCGATGCGGTCGGAGAGAAGCCCAAGCGGGTACTGGACGAAGAACAGGCCGAACTGCATGCCGAACATCAGCACCGCGATGTCCTTCTGCCCGACGTTACTGGCGGCGGCATAGATCGGCGTGAAACCCTGGACGACCATGGAAAGGCCGCCGGCGGCAAGAACCCCGACAAGGGCGACCGGCGAATTCCGCCATGCCATGGCGATGTCGACGCTGACTTTTGCCGGCGCCGGCGGCGTGGCAAGCTGCGTCAGGCCGATGGGCAGCAGCGCAATCGTCGTGAAGAAGATTGTCGCAATCGGCGCCATGTTGCCTTCGGCGGGAATCAGCCCGAAAAGCCAGGCGCCGAGGCCGAGGCAGATTACATAGGTCATATAGAAGAATGACATCGCCTTGCCGCGCCAGCTGTTCTCGCTGGCATGGTTGAGCCAGCTTTGGGCGATGATGAAATTGATGTTGCCGGCCACCCCGTAGACGCCACGCGCAAAGACCCAGAGCACAGGGTGGACGCCAAGACTGATGAGGACGGCTGCGAGTATCACCAGGGCAAGCGAACAGGAAAAGGCGCGCGCATGACCAACGCGACGGATGAGCGGGCCAGCCACGACGCAGCCGACAAGACCACCGAAGGCGATCGCGGTAACCGCCGCTCCCGGCGCCCAGTCCGGGCCACCTCCCCGCGAAAGCACGAACGGGACGTAGGCGAGCATCAGGCCATTGCCGATTGCGACGCCGGCCATCGAGACGACGATAGCCATGATGGACCGCAGCGACGAAGCGGGCGCCTTTTGAACCTGCATTTCTATCCGCTCCCACGTCGGCATTCGTCGCAACCATAGCGACAGATCCGCGCACTTATTGTCGCGGCAGCGGCATGGCAAGGCTTTATTTTGATGGCCGATCAAACGTGGTATCGGCACGCTTGACTCCATCATTATTCCGAATAAATCTACTATAATGGAACATAGTTTGGACCAGATCGATACCGCCATCGCCGCGCGATTGAAGGCATTGCGCACCTTGCGCGCACTGACACTCGACGATCTGGCTGGCCGTTCAGGTGTCAGCCGCGCGATGATCTCGCGCATCGAGCGGGGTGAGGCCAGCCCGACGGCGCAGTTGCTCTCGCGGCTCTGCACGGCACTCGACGTGACGCTTTCTTCTTTCTTCGCTCCTGGGGGCAAGGGGGCGGATCCGGTTTCCCGCCGCGCGGAGCAGCCGGTCTGGAAGGACCCGGAAACGGGTTACCAACGCCGGGCCGTCTCGCCGGCCGGCACGCCCTCCCGTGTGGAAGTGATCGATGTGGAGTTTCCAGCAGGAGCGCGCATTGCCTATCCACCGGAGACTGCCAAGGAAGGCATGACCCAGCACCTCTGGCTGTTTTCCGGACGGTTGGACATGACGATCGGGGATACTACCCATCACCTCGAGCCGGGAGACTGCCTCTACATGAGCATCACCGAAGGCCACATTTTTCACAATCCGGGCATGGAAATGGCGCACTACGCCGTCGTGCTCGATCGCGGCCGCAATTGAAGAAACGAGGGAACCAAATGAACGTCGTGCGAATGCTGGGAACGGCGGAAGCCGAGGCACGGATTGGAGAACTGGCCGATGTACTCGTCGACTGCGTCATGGGCGGCGCATCCGTCGGCTTCATGGCGCCCTATGAATTGGAAGAAGCCCTCGCCTTCTGGGTGAACGTAATCGAAGCAGTCTCGGACGGGTCGACGCTCCTCTTCGCCGCAGAGATCGACAACCGCATTGTCGGAACGGTGCAGATCGGCATGCGCCAGATGCCGAACCAGGGCCATCGGGCCGATGTCAAGAAACTGCTCGTCAGGGAAAGCGCGCGAGGCCAGGGACTCGCCCGCCAATTGATGGACATGGCAGAGAGCGAGGCCGCGGTGCGCGGCAAGACCGTTCTCGTGCTCGATACCGCCACCGGAAGCCCGGCCGAAGCCGTCTATGGCAGGCTTGGCTGGGAACGCGTCGGCGTCATCCCCGACTATGCGCTCTATCCCGACGGCAGCTTCTGCGGAACAACGCTGTTCTACAAGCGGGTCGGCCCCGCCAACGTGGCCGCCTGATCGCCTTTCGCGTGCCGCAATCCCGATTGCAATCGCGCCGCTTCGGGTTCACCATTCGCCATCATCTCTACGGGAGTGCGCGCGATGGTTTTCGGACCCTCCAGGCCGCCGATCACGGAAGATGTGGCGGAAGTTATCGCCAAAGACGTTGCGGAGGGCGAAGGCCATACCCCGACCTCTGAAACGCCGATCGCCTTCGTCAAGCACCCGGCCGCGACAGTGGACATGAACAATCGCGTTCGCTGGACGCTCTTGGGCGTCCTCGCCGCGATGCTGGTTCTGATCGCGATGCTGATGATGCGCTGAGGCAATCAGGCGGAAAAAACCGCCCCGGCCGATACGGCGGGGGCGGAGGTCGTTATTCGCTGTCGGCGCGTGCGAGCGTTTCCAGTGTCGGCATCGAGGTGATGTTGAAACCGGAATCGACGTAGTGAATCTCGCCGGTGACGCCGCTGGAAAGATCCGAAAGCAGATAGAGCGCAGAATTGCCGACGTCGTCGATAGTGACGGTGCGACGCAGAGGCGAGTTCTTCTGCTGCCAGGAGAGCATGGCGCGCGCATCGGAGATGCCGGCGCCCGCAAGCGTGCGGATCGGGCCGGCAGAAATAGCGTTCACGCGGATACCGCGCGGGCCGTAGTCGCCAGCGAGATAGCGCACGGAAGCCTCCAATGCAGCCTTGGCGACACCCATGACATTGTAGTTCGGCATCACGCGCACCGAGCCGCCATAGGTCAGCGTCAGCATGGTGCCGCCTTCGTCCATCAGGTCGGCCGCGCGACGCGCGATCTCGGTGAAGGAGAAGCAGGAGATCACCATGGTGCGGGTGAAATTGTCCCGCGACGTATCGGCATAAAGGCCCTTCAGCTCGTTCTTGTCGGAAAAGCCGATCGCATGAACGACGAAATCGAGCTTGCCCCAGCGCTCCTTGATTGCTGCGATGACGGCGTCGACCGAAGCGATGTCCTCGACGTCGCAGGGCAGCAGGAATTCGGAGCCGAGTTCGGCCGCCAACGGCTTGACGCGCTTGCCCAGCGCCTCTCCCTGATAGGTGAAGGCGAGCTCCGCGCCCTGGCCGGCGAGCGCCTTGGCGATGCCCCAGGCGATGGAATGATTGTTCGCGACCCCCATGATGAGACCGCGCTTTCCTTTCATGATCCCCGTCATTGGTCTTTATCCGTTGTAGCGCTGGAAAACGAGCGTCGCGTTGGTGCCGCCGAAGCCGAAGGAGTTGGAGAGTGCGATGTCGATCTTGGCGTTGTCGATCCGCTTGCGAACGATCGGCACGCCATCGAATTCCGGGTCGAGTTCGGCAATATGCGCACTCTCGCCGATAAAGCCCGCCTGCATCATCAGGAGGCTGTAGATCGATTCCTGCACGCCAGCTGCACCCAGCGAGTGGCCGGTGAGCGACTTGGTCGACTGGATGTGCGGGAGCTTGTTGGCAAACACCTCGCGAATCGCGCCGATTTCCTTCGAATCGCCGACCGGCGTCGAAGTACCGTGCGTATTGATGTAGTCGACATCGCCCTTTACGGTCGAAAGCGCCTGGCGCATGCAGCGCACTGCGCCCTCACCTGAGGGAGCGACCATGTCGTAACCGTCCGACGTCGCCCCGTAGCCGACGATCTCGGCATAAATCTTCGCGCCGCGCGCCTTCGCATGCTCCAGTTCCTCGAGCACCAGCACGCCTGCGCCGCCGGCAATAACGAAGCCGTCGCGGTTGACGTCATAGGCCCGGGAAGCGGTGGCCGGCGTCTCGTTGTACTTCGAGGACATCGCGCCCATGGCGTCGAAGAGGTTCGACATCGACCAGTCGAGATCCTCGTGGCCGCCGGCGAACATCACGTCCTGCTTGCCCCACTGGATCATTTCCGCAGCGTTACCGATGCAGTGCGCCGAGGTCGAGCAGGCCGACGAGATCGAGTAGTTGACGCCATGGATCTTGAACCAGGTCGCAAGCGTGGCCGACGCGGTGGACGACATCGCCTTCGGCACGGCAAAGGGGCCGATGCGTTTGGGGCTGCCATTCTTCAACGTGATATCGGAGGCTTCCACGATCGTACGGGTGGACGGCCCGCCGGACCCCATGATGATGCCGGCGCGCTCGTTTTCGGCGTAGACTGACTCTTCCAGGCCGGAATCGGCGATCGCCTGCTTCATGGCGACATGGTTCCACGCGCCGCCCTGGGACAGGAATCGCATGGCGCGGCGATCAACAAGATCAGTGGTGTCGATATTGGGCGCGCCCCAAACCTGGCACTTGAAACCGTGCTCGGCGAAATCATTGGAAAAGCTGATGCCAGACCTGGCCTCGCGCAGTGAGGCTGTCACCTCATCCGCATTGTTCCCGATGGAGGAGACGATCCCCAGACCCGTGACAACAACCCGTCTCATGATTCTGACCTTTTCTTGTTTTGTCGCTCGATACGCGCTTCGGCCTTACTCGGCCTTGTCCTTCGACAGACCCACGCGCAAGTCGGTCGCCTGATAGATCACTTCCCCGTCGGCCTTCAACCAACCATCGGCCGTGCCGAGCACCAGGCGCCCGCGCATGACGCGCTTGAAGTCGATTCCGTATTCCAGAAGCTTGGTGTTCGGCCGTACCATGCCCTTGAACTTCACCTCGCCGGTGGACAGCGCCATGCCGCGTCCCGGCTCGCCAAGCCAGCCGAGGAAAAAGCCGGTCAGCTGCCACATGCCGTCGAGGCCGAGGCAGCCGGGCATGATCGGATTGCCCTGGAAATGGCAGGGGAAATACCAGTCGTCGGGGCGCACGTCATACTCGGCGCGGATGTAGCCCTTGTCGAAGGCGCCGCCCGTTTCCGAGATATCGGTGATGCGATGAACCATCAACATCGGCGGCAGCGGCAGTTGGGCGTTGCCCGGGCCGAAAAGCTCACCGCGTCCGCAGGAGAGAATTTCTTCATAGGTGAAGCTGGACTGCCTGGTGGTCATGGACTTTTCTTCCCCGGTCCTAAAATTCTTATCATCCAGCATTAGAGCAGGATGGCATCAAAATGAAGCGCCGGCTTGATCCTGCGCCGCTGACGACTGCCGCATCCCGGTCGAAATGCGGCGTCATTTTCGCGTTCCGCATACATGATGACCGGGTCTACAGCTAGTCCAAAGTGCCAGTCGGATCGTCAAAGTACTGGTTTTCCGCATTCGGTCGCCTGTTTGCACATTTCAAAACTATTGAATCCGCCGGTTCCAAAAGTTATATCGAAACGTCAAGATTGTTCTGCAAGGTCCGGCAAGTGGATTCGTCACCCATGGCGCATGCAAGAGAAGTTACTATCGAAGCGCGGTTGCGCGACTGCGGCCTGCGGCCTACGCGGCAGCGCATTGCGCTGGCCGACCTTCTCTTCGCCAAAGGCGATCGCCACCTGACCGTCGAGGAACTGCACGAAGAGGCGGTCGTCGCGGGCGTCCCGGTATCGCTTGCGACTGTCTATAACACTCTGCACCAGTTCACCGAAGCAGGGCTGCTGCGCGTATTGGCGATGGAAGGGTCACGCACCTATTTCGACACCAATATCTCCGATCACCATCACTTCTTCGTCGAAGGCGAAAACGAGGTACTCGATATTCCGTTGAGCAGCATCGAGATCGGCAACCTGCCCGCCCCGCCCGAGGGAATGGAAATCGCCCACGTCGACGTCATCATCCGGTTGCGGCCCAAAAAGGGCCGCTGACAGCCAGCGGCCAATCTCAACATAGATTTACATCACGTCGTCGGGATGTCGCCCCGGTCGAGGCTTATAGACGGTAATGCGCCAACCGAATCGCAAGGCCCCGCCGCGCACAAAAAAAGCAGCGAGGAAGCCAGCGCCGGAAGCGACCGCGAGCGGCGCACCGACCATAATCGCAGTCGTGTACACCGCAGCTCCAATCAATGCCGCCGTCACATAAATCTCCGGACGCAGCAGGACGGAAGGCTCACCCGCCAGCACATCACGCAGGATGCCGCCGATGCTCGCGGTCATGACGCCGGTGGTGATTGCCACGGTGGGCGAACCTGTTGCGGCCAATCCCTTGGCGGCACCCATCACGCTATACGCCGCCATGCCGATCGCATCGAACCACAACAGCAGGCGATAGCGTGACTCGAACAAATGCGCGGTGAAGAAGACCACCAGCCCGACGCAGACACACACAATCAGATAGGCAGGCTTGACCACCCAGAAGACCGGCCCAGTATCCAGGATGACGTCGCGGAAGGTACCACCGCCGACACCGGTTGCCGCTGCCAGAAAGAGAAAGCCGATGACGTCGAGCTGCTTGCGGGATGCCGAAAGCGCACCGGTTGCGGCAAAGACGGCGACGCCGGCATAGTCGAGCAGTTCCAATATCGTCACGCTTTCCCCTCTTCCGCTCGCTTCATCTCGGCACTTGCCAAGCCTCGCGACAGATTGATCAGGCAATGATGCGGCTCAAGCCGCCCTGCGCCGCCAGATGGATGCGCGCAGCCATCTTGACCGATCCCGCCGCCTTGGAAAGGCCTTGCACGATGTTTTCCCGCTCAGCCCTTCGCATTGTCCTTATGTCGCTTGCCTTGGTTCAGGCAATACCTGGCAGGGCGGCGGCAATCATCGATGACGCAGTCGCCTACGAAAAGGAACAGGTGGCCGATCAGTGCAAGGCGACGGTCTATGGTGATGACTTCGCTTCGATCGTGGACTTCAATAACGATGGCCTCGATGACGTGATCACCAATCTCGGCGCAGTCAATTGCGATGGCGTTGACGGCAAGCTGTGCGGCAATGTTGGCTGCCCCCACAATTTCTATGTCGGGGTCGCCGAAGGCGGCTACGTCTTCATCGCCAACGCCGACCTCTACGGTTACGAATTGAAGAAGCGCTACGGCAATTTGGTATTCGAGATGAAGGCCAACGCCGCCTCCTGCGGCCGTGACGACGATGAGTATTGCATCATCACCAGCCGCGTCCGCGGCCTGCGCTTTGACACGATCTCCAAGAAATAGACACCGCCTGCTTTACGTAGGTGGCCGCCTCACTCCGGCAGCAGCGACTGCGTGCGGCCCGCCAGGTAATAGGCAAGTAGGCCGGTCCATTCCCGAAGCGCTGTCGTCGTCAGCTGCGCATTGGCCGACGGCTGGGTAAAGTCCAGCGCCAACTGCGCAACGCCGCTCGTACGGTAGTCTGTCGGCCATGGCAGAACGTCCAGCCCCACCTTTCGAAACAGCCCGATTGCCCGCGGCATATGGAAGGCCGACGTCACGAGCAGGCAATTGTCCAGCCCGTTCTCAGCAATCAGGGTCTTAGTGTTCTCGACATTTTCGAAGGTGGTTCGCGACGCTGTCTCCTGAATGAGGCGTTCCGCTGCGACCCCGAAAGTGGCGAAAAACTCGGCCGCGACCGCGGCATCGCCGGCATAGCGGCCGCTGAACGAGCCATCGCCGCCGGACACGAGAATGCGGGCGTTCGGATAGGCTTGCACCAGCCGCAACGCTTCAACGAAACGATCACCCGCCTGGTTCATCTCGATCCCGCCGCGTGACGCGATCACCTCCGCCTCGAAGCTGCCGCCTAGAACGATGATGCAGCCAGGTCCGCCGCTCGGCATAGTGGCTCTCGGAACGTGATTTTCTAGGGCCTGCAGCATGACGGTGCCGGTGCTTGTGTACAGCGTGACGAAGAGGATCGCCGCGGACGACAGCACGCACAGCGTCCGCAGGCGCCGGAAGCCGAACCAGCCGAAGACAAGGGCACCGAGAATCGCGAGGAATGCCAGCGACAGCGGCTGGGCGGTCAGCCAGAAGATCTTCGATGCGAGATAGCTCACGTACACTCCGTCTGTGGACAACACATTCGGCAAGGCACCGAATCGCTTGCGCGGAGGGAATCACGCATGGCGCACGATGAAAAGGTCACACCGCGCCAATCCGGCTACGGCCGCTGACCGGCTATGCTGCCGCGGGCAATGCCTGCCTGCCACGGCGGAGATAGACGATCCCGGCTGCAAGCAGAGCTCCGGCCGCGAGGACGCCGATGGCGACCAGCGGCCGGTAGGCGATCCAGGCGACCGCAATGACCAGGGGACCTATCAGCATCGTGAGGACCAGCGCCACCGCACCGGTACCGAAGCGGACGATCGAACCGATGAACGGCACCACATCGGCGATCACGCCGAGGATCGACAGCATCATCGCAAAGCCGACGAAGATGCCGACAAGTCCGCCGATACGGATCAGCCAGGTGATGAGCGTGTTTTCGCTCTGTGCGGCGTCAAACATCCGCGCGGCATCGACCGTACCGGCCTCGCTCAGGAACAGCGTACGTCCGTTGCTGGCGCGATAGCCGACGATCTCCTGGCCGCGCTGGGCACCGACAAAGCTCGCCTGATCGAGATCGACGCGTTCGAAGCGAACACGCAGGTCGGCGATCGCCGGCTTCTGCGGATCGTCGGAGAAGATTGCCCACCCGTTGCGCACCGCCGCGGATCCGTCGAGACCGATGGCCTCGCTCACTTGTGCAGCTTCATCCGCCGTCAGCTCGATCGCCTTGCTCTGACCGAGGGCGGCAACTCTGTCACCGTCAATCCGGAAGGCGCCAAGGCTGGCGCTGTCGACAGTGGACAAGGCCCCCTCGATCGGCATTTCCGGATTGTCGTGCCCGGCTTGGCGGAAATTGCTGGAATCGACGGCGTCGCTCCGCCACTCCTTTGCATAGGAGTAGGTGGTGACGGTTTCCTCGCTGCCGCCGAGCTGCTTTTTCGTCTCGGACTTTTCCTGCTGGACCCACTGGTACATTTCGACGGCTCGACGGACGGCGAAGGCACCTTCGGCCGCGACACCAAGCTCGTCGTCCACCGGAACGCCATCGGGGCGGATCGCTCCAGAGATATGGACGAGTTTGCCTTCATTCGCCGGATCGACCGAGGCGCTGTCGACGGAAGAGACGAGGCCGGCGCCTTCAACGAGCGCACGGTAGGTCGCCACCGAGCGACCTTCGTTCCAGGCAAGAAGCCAGATGCAGCCGCAGACCAGCGCAAGCCCGATCAGGATCATGACGAGAGCGTTCTTCACCCTGGCGAACCAGGACGTGGTGGTTGTTTCGGTAAAACTCATCGTCAAATCCCCAGCCAAACCCTGTAAGGGTACCCGGCTTCTTAAAACGCAGTCGAGCTAAGAAAGGGACTACGCGGTTTCCCGCCGGCTGTATGCCCGGGCGGACCGGACAAGCCGCGTCCACCAACGGCAGATAGCGTTGGCAGGACTACCGCCTGCCCCACAGAACCTTGAAACGGGCGTTGCGGCAGACTTCGCCGCTGTCCTTGAAGGCTTCCTTCAGGACAGGCTCGTAGGGCAAACCGCGGTTGGCTACCATCAGGAGGCGACCGCCGATTTTCAGCGACTTTGCCGCCATGCGGATCATACCCGCACCGAGGCCGTGGTCGGCAGCGTGTCCTTCGTGGAAGGGCGGGTTCATGACGATCAGGTCGTAATGGTCGCGCGGCGCTTCCACCGTCAGATCCTGCCAATAGTAGCGGGCCGGCACGTCGGGGCAGTTTTCGGCCATGTTCTCCTTGGCCGCCTCAAGCGCATTGTAGTCGGCCTCGAACAGGTCGACTCCCTTGAGGCCCGGCGCGTGTTCGCAAAGCAGAACCGAGAGATAGCCCCAACCGGCGCCAAAATCAGCGGCATGGCCGTGGAAATCAGCCGGAATGCGGCCCGCCAGAAGCTCGGAGCCTTCATCGATGCGATCATGTGAGAACATGCCGGGGGCGGCGGTGAAGCGACCTTCAACGCGGACCGGGCTTGCGGCGAGAGCCTTGATTGCCGCGGTGGCATCTGCAGGACGAGCAAACCAGAAGGCAACACCATGATACTTCGGCGCGTGGTCGCCGCCGAATTCGTAGCGGTCGATGCGCTTGCGCAGCGACTGGATACCGTCTTCCTTGCCGCCGGCAACGAGGATCAACCCGCCCTCGCGCACGCGCCGCAACGCTTCGGCGATACGGTCTTCGTTCTCGCCCTTGTGCTTGCCGCATAGGACGAGGGCGCCGTCATAGGCCTCGCCCTCGACCATCGGCGTCACTTTCGAGCGCGCCGCCTCCAACGCCCGGTAGAGCGGCCGGAGAGGCTGTACCGCATCGATCTCAGCCACAAACCCTTCCGGCGCGCGCTGACCGGCTTCGGCACCGAGGAAGAGGAAGCGCTGGCCTTCAGTCGGCATCTCGACCAGACCGGCGGCAAAGGGGTGGAACAGGGTTTTAAGCGCGTCGCGGCTCATGGGACAACTCTCAGGACGTGCGCGGGTTAAGCCCCGCGTCTGCAATGAAAAAGGGGCGCGGAACATGCCGCTCCGCGCCCCCGCATTCGATCGGAAAGATCTTACTCGGCAGCCTCGCCGCCGTCGCTCTTCTTCTCGGCGACGATTTCCTTGCCGGTCGCCTGATCGACGACCTTCATGGAAAGGCGAACCTTGCCGCGCTCATCGAAGCCCATGAGCTTGACGTAGACCTTGTCGCCTTCCTTGATGACATCGGTGGTCTTGGCCACGCGCTCGGAGGAGAGCTGCGAGATATGGACCAGGCCGTCACGCGGGCCGAAGAAGTTGACGAAGGCGCCGAAGTCGGCGGTCTTGACGACCGTGCCTTCGTAGATCTGGCCAACTTCCGGCTCAGCGACGATCGAGTGGATCCACTTGCGGGCCGCTTCGATCTCCTTGGCCGAGGACGAGGCGATCTTGATGGTTCCGTCGTCTTCGATGTTGACCTTGGCGCCGGTCTTTTCGACGATCTCGCGGATGACCTTGCCGCCCGAACCGATGACTTCGCGGATCTTGTCGACCGGGATGTTCATCACTTCGATGCGGGGAGCGAACTCGCCGAGTTCCGAACGGCCTTCGGTGATGGCGTTGGCCATCTCGCCGAGGATGTGCTTGCGGCCGCCCTGTGCCTGGCTGAGGGCGACCTTCATGATCTCTTCGGTGATGCCGGCGATCTTGATGTCCATCTGCAGCGAGGTGATACCGTCAGCAGTACCTGCGACCTTGAAGTCCATGTCTCCGAGGTGATCCTCGTCACCGAGGATGTCGGAGAGAACCGCGAAACGGTCGCCTTCCAAGATCAGGCCCATGGCGATACCGGCAACCGGCTTTGCCAGCGGAACGCCTGCATCCATCAGTGCGAGCGAGGTGCCGCAGACGGTTGCCATCGAGGACGAGCCGTTCGACTCGGTGATCTCGGAAACGACGCGCAGCGTGTAGGGGAACTGCTCGGCGGTCGGCAGCATCGGACGAATGGCGCGCCATGCGAGCTTGCCGTGACCGATTTCGCGGCGGCCCGGGGAGCCCATGCGACCGGTTTCACCGACCGAGTAGGGAGGGAAGTTGTAATGGAGCAGGAAGCGCTCCTTGTACATGCCCGTCAGGCTGTCGACGTATTGCTCGTCTTCGCCGGTGCCGAGGGTGGCAACAACGATCGCCTGCGTTTCACCGCGGGTGAACAGGGCCGAACCGTGGGTGCGCGGCAGGATGCCGACTTCCGAGACGATCGGGCGAACGGTCGACAGGTCGCGGCCGTCGATGCGGCTCTTGGTGTCGAGGATGTTCCAGCGAACGATCTTGGCCTGCAGGTGCTTGAATACGGCTCCGATAACTTCGGCGGTGTACTTCGGCTCAACACCTTCCGGGAAGAAGTGAGCCTTGACCTTTGCCTTGACGGCGTCGACGGCAGCGTAGCGATCAGCCTTCTGGGTGATCTTGTAGCCTTCGCGCAGTTCGGCTTCGAAGAGCTTGAGCATTTCGGCTTCGAGCTCGGAATGATCTTCCGGCTGGAAATCGCGGGGCTCTTTGGCAGCGACCTCGGCGAGCTTGATGATCGCGTCGATGACCGGCTGGAAACCGCGGTGGCCGAACATGACGGCGCCGAGCATTACCTCTTCGTTGAGTTCCTTGGCTTCGGATTCAACCATCAGAACGGCGTCCTGCGTGCCGGCGACGACGAGGTCGAGAACCGACTCGTCCATCTCGTCGAGATGCGGGTTCAGAACGTATTCGCCGTTGATGTAGCCAACGCGTGCGCCACCGACCGGGCCCATGAAGGGAACGCCGGAGATCGTGAGAGCAGCCGAAGCAGCGACCATCGAGAGAACGTCGGGGTTGTTCTCGAGATCATGCTGGACAACGGTGACGACGACCTGCGTGTCGTTCTTGTAGCCTTCCGGGAAGAGCGGGCGGATCGGGCGGTCGATCAGGCGCGAAACCAGGGTTTCGTTTTCGCTCGGACGGCCTTCGCGCTTGAAGTAGCCACCCGGGATCTTGCCGGCCGCGTAGGTCTTTTCCTGGTAGTTGACGGTCAGCGGGAAGAAGTCCTGGCCCGGCTTCGGCGCCTTGGCCGAAACGACGGTGGCGAGAACGACGGTCTCGCCGTAGGTGGCGAGAACGGCACCGTCAGCCTGACGGGCGATCTTGCCGGTTTCCAGCTTGAGCGGACGACCCGCCCATTCGATTTCAACCGTATGAGTATCGAACATGTCTTGTCCTTACTTGTTGCGGAGATACGCACCGCCGCCTAGTCGGCGCAGGTGGCTCTATCCGCATTCGTGACGCATCATGGGCAAGACAACAGGAGGCTTCGCGTCGTGGCGACTTCGCATTGTCCGGATCTGGCGCTTCTCGCCGCCGGACACAGGCGAGCGCCTGAAGCATCCTGCAATCCTGCCCCATGACAGGCCATCGGTTGTTCCGCAGGTCCGGCCCATCCGGCCTGCTGGACGATTTTGTTCCGATCAGCGGAACATGCGGAGAAGCTCCGCGAAAACAACTGGCGGGCGCTCCGCGAGGAACGCCCGCCAGAAAACCTTAGCGGCGGATGCCCAGAGCAGCAATCAGCTTGCTGTAGCGGGCTTCATCCTTCTTCTTGAGATAGTCAAGAAGCGAGCGGCGGCTCGAAACCATCGTCAACAGGCCACGGCGGGAATGGTTATCCTTCTTGTGGCCTTTGAAGTGTTCCGTCAGGTTGTTGATGCGCTCGGTCAGGATCGCCACCTGGACTTCCGGAGAACCGGTATCGCCTTCGACGGTTGCGTATTCCTTGATCAGCGCAGCCTTGCGCTCAGCAGTGATCGACATCGGAGATCCTTTCTTGAAATGGAGGACTTGGGTCGCCAATCGCCGGGATGTCGTCCAGCGACGGCCATGAAGGCAGGCGGAATTGGCCCGCATGCTGGCGGTGCCTATAAACCATTCAACGGGGAAATGGAAGGGGCGTCGGTTCGGCTGCCAATGGTCTGACGTCCGCAACGCCTCCCGTCTCAACCTACCCTCTCACCGGGCATGTTGGCCGGCTCATCATCGAGCTTCGACAGCGGGATGGAAAACCGCCATTCAATTCCGTCCGCATGCATTCGGCGCTCTAGTTCCGCATCCATCGCAATGCCGATCATGCGTTCCAGGACGACGCTTCCGAAACCCTTCGGCGGGGCCTCTGTCCGTTCCGGATCGAGATTCACACCGCTCTCGCGCCAGACAAGGTTCAACCGCTCGCCCTCGACTGCCCAAGAAAATTCGACGATGCCGCGAGCATTGGAAAACGCTCCATGCTTGGCGGCATTGGTCGCAAGCTCGTGAAGCGCCATGCCGAGTGTTTGCGACGCCTGGCTGCCGAGCCGCACGAGGGGACCGGACATTCGAACTCGCGCAGGGTCATCAGGCACAAAGGGTTTCAGCTGGTTTCGCGCCAGTTCTTCGAGGGCGACGCCAAGTGCGGTATTTGCGATCATCAGGTCTGTCGAACGGGCAAGCCCCGCGAGTCGCTTTCGAAAGGCATCGGCGAAGGCAGTCGGGGATGCCGCCGTGGTCACGGACTGGTTCAGCATCGCCTGGATGACCGTCAGCTGGTTCTTCGAGCGGTGTGCCACTTCGCGCATGAGAAAGCGTATCTCGCTCTCCGCCCGTTTGCGCGCATCGGCCGCCCCCGATAACGCCTTCGACACCGTGTCCAGCTCCGAAATGATGTGGCGGCGGGGCGGCACGCGCTCGCCGAGCCCGAGCCGCATGGCGTCGCGTGCAAGCATCCTGACGTCCCGCGATAGGATCCGTGCGATGAACACCGCCGCGGCCGTCGCCAGTGTTGCGATGATCGCCCCACCGGCAATGAGCCACACGAGCGACGAGGTTGCCGGAGCCTGAACGACGGCGGCCTCGGCCCAAGTGACGATTTTCCATCCGGTCAGGGCTGAGAAGTCCGTCACGACCTGATAGTCGACATCCTGGTGACGGGCGCTGCCAAGGCCGATACGGAAGGCGGGCACCACCTGAAGGAAGAAAGGCTTGCCGGTGACGGCCGCAGCATCCGTCGAGACGATGACAGTCCCGGTATCGTCGAGCACCGCCGCATTCCAACCCGGAGACAAAAGGTCCGGCGTCACGACTTTGGACAGATAGTCCGCATCCTGGGTCAAGGTGAGTAAGACCGTTTCACCAGAGTTGAGCCGGACCGGCTGATGAACATTGAACACCCACTTCTGGGCGACTTGGTCGAAAAACAGGTTTGATACCGCCGGCCTATCGCCTTCCAACGCCTTCTGCGCGGTCGCTTCGTCCGATGTACGGCCAAGTTCCGTGCCAGAGGGCACGCGCGTGTTCAGACGCTGCTGATAGTCCTTGCCGATCACGAGTAGATGGGCATCCGTGCCTGCCAATGCTTTGACTGCCTGTGCCTGAAGGCCCTTGAAGTCGCCATTCTGCAGGTAGGATGACGTCGAAAAGAACGTCAACGTCGACAACATTGCCGACACCTCACGGTCAATCACCCTGTTGACCGCTCCGGTCGAGGTCTTGAGAAGCGATTCGACCGCCCGTTCCTGAGCCTCATTAGCTCTATTGAGCACAAGGGTGGCGAACACGAAGGACGGAACCACCACGACGAGGATCAGGCAGACAAGATAGAAAGCGACAGGACGGCGCATCCTTTCGCGCCAGCCACCTCCCGCGCGGGATGGACTGGATACAGCTCGTTCGTCTCGTGGGCTTTTGATCGTCAACCGGTGGCCCGTTCCGTGTTGGCGCTCGACGCGCATTGCTCGCTCAGCAAACGCTATTCAGCATTGCCGCCAGATGGAAATCAAGCGGCGACATTTGACCACTTCAGTAAAGCCGGACAGACAGATGATCCAAAAGCAATGTTTGCAATTGGGCTTCGGACGGGTATTCCAGCCGCGTTGCCAGTCGTTTTCCAGGAAGGAAATTCACGTGAAGCTCTACTACTCACCCGGCGCCTGCTCGATGGCTTCCCACGTCGTTCTCAATGAGATCGGCAAGCCGTTCGAGATCGAAAAGGTCAGCACCAAGACGAAGGTCATGGAAAGCGGCCGGGACTATTGGGCGATCAATCCCAAGGGCGCCGTGCCTGCGCTCGAAATTGAAAACGGGGAAATCCTGACCGAAGGTCCGGCGATCCTTCAGTACATCGCCGACGCCAATGGAGCGACGGAGCTTGCACCTCCCGCCGGCACGCTTGCGCGTGCGCGGGTGCAGGAAATGCTGAGCTTCGTCGGTTCGGAACTGCACAAGGCGTTCAGCCCCCTTTTCCATCCCGGCAAGACGGACGCAGAAAAGGACGCTGCGCGCGAAATGGTCGGCAAGAAATTCGACTGGCTGGAATCCTGTCTGTCGGACGGTAGGGCCTATCTGACAGGTTCCGCCTTCACAGTTGCGGACGCTTATGCGTTCGTCGTCGCCAACTGGTCGAGCGTCACGGGCATTTCTCTTGCGGGGTGGCCCAAGCTGACGGCCTACGTGGAACGGATTGCTGCTAGGCCCTCCGTGCAGGCAACGTTGAAGGCCGAAGGTCTGGCCTGACCGGCCAAAGCATGCGCGCGGCCAGGCCGCGCGCATTGCATCAATTGAATACCCGTTTCGGACGGAATTCGCCCCCGCCGATCTCGCCGATCGCCACCAGCTTACCGCGTGCCGTGGCATAGGCCTCATCGGCGGAAACCGGCGCATCACGGCCACGCAGGATGATGGGATTGCCCATGCGCAGCCTATGGGCCTGATCGTCATTGATGACGATCTGCGGAAGGGTCGAAAGCGCTTCACCGGTATCGATTAGGAACGCGTCCAGGGCGGCGAGGCGTTCGGCCTCATCCTCGATCTTCTCAAGTGCGGTCAGATCGGCCAGCGGCACCATATCCTCCTCGCCGAAAGGCGCGACATAGGTGCGGCGTAACTCGGAAATGTGCCCGTAACAGCCGAGATCGCGACCGAAATCGCGGGCGAGCGCGCGCACATAGGTGCCTTTGCCGCATTCAACCTCGAACCGGGCGCTGTTTGCATCAGGACAGCCGAGAAGAGTAAGGCGGTGGATTTCGACCTCGCGGGCGGGTATTTCCACCGTTTCGCCGTCACGGGCGATGTCGTAGGCGCGCTCACCGCCGATCTTGATCGCCGAGAACTGGGGCGGCACCTGCTGGATCACACCGGTATAGCCCGACAGCAATGCGTTGATTGCGTCGGCAGTCGGGCGCGTGTCGGAAGACAGCGTCACCTCTCCTTCCAGATCGTCGGTTGAGCGTTCCTCGCCCCAGGTGACGGTGAATTCGTAGATCTTCCGCCCATCCATGACATAGGGAACGGTCTTGGTCGCATCACCGAGCGCGATCGGCAGCATGCCGGAGGCAAGCGGGTCGAGCGTTCCGGCATGCCCGGCCTTCTGCGCCTTGAACAGCCACTTGATTTTCGAGACTGCTTCGGTCGAGCCGAAGTCGAACGGCTTGTCGAGGATCAGCCAGCCCGAGATCGGGCGGCCCTTGGGTTTGCGTGGTTTGGACATCGGCTCTTCTGTTATTGTTCGTCGGTGTCGTCGAGGTCGCGCGCCACTTCCGGGGAGCGCAGCAATTCGTCGATCTTCTTGTAGTTGTCGAAGCTGGTGTCGTCGCGGAAACGCACGTCCGGCATGTACTTCATCTGGCGCAACTGCGGACCGAGGCGGCCGCGGATGAACTTCGCGTTGCGATTCAGTGCCTCGATGACGGCCGCGTGGTCCTGCACGCCAAGCGGCGTAACATAGGCGGTGGCATGCTTAAGATCGGGCGACATACGCACTTCGGAGATCGAAATGACTGTCTTTTCGATCAGCGGATCGCGCACTTCACCGCGCTGCAGGACCTGGGTAATCGCGGCGCGGACCTGTTCGCCGACACGCAGCATGCGCTGCGAGGGAGCAGAGGAGGTTGCTCTAGTCATTGTCGATACCTTTAAAAAAATGCGAGCGCCGAAACTCTCCGACGCTCGCATGACAGCTGACTGGACGAGCCCTTACAGCGTGCGCGTGATGTGCTCCACGCGGAAGCACTCGATCGTGTCGCCGGCGCGGATGTCCTCGTAGTTCTCGAAGGCCATGCCGCACTCCTGCCCGGACTGCACTTCCGAGACTTCGTCCTTGAAGCGCTTGAGCGTCTTGAGCTTGCCCTCGTGGATGACGACGTTGTCGCGCACCAGGCGGACGCCAGAGCCACGCTCGACCTTGCCTTCGGTGACGCGGCAACCCGCGACCTTGCCGACCTTGGTGATGTTGAACACCTCCAGGATCTCGGCATTGCCGAGGAAGGTCTCGCGGCGCTCCGGAGACAGCAGACCCGACATCGCAGCCTTCACGTCATCCATCAGATCGTAGATGATGTTGTAGTAGCGGATCTCGATGCCCTGGCGCTCGGCGAGGCTGCGGGCCTGCGCGTTGGCGCGGACGTTGAAGCCGATGATGGCGGCGTTCGACGCTTCGGCAAGCGAGATGTCCGACTCGGTGATACCGCCGGCGCCCGAATGGACGATGCGGGCGCGCACCTCGTCGGTGCCGAGCTTTTCGAGGGAGCCGGCGATGGCTTCGATCGAGCCCTGCACGTCGCCCTTGATGACCAGCGGGAACTCCTTCAGACCGGAGGAGTGCAACTGGCTCATCATCTGCTCGAGCGAACCGCGCGAACCGGACTGGCGTGCAACCTGCTTCTCACGGGCGAGACGCTGGCGATATTCCGAGATTTCGCGGGCGCGGCTTTCGTTCTCTACCACGGCGAACTTGTCGCCGGCGGCCGGCGTTCCCGACAGACCGAGAATCTCGACCGGCATGGAGGGACCAGCAGCCTTCACATGCTCACCCTTGTCGGTGACGAGCGCGCGCACGCGGCCCCACTGGTCGCCGGCAACGATGATCTGGCCGGGCGTCAATGTACCCGTCTGCACGAGCACGGTGGCGACGGCGCCGCGACCACGATCAAGCTCGGCCTCAACGACGACACCTTCAGCAGTGCGGTTCGGGTTGGCCTTGAGATCGAGGATTTCGGCCTGCAGCAGCACCGCTTCGAGCAGCTTGTCCAGATTGGTGCCGTTCTTCGCCGAAACCTCGACGTCAAGCACTTCACCGCCCATGGATTCGACGAAAACCTCGTGCTGGAGGAGCTGCGTGCGCACCTTCTGCGGATCGGCCGTCGGCTTGTCGACCTTGTTGATCGCCACGATGATCGGCACGCCGGCCGCCTTGGCGTGGTTGATGGACTCGATCGTCTGCGGCATGACGCTATCGTCTGCCGCAACGACGAGGATCGCAATGTCGGTCGCCTGCGCACCACGGGCACGCATCGCCGTGAAGGCGGCGTGGCCGGGAGTGTCGATGAAGGTGATCTTGTTGCCGTCCTGCTCGACCTGGTAGGCGCCGATGTGCTGAGTGATGCCACCGGCTTCGCCGGCCACCACGTTTGCATGCCGGATGGCGTCGAGCAGCGACGTCTTGCCGTGGTCGACGTGGCCCATGATGGTCACGATCGGCGGACGCGAAACCATTTCGGCCTCGTCGTCGGCAACGTTGAAGATTCCTTCCTCAACGTCGGATTCCGATACGCGCTTGACCGTATGGCCGAATTCGCCAGCGATCAGCTCGGCCAGATCAGCATCGATCAGGTCGCCCGGCTTCATCATCTGGCCTTCCTTCATCAGGAACTTGATAACGTCGACGGCGCGTTCGGACATGCGCTGCGACAGTTCCTGAATCGTGATGGTTTCCGGCAGGACGACTTCGCGCGAAATCTTCTCGCGAGTCTCCTGCATCATGGAGCGTTTGAACTTTTCCTGGCGGCGGCGCATGGCCGACAGCGAACGGCCGCGCTGCGTGCCGTCTTCGTCCGTCGATGCGGTCGTCAGCGTCAGCTTGCCCTGGCGGCGGCCATCATCGCCCTTCGGGCGGGCAGGGGCCTTGGCGGGCTCGGGACGCGTAATCTTACCGCGTGCCGGACCGCTTGGACCGCGCGCACGGCTTTCATCCTCTTCGGTTTCGCGGCGGCCGCGTGCACCGATAGCAGGGGCAGGAGCCCCTGGGGTCGGGGATGCCGGACGGGCGCTCTGCGGACGCGGTGCGACGACCGGTGGAACAACTGGCGCTTCGACGGGCGCGGCGGCTTGCTCGACTACGGCCTCGCCGCGCGCTTCGGCGGCGGCCCGGCGCTCGGCCTCTTCCTTCTCGCGCTGGACGCGTGCCTCTTCCTCGGCCTTGCGGCGCGCCTCTTCCTCGACCTTGCGGCGCGCCTCTTCTTCGGCGCGGCGACGCGCGTCTTCGGCCTCACGCACCTGCGCATCCGCCAGTGCCTTGCGACGAGCCTCGATCTCTTCCGGTGACAGCTGGTTCAGCACGACGCCGACGCGCGGCCGCTGCTGCTCCTGGCGCTGCGGCTGGGCTGGCTGGTGACGCACGGGCTGCTCGGCAACGCGCGGCGATGGAGCCGGCGTATGGACCACCGGCGCGCGCTCGTCCTCCGGCCGCCCCGGGCGCCGCTTGCGGGTCTCGACGACGACGGCCTTCGTGCGGCCGCGGCCCATATCCTGACGCACGGTACCCTGTTGAACGCCGGTCGGCTTCAGGTGAAGGGTCTTCTTGCCCGCTACGCTGATCGTCTTGTCATCTTTGTTGTCCGTCATTCCGCTTCCGTTCCGTTAGATCAGGACCGGATGCGTCGCACCAGACCCTGTCGTTCAATTCCTGTCGCTCGACGCGCTTGATGCCGGTTTCGGCCGGTCACCCGCGTCATTGCTTTGGCTGGCGAGCGTCGCCTTGTGCCCGAACCGAGCCAGCGCCACGGTATCTTTCGAGCATGATTGCGCGCTTCACTACACCCTCACCCGCCTGCCCTGCAAGCGCGCAAGCATGGATAAAAGCATTCTGGCCTAAAAGCCCTTCCATTTCCGCTTCCGAGAAGAAGCGATAGGAAGGGATTTCGTTCTCTTCCTCCGCGGCGAACATATAGGCCCTCCGCGCCTGGTCAATCTTGCGCACACCATCTGCTGCCGCATCGGTGGCGTGGAACACCGCAAGGGCGGCGCCTGAGCGCACCGCCTTGTCGACATTCATGCCGCCAGTGATGAACTGGCCGGCCTTGCGGGCCATGTTCATCATGCCGGCAAGCTGCGTCACGAGGAGCCGGTCGATTTCGGCACCCAAGTCTGCAGAAGCCCGGACCTCCGCCTTTAGAGCGCGGGCGAAGGCCTTCTTCGCCACGGCCTTGTCGACCAGCGCCCGCTCCGCCTTGACCCAGCATCCGCGACCCGGAAGCTGACGCTTCAGGTCGGCAACGACAGTGCCGTCGGGTCCGGCGACGAAACGGATCAACATGTCGACATCGCCGCTCTCGCGGGTCACGATGCACATACGACCGTTCTCGCCGTCGTCCTTCCTTCTATTGTCGGGCAACGGTATCTCCGGCTGCTCAGGAGAGGCCGCCGATCAGGCGTCCTGCTCCGCACCTTCCACGACTTCAACGGGCGCATCCTCGCCAGCGAGATCGTCCTCGGTGATCCAGCCGGCTGCAAGACGCGCCTGAACGATCATCGCTTCGGCCTCGGCACGCGAAATCTCGAACTTCGAGAACAAGCCCTCGAATTTCTTGGTCACGCCATCCTTGCGCTCCGACCAGCCGACGAGATCGTCGGCTGCGCAGCCGGCGAAATCCTCCATGGTCTTGATGCCGTCTTCACCGAGCGCGACCATCATCTGCGAGGTCACGCCATCGACCTGGCGCAGATCGTCGGACACGCCGAGCTCCTTGCGCTTGGCATCCATTTCGGCCTCGATGCGATCCAGATACTCGCGGGCGCGGGTCTGGATTTCGGTGGCCGTGTCCTCGTCAAAACCGTCGATCGAGGCGATCTCGTCAAGGTCGACATAGGCGAGCTCGTCGACGGCGGCAAAGCCTTCGGAAGCGAGCACCTGGCCGACCATCTCGTCGACATCGAGCGCGTCCATGAACAGCGCGGTCCGCTCGTTGAATTCCTTCTGGCGGCGCTCGCTCTCTTCCTGCTCGGTCAGGATGTCGATGTCCCAACCGGTCAACTGCGAGGCGAGACGGACGTTCTGGCCGCGGCGGCCGATGGCGAGCGAAAGCTGCTCATCGGGAACGACCACTTCGATGCGCTCGGCATCCTCATCAAGAACGACCTTGGCGACTTCCGCCGGCTGAAGGGCGTTGACGATGAAGGACGCCGGGTCCTGCGACCATGGAATAATGTCGATCTTCTCGCCCTGCAGTTCGCCGACGACGGCCTGGACGCGCGAACCGCGCATACCGACGCAGGCGCCGACGGGGTCGATCGAGCTATCGTTGGAGATCACGGCGATCTTGGCGCGCGAACCCGGATCGCGGGCGACCGACTTGATCTGGATGATGCCGTCGTAGATTTCCGGCACTTCCATGGTGAACAGCTTCACCATAAACTGCGGGTGGGTGCGCGACAGGAAAATCTGCGGGCCGCGCTGCTCGCGGCGGACGTCGTAGACGAAGGCGCGGACGCGGTCGCCGTAACGCATATTTTCGCGCGGGATCATCTCGTCGCGACGGATGATGCCTTCGCCACGGCCGAGATCGACGATGACGTTGCCGTATTCGACGCGCTTGACCGTGCCGTTGACGATCTCGCCGACGCGGTCCTTGTATTCGTCGAACTGACGGTCACGTTCGGCTTCGCGCACCTTCTGTACGATCACCTGCTTGGCCGACTGGGCGGCGATACGGCCGAAATCCATCGGCGGCAGCGGGTCGGCCATGAAGTCGCCGATCTTGGCGTCCGGGTTGCGATCGCGTGCCAGTTCCAACGGGATCTGGGTGGAGTAGTCCTCGGCGTGTTCTACGACCTCCAGCAGGCGCTGAAGGCGGATTTCGCCGGTCTTGGAATTGATGTCGGCGCGGATGTTCGATTCCGAGCCGTAGCGCGAGCGCGCAGCCTTCTGGATGGCGTCGGCCATCGCGGCCAGAACGATTTCGCGATCGATGACCTTTTCGCGAGCCACGGCATCCGCGATCTGCAGAAGTTCGAGCCGGTTAGCACTGACTGCCATTGTCTCAAGTCTCCGTTGTCACGCCGGGGCATCGCCTCCGGCTCTGAGGAGCGTCTGCCGCTCCGGTTCCCTTTTCGCCGTCGCACGCCACGGGCCGACGCCCGAGGGAAGCAACGCACTCTAAAACTATTCGCCGTCTTCGTCGTTCTGGTTCGCCGCTTCTGCCTTGGCCGCCTTGTCGGCGCGCAACGCATCGCGGATCAGATCGTCGGTCAGGATCAGCTTCGCCTCGGCCAGCGCCGAAAACGGAATGACCACGCTCGGCTCCTCACCATAAGCCGGCTGATCACGCTCGATCGTGAAGCCATCCGCGTCAGCCGAAACGATCTTTCCGCGGAAACGCTTGCGGCTGTCGATCAGAATCGACGTCTCGCATTTGACGAGATGCCCAAGCCAACGGGAGAAGTCCGACTTTCGAACCATCGGGCGATCGATGCCCGGCGATGACACTTCCAAATGATACGCCTTGTCGATCGGATCCTCAACGTCGAGCACCGGCGAGACAGCCACGGAAACGGCTTCGCAATCCTCGACGGTCATGGTGCCATCGCTTCGCTCGCACATGATCTGCAACGTCAGGCCATGCTGCGCTGATAGGCGAACGCGAACCAGGCGGTATCCGATCTGCTCGATCGTCGGCTCGATGATTTCGGCCACCCGCCGGTCAAGGCCGGTTTCCACGATCAACCGAGGTTCGTTCTCTTGTTCCGTCATTGTCGAGTCCCTTGGCGCCGCGACCCTCGTTGAGGAAGGGCAACTGGCTTTCAAGCTTCCGGCGCGCCGTCGTCGATTGACGGCGAGCGACGCTTCCGGAGCATCGTTCATCATGCGCTCGACCTGGCCAATAAAAAAGAGCGGGTCCTTGCGGGCCCACTCTTCATCAAACCGATCAAGAATTTCGTGGCTATATACGCCGGCTGGCGGGAAATTGCAAGCTGCGCTGGAATGCGGAACAAAGTCCGGCGGGACATCAAACAGCGCCCCCGCGACAATATTCATCCACATGGTTGACTAATGGGCCGAAATCGAATATTCAACCTTATGGGTGAACAAATGGAAGTCGATGCCCTGTCACGCATCCTGAAAGCCGCGGGCGATACGACCCGGCGGAAGATACTCACGCTTCTCGTTCAGGAGGGGCCTCTGAGGGTGACCGGGCTCGCTGCCCATTTCGACATGTCCCTGAACTCGGTGTCCAAGCACATCAAGGTGCTTGAGGAGGCGGGACTGGTCACTCGCCGGACTTTGGGCCGCGAGCATTTCATTGCCGCGGAGCTCGATCCGTTGAAGCATACGGAGCAATGGTTCGGGCAACTGAAGTCCATATGGGAACTGCGCCTGTCGGCGCTCGATCAACTGCTCGCTACCGAGGAGAAGGACTATGAGCCAACTCGAATTGACCAGTGAACTCGAACTGACCGTAAACCGCACGATCGCCGCCCCGCGAGAGAAGGTGTTCAACGCGTGGCTCTCGCCGCAAACGCTTGCGAGATTCATGCGCCCATGTGAGGGGGAAGGCATGGATGCGAGGGTGGAGAACGACCCTGTTGAGGGCGGTCGCTTTTCCATCGTCATGAAACTGCCGGACCGGGAGGTGCCGCATGCCGGAACCTACTTGGAAATCGACCCCCATTCACGCCTCGCCTTCACGTGGGGGTCACCGCATTCGCTGGACGACAGCGTCGTGACGATCGACTTCACAGCGATCGACAGCCGCACCACGGAAATCGTTCTGAGGCAGGTCAAGTTCGCAAGCGAACAGGCCCGCGACGGTCACGTGGCCGGATGGACCGAGATATTGGGCAAGCTCGCCGCGATTGTTGCATAACCCTCAGGATAGGGCCGGCGACACTGCCCGGCCCTATCCCGCTGGCGGCGTTTCGTCGCCTGCGGCTCGACTTCTGCTCTTCCTGCGAAGGCGGTGCGCGATAGCACATTGGCGTGAATGTCGCTCCCCACTCATTTCGATGGCGGGTTTTTCTTGCCGCCACGCTTTACCTCGCTATCTTGGGCAACGAGCCAAATCATACGAGGTGAGACTGAACGGTGCCCGATCGCAATTCCCCCCTTGCACCCTTCAGGCACGACATCTTCCGCCTCATCTGGGCGGCGAGCCTCGTTTCCAATTTCGGCGGCCTCGTCCAGTCGGTGGGCGCTGCCTGGATGATGGCTTCGATTTCCGACTCGGCGAATCTGGTTGCACTGGTGCAGGCCTCGACGGCCCTGCCGATCATGCTGTTTTCGCTCGCCTCGGGGGCGCTGGCCGACAGCTTCGATCGCCGCCGCATCATGCTGACCGCGCAGTTCTTCATGCTCGCCGTCTCGATCACGCTGACGCTCGTTGCCTGGTACGGGCTGATCACACCCTGGCTGCTCCTCTGCTTCACCTTCCTGATCGGCTGCGGAACGGCGCTGAACAATCCCGCGTGGCAGGCCTCGGTCGGCGACATGGTGCCGCGCGAGGACCTGCCGGCGGCAGTGGCGCTGAACTCAATGGGCTTCAATCTCACCCGCAGCGTCGGCCCTGCCCTGGGTGGCGCCATCGTGGCGGCGGCCGGCGCAGCTGCGGCGTTTGCCGTCAATGCCTGCAGCTATTTCGCGTTGATCCTGGCGCTTCTGCGCTGGAAGCCGGCCCTGCCGAAGAGCCCCCTGCCTCGCGAGCCGTTCGGTCGGGCGATTTCCGCCGGCTTCCGTTACGTCTCGATGTCGCCCAACATCGGCAAGGTGCTGCTGCGCGGCTTCGCCTTCGGCCTTTCGACCAGCGCCATCCTTGCGCTGCTGCCGCTGGTCGCGCGCGACCTCGTGAAGGGCGGACCGCTCACCTACGGCATCCTGCTCGGCTGTTTCGGTATAGGTGCAATCGGGGGTGCGCTGGCCAGCGCGCGAATGCGCGACATACTCTCCAGCGAGACGATCGTGCGCTACGCCTTCGCCGGATTTGCCCTCAGCGCCGTCGTAACCGCTTTCAGCCCCAATTCGCTCATCACCGGCCCCGCCCTTTTTCTCGCCGGCGCCTGCTGGGTGCTGGCGCTGTCGCTGTTCAACACGACGGTCCAGCTTTCGACACCGCGCTGGGTCGTCGCGCGGGCGTTGTCACTCTATCAGACGATGACATTCGGCGGGATTGCCGGGGGCAGCTGGCTTTGGGGCGCCGTTGCCGACGGCCACGGGGCAACCAATGCGCTCTTGTGGGCTGCCGCTGCGATGATGGCCGGCGCGGCACTTGGTCTTCGCTATCCCCTGCCGCAGTTCGAATCTCTCAACCTCGACCCGCTCAATCGCTTCAGCGAGCCGAGCCTGCCGCTGGATCTCAAGCCCCGAAGCGGCCCGATCGTCGTACTGATCGACTACGAAATTGACGAACAGGACATACCAGCGTTCCTGACGGCAATGACGGAGCGCCGCCGCATCCGTATCCGCGACGGCGCTGGGCAGTGGACGCTGATGCGCGACCTCGAAAATCCGACGATCTGGACAGAGACCTACCACGTGCCGACCTGGATCGAATATGTCCGCCACAACCAGCGCCGCACGCAAGCAGACGCTGAAAACGGCGATCGGCTACGCGCGCTCCACCGCGGCAGGGAAGCGCCGCGCGTGCACAGGATGATCGAGCGGCAGACCATCCTGCCGACCGAATATGAGCGCTATAAACGGCAGGTCGACATGCACTGACAGAGATCAGCGCAGCTTCGCCTTCAAGGAGGCATCCGGGAAACAGGTGGCCGCCAGCCCGGATTTCGATTGCCAGTCGCCAAGCGAACGTCGGGTCTTGTAGCCGGGCAACCCATCCACCTTGCCGACGTCGTAGCCCTTGGCGACGAGCGCCTTCTGCATGGCCAGCACATCGGAGCGCAGCATCTTGCCGACGTCGCCCCACGCGCCCTGGAACGGGCCGTTGCCATAGGCGATGCGGTCGGCGAGATTGCCGATGTAGAGCGCGTAGAGATCGGAGTTGTTGTACTCCTTGATCACGTAGAAGTTCGGCGTGACGATGAACTCCGGGCCGTGTTTTCCCGCTGGCACCAGCATCATGCCGGACGCTCGCCCCTCGGTCTTCGGGAACGGTTTTCCCGAGATACGCGTAATGCCGGTGGAGGTCCACTCGCCGATCGGCTTGGCAAGATCGGGGCCCTCCTGGGCGCAGGAGACGCCGTCTGGAATACTGACTTCGTAACCCCAGCCGCGGCCTGGCTCCCAGCCTTTCTTGCGCAGATAGTTGGCGATCGAGGCGAGACTGTCGGGAACCGAGTTCCAGATGTCGCGCACGCCATCGCCATCGAAATCGACGGCATATTTCAGGTAGCTCGTCGGCATGAACTGGGGCTGGCCCATCGCGCCCGCCCAGGAACCTTTCAGCTGTTCCGGCGTACGGTCGCCGCCGTCGACGATGTGCAGGGCCGCAATCAGTTCGCGCCGGAACATATCCTTGCGCGTCGACATGAAGGCCTTGGTCGCCAACACTTCGATGGCCGGATGCGGGATATCGGCACGGCCAAAGCCGGACTCACGGCCCCAGACGGCCAGGATGATTTCGCCCGGCACACCATAGGCCTGCTCGACCTTGCGTAACGTGCCGGCATGGGTCGACGCCAGCGTGCGCCCGCTCGCAGCCAGCCCCTGCAGACGCTTCTCGGAGAAATAGGCGCCTGGCGAGGAGAACTCTGCCTGGCTCTGCTTCTGCTCTTTCTTTGGCGCCGAGCCGGGGGGCACGAGATCGGGAAGGTCCCAGTTCAGTTGAACGCCGTCAAAGGCAGCCTTGAAGGTCTTCTGCGAGACGCCAGCCTTTGCGGCTTCCGGCCAAAGATCGTTTTGCAGCCAGGACTGGAACTGGCTCTCCACCTCGGCCTTGGAGGCAGCGAGCGAAGACAACGGAGCGAAGAGAAGAGCGAGGGCTGCAAGCGTTCCCCCGATGCGGCGCACCAAACGATCCGAACATACCCGTATTACCTGCATGTCAGTCCTCTCAAATCGTCGTGCGTGCGCGCAAGGCGGCCGTCAGTGTTCCCTCGTCGAGATAGTCGAGTTCGCCGCCGACGGGCACACCGTGCGCCAGCCGGGTAATCTTCACCTCCAGCCCCTGAAGCTGGTCGGTGATGTAATGAGCGGTCGTCTGACCTTCGACGGTGGCGTTGACGGCGATGATCAGTTCGCGAACGCCGCCGGCAGCAACACGGTCAATCAGGCCGCGGATGTTGAGATCGTCCGGACCAATGCCATCGAGCGGTGACAGCGTGCCGCCGAGCACGTGATAGGCCGCGTTCATGGCGCCGGCGCGTTCCAGCGCCCAGAGATCGGAGACGTCTTCGACGACGATGATCACCGACTGGTCCCGGCGCTCATCGATGCAGACCGTGCAAGGATCGATCGTGTCGACATTGCCGCAGCAGGAGCAGATGCGCACCTTGCGATGGGCCTCACCCATTGCGTCCGCCAGCGGCCCTAGCAGCTGATCCTTCTTCTTGACGAGGTGCAGAGCCGCACGCCGCGCCGAACGTGGACCAAGCCCTGGCACTTTTGCAAGGAGTTGAATGAGTTTTTCGATTTCCGGACCGGTGACTCGTTTTGCCATGGGCGGTTTCTATCGCAAATCCGCACGGAACGAAAATCGAGAAAGCAGGTCTTTCAACGAATATCGAGCGCTCCTACCCATCATACGGGTGTTGGAGACAAGAGAGCAACCAGATCGTCGGAGCCTGTGCAACATTGATGCACGCCATCGCTGCCGCCACTCGCCGCAGGTTTGGTGCGCCAGCGTTACAGCCATTCCCGCGACGAACATCTTTGAAGCAGATCGCACCTCGGGCAGTGCTTCCGCGGCGGGAAAGCACGCGTGCCACGAGCGCCGCAATGCTTGGACCGGGCGAGCCGGCCGCCATCAACAGCGCTCCGGCAAAGACCATAAGATTTGTCAGGCTCAATGCATCGCCTCCACGTCCCTGCTCCCACCGGATCTCACTGTTCCGGTGGGGGTTCCTTTACTCCCCTTCAGGGGAGCATGCCTCAGAACGGCATCTTGAAGCCGGGCGGAATCGGCAGACCGGCCGTCAGCGCCTTGGTCTTTTCCGCGGCAAGCGCCTCGGCCTTGTCCTTGGCATCCTTGTGGGCGGCGACGATCAGGTCCTCGAGAATCTCGACGTCGTCTTCCTTGAACATGGACGGATCGACCTTCAGCCCCTTCATGTTGCCCTTGCCGTCGAGCGTGACCTTGACGAGGCCGCCGCCGGAGGTACCCTCGACGGTGAGGGCAGCGATCTCCTCCTGCATCTTCTCCATCTTGGCCTGCATTTCCTTGACCTTGCCCATCATGCCCATGATGTCGCGCATCGGCCGCTCCTTCCGTAGTTCTCTTTGAATGCTCTCAAAACTCGATGTCGTCGCCGGGCAGGATATCGCCCTCGGCGGATTCAGCGGCAGCAGCCACTTCGATCGTCTCGCTCTCGACCTCCGGCGCCTTGATGCGCACGTCGGTGATCCTGGCGCCCGGAAAACGCTGCAGGATCGCCGCGACGTCGGGATCCTGCCGCGCATCGGCGACACGCTCTTCCTGTGCCTTGACTTCGGCTTCCGCAAGCGTCAGCCCGGTGGCCTCACGGGAAACGATGACCATCCAGCGGATACCGGTCCATTCCTCCAGGCGCCGCTGCAGGTCGCCGACCAACGCCTTCGGCGCGTCATCGGCAAGGCCAATCTCGGCGCGTCCAGCCTCGAAGCGGCCGGGCCGCACGAAGTTGCGAACCAGCGCCCGCAGCCGGATGTCGCGGTTCTTCGTGCAAAGGTCGGATATGTCTTCGAGCGACCGGACGGGCACCTTCGGAACCGGCGCGGCCTCTGCAGGTTCCGCACGGCCCTCGATCGGCGCTGCCACTTGCGGCGTTGTATCGGTTGCCGGCACAGGGCGCAGCATCGTGGCTGCCCCTCCGGTGGCGCGCATGGTCGGCTGGTCAGGCGCACGGCCCACAGCGGAAACAGTACCCGATGCGGATGCCTGCACGTTTCCGGAATAGCCGGAGCTGGATGGCGCACGCTGGCCGTTGCCGCCGCCATTGCCGCCTGCAAGCTCGGCGAGGCGGCGAGCCGCGTCCTCCGGTGACGGCAAGTGGGCCGCATGGGCGAGCCGGATCAGTACCATCTCGGCTGCCCCCGCCGGGCGGCTCGAGGCTTCCGTCTCCGGAATGCCCTTCAACAGCATCTGCCAGATCCGCGACAGGGCGCTCACAGCAATACTCTGGGCCAGCTCGGCGCCGCGAACGCGCTCGATCTCGCTCAGCGACTGGTCGTTTGCCGCGTCGGGCACGTATTTCATGCGGGTGACGAGATGGGTGAAATCGGCGAGGTCGGTCAAAACAACCGGTGGGCTCGCGCCGGCCTCGTACTGAGCAGTGAACTCGGCAAGGGCCGCAGCAACGTCGCCGCGGACAACATGGCTGAAGAGATCGACAATGCGGGCGCGATCGGCAAGGCCGAGCATGGAACGCACGGCACCCACTTCCACCACGCCTGCACCATGGGCGATCGCCTGATCAAGCAGCGACAGCCCGTCGCGGGCCGATCCCTCGGCGGCGCGGGCGATCATGGCGAGCGCGTCCGCCTCCGCCTGCACGCCTTCCTTCTGAAGGATCGTGGTGAACAGGCCGACAAGGTCAGTCGCTGCGATCCGGCGCAGATCGAAGCGCTGGCAGCGTGACAGGACCGTGATCGGAACTTTGCGGATCTCGGTGGTGGCGAAGATGAACTTCACATGCTCCGGTGGCTCTTCGAGCGTCTTCAGCAGACCGTTGAAGGCCTGCGTCGAGAGCATGTGCACTTCGTCGATGATGTAGACCTTGTAGCGGGCAGAAACCGGGCGGTAGCGCACCTGCTCGATGATCTCTCTGATATCGTCGATGCCGGTATGCGAGGCAGCGTCCATCTCGATTACGTCGACATGGCGGCCTTCCATGATCGCCTGGCAGTGCTCGCCGGGGCTCTTGAGATCAATTGTCGGCTTGTCGATGTCGGCGGTCTTGTAATTCAGCGCACGGGCGAGAATGCGGGCGGTGGTCGTCTTGCCGACCCCGCGAACGCCGGTCAGCATGTAGGCCTGCGCGATGCGACCTGTCTCGAAAGCATTGGTAAGCGTACGGACCATCGGCTCCTGGCCGACCATGAGGTCCGTAAAATCTCTGGGACGGTACTTGCGCGCCAGAACCCGGTATGCGGCGGGCTTTTCGCCTGACGGAAGTGGAGTGTCTTCGCTCATCGCCCCTGCCGCATCGCTTGAAAGTCGCGTCCCGACAGGACGTTAGGTGGGAGGCTGGCACGATGACCCGTGCCGGGGCTCGTTAGGGCTGCTTCCTTCCGGACCTGACCCGGTTGGCGAGTGGCTCGTCCACCACCAACCTCCCGGCTTCCATATCGGCAATAATGCATCAGAATGCAAGCCGGAACGTCAAAAAACTGTTGGAGCGGACGGCGAACACGTGGCATGACTCGCTATGGGGCGAAACGACGGGAGCGAAAAGTTGAACCCATTCGAGGCGGATGAGCGGCTTGTACGCGATAGCGAGGTGCTGACGAGGATCGGGCTTTGCGAACTGCGCCTGATGAAGGATGCGCGCTGGCCCTGGCTCGTGCTCGTGCCGCAGCGGGCGGATGTCTGCGAGATTTTCGACCTCACACCGCTCGACCAGACGATGCTGACTTTCGAGATCAATCTCGTCGCCGACGCGCTGAAACGCGCCACCGGCGCGACCAAGATCAATGTCGGTGCGCTCGGCAACATCGTGCGTCAGCTCCACGTTCATGTCATTGCCCGCAACGAGGGCGATCCCAACTGGCCCGGCCCCGTCTGGGGTTTTGGATCTGCAGAGGCGTGGGACGAGAAAAACAAGGCCACATTCACCGCCAAGCTGCTGGAACACCTGAGCTCATGACGTCATCGATCTTCGACCTGCACCTTCCGCACGCCGAACCAAGCACGATGGTCGCCTTTGCCGAAAACAGTTTGGACCGGCGCTCGGAATACCGCGCCGAGGACTGCGTCGAACGCGCCTTCGAAATGGAGGGCGTGCATGCGTTCGCCTTTGCGAGCGGCAAATTGGTCGTGAAACACGACGAGAAAATCATCGACCCGCTGTTTGCACCCTACGAGCTTGCCGGGCTCAACCCGATTGTCGAGGAGACAATCCTGCTGGGCTACCTGAAGAACGGCGAGCCGCGGCTTGCCGTACCGGTCCGCGCCGATCCGGATGCCTTGCACGAGCCGCTCAGGGCCGCCGACGGGCGCACGCTCTATCGCCAGCAGATGCTGGATGACGACCTACTCGGCCAATTCGCGCAGGCATCCGCGCTCCTGACCTGGAACGGCAACAACCGCTTCTGCGGCCGCTGCGGCGCGCCGAATCGAATGGAGATCGGCGGCTATCGCCGCGTCTGCACCGTCTGCGGTCACCAGACCTTCCCGCGCACCGATCCCGTGGCCATCATGCTCGTGATCGACATCGAACGGGACCGCTGCCTGCTTGGCCGGTCGCATCATTTTCCCGAGGGCATGTATTCCTGCCTTGCAGGTTTCCTGGAGCCGGGGGAAACGATCGAACACGCCGTGCGGCGGGAAACGCTCGAAGAGTCCGGCATCAAGATCGGCCGGGTTCGCTATCACGCGTCGCAACCCTGGCCCATGCCGCACTCATTGATGATTGGCTGCTACGCAGAAGCAAAATCCTTCGCGATCCATCGCGACGAACAGGAACTGGAGGATTGCCGCTGGTTCACACGGGCCGAAACGGCGGAAATGCTTGCCCGGACCGCGAGCACCGACCCCGTGACGGGCGCGACCAGCTCTCCGCCCAAGGGCGCAATCGCGCACCGCCTGATGCGCGACTGGCTGGATTGGACGACATCATAGGCTGAAGGTAATGGCGCGCTCGGAACGCCTTTTGACCCTGCTTCAGACACTGCGCCGGTACCGTCGCCCGGTTAGTGGCGCTGTGCTTGCGGCCGAAGCTGGCGTTAGCATCCGTACGCTCTATCGCGATATCGCCAGCCTTCAGGCGCAGGGGGCGTTGATCGATGGCGAGCCCGGCGTAGGCTATGTCCTGAAACCCGGGTTCATGCTGCCACCCATGATGTTCTCGCAAGACGAGATCGAGGCGCTGGTCCTGGGATCACGGTGGGTCGCACGTGCCGCCGACCCGCGTCTTGCGATGGCGGGGGCCGATGCTCTTGCCAAGATCGCCGATGTTCTTCCGCCGGATATGCGTGAGGAGGTGGAAGCATCGACGCTTCTCGTCAACCTCCGCCCACCGGTCGAGACGAAGGCAGACCTCGGCATCATTCGGAAGGCCATCCGCAGCGAGCGGATGCTTAGACTGACCTATTCCGACGAGGTCGGCACAGTCTCCGTGCGGCGCATCTGGCCCTTCGCGCTCAGCTATTTCGAACAAGTACGTGTGGTAGCCGCCTGGTGCGAACTCCGGCAGGACTTTCGCCACTTCCGCACCGATCGCATCATCGAGATGCTCCCCCAAAACGAGCGCTATCCCCGCCGGCGGGCCGTTTTGCTGAAGGCCTGGCGCGACCAGCAAGATGTGCGGATCGAAGCTTAGGCTACTGCCATAAACTGTCAGCAGTGACCTGTATAGTTCATGTCATTCCAGCAGGATGGAGGACATGACGATGGCGACACTCAATCTCTCCCAGCAATATGGCCCGGTGCGGTGCGCTCTCGACGGGCGAGGCGGGAAGCCGCAACGATCGCTCCTCGTTCGACTTGCCGATCGCCTTGGCTGGCAGACGGGTCGGTCACGCTGCCCGCGTCTCGACCTTGAGCGCATGCCGGACTATCTGCGTCGCGATATCGGCTTCATCGACTGGGGCTCGCCGCCCGGCGCGTCTCGGCGACCGCTATGGAAGTCGTCCGACTTCTGAGGAACGCGCGCGCTCGATCGGGTGATCACCCGTTCCGGCTGATAGTCGAAAAGTGCGCCCCTGCCGCTGTGTTTGCGGCGGGGTGAATTTGTCAGAGTTGTCCGCGCATGGGATGCGCACGGTAAGAGCCGAGGATGCGTACTTTCTCGGAGAAGAAGCGAAGCTCGTCGAGCGCGCGGCGAACATTGGCATCGTCTGGATGCCCCTCGATATCGGCGTAGAACTGGGTAGCGTAGAACTTGCCGCCGATCTGGTAGCTTTCCAGCTTCGTCATGTTGATGCCGTTGGTGGCGAAACCACCAAGCCCCTTGTAGAGGGCGGCCGGAATGTTGCGCACGTTAAAGACAAACGTCGTGACAATGACCTCGTCGGGCTGGGTGCGGGCGGGGATATTCGGCTCGCGCGCCAGCACGACGAAGCGCGTGACATTGCTTTCCGAATCCTCAACGTTCTCGGCAATGATCTGTAGACCGTACAACTCTGAAGCCAGCCGCGGCGCCAGTGCCGCCATACTGCGATCGCCCTTTTCCGCCACCAGCTTTGCGGCGCCTGCCGTGTCGCCCGCGATCACCGGCTTCCAACCGTTCATCCGCACGATCCTGCGGCACTGGCCGAGCGCGTGGATGTGGCTGTGAACGGTGCGGATCTCGTCCTTTGTGACGCCCGGCAGGACCATCAGCTGGAACCGGATCGGCATGAAATACTCGCCGACGATGTGCAGCCGCGACTCCGGCAGGAGATGGTGGATGTCGGCGACGCGGCCGGCGAGGGTATTTTCGATCGGGATCATCGCCAGATCGGCGTCGCCGTTCTCGACAGCGAGGAAGGCATCCTCAAACGTCTGACAGGGCAAGGGTTCCATCTGCGGGAACATGTCCCGGCAGGCCATGTCCGAATTGGCGCCGAAGTCGCCCTGGAAGGCGATCCTGTTGGTCTTCTGTATCATGGACGGTCCATTCAGCGGCTCGTGGCCGAAAGCAGCCGGCAGGCCTTTTCGAGGTCGGCCGGAGTATCGACACCGAGCGGAACGGTGTCAACGATCTCGGCGTCGATCCGAAGCCCCGCTTCCAGCGCACGCAGTTGCTCGAGCGACTCGCGCTTCTCGAGCGTCGACGGCGGGAGCGAAACGAACGTTTCCAGCGCCTTTCGGCGATAGGCGTAAAGGCCGATGTGATGGTAGAGCGGGCCGTCACCATAGGGTGCGGTGGCGCGGGTAAAGTAGAGAGCCCGGAGCCGGCTGTCGCCGATCGGCGAGCCTACGACCTTCACAACGTTCGGATTCGTCTTTTCTTCCGGATCGGTGATCTCGGTCGTCAACGTGGCGATATCCGTTGCGGGATCGGCGAGCGGATTCAATGCCGCCTGGATCGTCGCCGGGTCGATCGTCGGCAAATCACCCTGGACGTTGATGATGAATTGCGCGCGCCTGTCCGGATCGCATTTCAGCAGCGCCTCGTGGATGCGGTCGGAGCCTGACTGGTGCTCGACCTTTGTCATCACCACCTCGAAGCCGGCGCTGGCGACCACATCAAAGGTATCCTGGTGGTCGACTGCGACGACAACGCGTCCAGTACGGGACTCCGTCGCGCGCTTGGCAACTTGCACGATCATCGGCAGCCCGCAGATGTCGGCAAGCGGCTTACCCGGCAGGCGCGTGGAGGCCATGCGCGCCGGGATCAACACGAGCGTTTCTTCAAAATTAGGAGGATTCATGCCCTGCCCTTCAAGCGCACATAACAAGTGTCAATTCGTCTCATCGACAGCTGCACAATCTCTGTTGCAACGAAGCAGCAAAAGACATAGGTTCCGCGCGATTTCAAGACTGGCCGGCTAAGATGTGCCGGCTCCAGGGGAGCTGCGGATGAACTCTTATGTGAACATGGGCGTGGGTGCCCTTCTCGGCACCGTCTTTGTGCTGATGTCGGTATCCATCGCGTCGGAAGGCATCTTCCACTCGGCGACCCCGGAGAAGGAAGGCTTTGCGATCGTTGCCGAGGAAAGCGGAGCGGAAGCAGGCGGAGAGAGCGCCGGCGCTGAAGCCGCAGCGGCCGTGCCGATCGCGACACTGCTGGCATCGGCGGATGCCGCAGCCGGCGAAGCCACCTTCAAGAAGTGTGCCGCCTGTCATAGCGGAGACAAGGGCGGTCCGAACAAGGTTGGCCCGGGTCTCTGGAACATCGTCAACCACCCGGTTGCCACGCATGAGGGCTTCAGCTACTCGGCCGGCATGAAGACCTTTGCCGAAGGCGGCAAGGTTTGGGACTACGAGCACCTCAACCACTTCCTCGCAGGTCCGAAGAAGTACGTCGCTGGCACGGCGATGGGCTTTGCCGGCCTGAAGAAGGATGACGAACGCGCCAACCTGATCGCTTACCTGCGCACGCTTGCCGACAGCCCGGCACCGCTTCCGGATGCGTCGGCAGAAGGCGCCGCAGCCGCTCCGGCCGCCGAAAGCGCAGCTCCTGCAGCAACGGAGACCGCGCCGGCTGCCCAGTGAGGCGACTGCTAAATTCTTATCTGTCAAACCCGGCCTATTCGGCCGGGTTTTTTGTTTGATGGTCATGGCGATTGCAAGGTTGGAAACTAAGCGCGAAAACGCCATGGACCGCGCTGCGGAAATGAAAAAAGCGGGGTCATGTCACCCCGCTTCCCCATTCCCGGCCTTGCCGGGACCATGTCCGATGCTGCCAGTACATCCGTGGTCAGCATCAGGACAAATCGTTTGTCGCCGTTGACCGGCGAGTGCCTGTACGATCCTGTAGTTTGCCTCGGTAACAACCGTATGACAGGATCGGCCTCGGCCCTGATTGATCCAGCATCGGCGGAATTGGTTAATGAACCGTCAAGAGATCGAAATTCGGCGTCCCCCTCGGTCATCGGGGAACCCGACGCCAGTCTTTTCAGTTCCCTTCCAGACAGACACAGCTGTTGCAGGAGACTTAGATGGCAAATGACAAGGAAACAGGTGAAAACGGTCGGCGCGCGTCGATCGGCGTCGTGCGCGGCAGCGACAAGAAGGCAAGCAAGACGGACACAGACGTCCCTGAACGCACCCCGGTGGAGGAGCAGGATGCCGAGGCGGCAAAGGCTGCAATCGTCGAGCAGATTGCGCTACTGAAAGAAGAGGTAGCACGCCTCAAAGCATCGCTCGGTGTTCTCGCCGAAAGCAGCGGCCAGTATGCCGTATCGCAGGTCAATTCGCTGCGGGACGACGTACGTGCGGCGGTAGTCGCAAACCCATTGTCCGCAGTTCTCTGTGCGTCACTCGTCGGCTATCTTTTCGGCCTTCGCCGACGGTGATGGGCTCAACTGACGAGTGACGAGATTACAGGGTGACAATCGGCGACCACATCATCATTGGGCTGCACCGCAAAGTACGGAAGAGCCTAAGTTCAACGCCAATATCTGCTGCGCGTAGGTGGTTCGGCGGCGCTCGCCAAGAGGTAGCCGATGACGACACCGGCGAGGCCGGCCGTCAAAACCAGCGTCGAGACGGCGGCGGGGTGCTCGCGCGCTGCATCAGCGACAGCGGTTCCTTCGGATCGGACATAGCCAGCACCGGTTCTGGCCGCTGCGCGCATTGATCTGCCCGCTTTACCGGCTCGGTTACTGATCCCTTCGTAAACTTCGGCGGATTGCGCCGCAAGTTCCTCATGAAGCTTCGCCATCTCTTCGCGAAGGGCCTCGATTTGTGCCTGAGCATCGAAGTTTGCCATACTTGTCTCCCTTTCAGAGGCGCAGGTTGTGACGATGGTGCCAACTGTGCCACCTCATGGCGGCGCATCCAAGCGGACCCACGAAAACGGCAACGCCTGCTGTCGGCCGCACAAACACACGAACTATCGTTCGTGTCCGCTGGTCGTCAAACGGACAAACCTGCTGGAAGTTCCTGGGGAATACGGCTTGCAAAATTCAGATCGCAACAGGAAGAACCCGGCGCTGCGCGCGGGCGCCGGGAGGCACAGGTTGGGACCTTTTGTAGGGTGGAGCTAGCGCCACCACTAGAAGCTTAATTGCAATCAGCATTTGTTCCAAGCAGTTTTGGACAATCTAGATCGAATTGTTGACCCATGCGCCAAAACCTAGTCAACGACTTCCGGGAGCCGGTCGCCGACCGTTCGTAACGATGCAGCCGCCTTATTCGACGACAGCGACCTGCTCGACTTCATCCCCTGCAAAATGGGAGGCGACAAACTCGGGAGCAAGCGCCAATCCGAACATCACGGCGATAAATGTGACAAACACCGTCACTGACAGACTGGTACGAATCATCTCCGCCCTCCTTATACAGAGTCAGGCTACACCAGCACCGAAAGGTGCATCAGTGCTTTCTGAACGCCAGATGAACAAAAAACCGTGACAGGGGGAAGTAACGAAATTTTTACGCCTGTCACTAAACCACCCTCCACGCCCACCCCGCTGAAGTCGTCTCTTTGACATGCCCATCCAAGCAGGGCTACCTAGCCCGGCGTCCTACCGATTCCGGATCCTTTACATGCCCCCCCAAAAAACGCGAAAACGCAAAAGCACCGGAGGCCGTCGGCCATCAGTGGCACGCAGTCGAATGTGGCCCTGGTATCTCCTCGGCCTAGCGATCATCGGCGTTATCGTGGCAAGGGAAAACCTGCCCGACCTTGCCTCGCGGCTGATGCCCGCAGAGCCCACCCGCAAGATTGAGGCCACCCGCAAAGTTGAGGCCAAGGCACCCAGCAGGCCGGCGGAGACCAGAACGCCCCATGTTCCGCCGCCAACGCCGGATCAAAGGCCGACGCTTCCGCACGCGGCGGCGAGCGAAACCGGCTCCGGCACTAACGATATCACCTTCTTCTACTGTGGCATCAAGCAGGACAACTGCATCGTGGATGGCGGCAACTTCATCTATCGCGGCGTAAGGATCCGCATGGCCGACATTTACGTTCCGGCGACGAAGGAAGCGAAATGCGACCGCGAACGCCTGCTCGGTGGTGACGCCAAGGAAGCCTTACGCATTCTGCTCAACGCGGGCCAGTTCGAACTTGCCGAATGGCGTCCGATCGGCGAGGACCAGTTTGGCCGCAAGCTTCGTGTCGTACGCCGGGACGGCAAGTCGATTGGCGACGCTCTCGTCGCACGCGGCCTGGCCAGGCCCTGGACCGGGCAGCGCGAGTCTTGGTGCCCGTAGGCGGATTTTGGGCAAGACGCGCGGTGCCACGGCTCGCGGCCTCGCTATCTGTTAAGCCGCGGCACAAGGGATACGACCTTGATCAGGCTCAAGGAGCGCTCGATTTCAGCGGCGAGACTATCGACCAGTTGGGTGAACTCAATGCGCCGATCGTCACGAACCGCACTTGGCAGCCGGTCGACAGAAAGCAACGCCTGTTCTGCGATCGCGAGGTCGTCGCACATCGCTCGAAAGCTCTCGTTGCGCTCGATCAGATGCTGGATCTGTGCTGCATGAGTCGGAAATCGCCGAAGCGCAGACGACAGTCCCTCATCTCCCCCCGATCCAGTCATGGCGTTTCTCCGGCCAGACACAGCAGATGGAATGCAGGTATTGAAGGATGATATTGCGCCGCCTCGATCCGTTGACGTAACATACTTGAACATACAGGCGTGGGTCCTAGCTATCCTTGTTACGCGAAGGCACGAGGGGAACGGATGTGAGTCTGGCTATACCGGAAAACGTTCCGGCGGACGTCTCCACTCCGCCTACGAACAGCGAAATCCAGGACCAACTCGCACGAATCCGAGCAAGCTCGGCGTTCGACGCGCCTGACCGGGCGCACAAATTCCTCGCCTATGTCGTCGAGGAGGCGCTTGAAGGGCGGGCAGACAGGATCAAAGCCTACTCCATTGCCATAGAGGTCTTCGGCCGCGACGCAACGTTCGACGCACAGAACGATCCTGTCGTTCGGATCGAGGCAGGGCGCGTCCGGCGCGCCTTGGAGCGCTATTACCTTCTCGCGGGGCAGCGGGACCCTATTCTCATCACCATGCCGAAGGGTGGCTACGTTCCCGTTTTCACCCGCTTCAATGGCGCAGCGCCGAAGACGCTAACCTCGCAACCCGGGGAGGCCCGGTTTGGCGCAGAAAAGGGCAAGAGGGGATGGCCTGCTTTTGGCACTGCACTCGGCATTGTTACCCTTGCGGTTGCGGGGATGGCCTTGCTGAGCAATTTGCGTGACATTCAGTACTGGAATTCGGATTCAAGGCCATTCCCCAGCGCCACGCCGAACATGCCACAGGTGATTGTCAAACCGTTCGAGGACCTCACCAACACACCGAATTCGGCGATGATCGCACGAGGTCTTACAGATGAGGTCATCGGGCAGATGGCCCGCTTCAAGGAAATAGAGATCGTCGCTGGCCGGCCGAACGATGCCGCCGAAGCAAGTCACCCTTCCGATAAGAGTCTCCCGCTCTATATGCTTGAGGGGCGCGTGCGGGCAGACAGCGACAGGCTCCGATTGACCACTCGCCTCGTCAGCCGGACAGATGGCTCCGTCGTATGGACCAGCAGTTACGATGCTGACATTGGTGCGCGCGAACTTCTGGATCTTGAGGCCGATATGGCGCGCTTGGTCGCAACTACGCTTGCCCAACCCTATGGCATCATATTCCAGACAGATGCGGCCCAGATGCTCCAGGCGCCTTCCGCCGACTGGAAGGCATACGCCTGCACCCTGTCCTACTATGGTTATCGAGCGGATCTGCACCCGCAAACGCACGCATCGGTCCAGAACTGCCTGAAGGAGGCCGTCGCGCGCTTTCCGAACTATGCAACGGCATGGGCACTGCTGTCGCTCACCTACATCGACGAACTGCGTTTCCGCTACCGCTTGCAAACGCCCTCCCCGCCTCCGATCGATGTGGCGGTGCAGGCAGCCGAGCGCGCCGTCCAACTTGATCCCCAGAGTGTTCGCGCGTTGCAGGCCCAGATGCTCGCCTATTTCTTCCGGGGTGATGTCGACACGGCCATTGCCGTGGGGGAACGGGCCCTCACCATCAATCCGAACGATACGGAACTCAGCGGCGAGTACGGATTTCGCCTGGCGCTGTCGGGGCAATGGCAGCGCGGATGTGCGCTGGTAAAGGAGACCGTTGGCCGCAATCCGGGGCCTATTGGGTATTTTCAGGTCGCACTGTCCGTCTGCTCATACATAGACCGGGACTACGGTGGCGCCGAGCGATGGGTCCGCATGGCAGACCTGCGCGAGAGTCCCATTTACCATATCATCCTGACCGCCATTCTCGGCCAGCAGGGCAAGCTTGCAGAGGCACAGGAAGAACGCAACTGGCTGACAGCGCATGCACCCGAGTTTCTGGACGGTATCCGAAAGGAAATAGCGATGCGTTTCCACCGCCCCGAAGATCAGGAGCGGATTTATGACGGGCTGCGAAAAGCTGGGATGAAGATCCCCGCGCATTAAGGGGAGGAAGCAGCACGCGCATTGGCAATCGACCGCACCCCCGCGGTCCGGATAAGGAGAAGCGAAGGCTTCAACTCTACAGCTTTTGCTCGGGTCACCATATTGCTTCGGATGAAGACCCTATCCCAATGACAAGACACTCTACCGACAGCGCCATAAATCGAGAAGCTATTCACCGAGTTCAAGGGGCGAAGTACGCTCGCCGTCCCCGGGGGTGGCTCTCAATTTTTTCGGGTTCGCCTGGGCCCTGGAGTTTTTCAGGTGGCAAGCCCTATCGGGAGCGCATCAGCCGTCCTGCGCCGTCCAGCAAGATTTTCCGCCTTCCGAAACGAATTGGGAGGAACGCCAAAAAGCACTCTCGAAAAAGCGCTATCTGTCAGCCATTTAGGGAGAGGAATGGCGGACAGAGAGGGATTCGAACCCTCGATAGAGTTTCCCCTATACACGCGTTCCAGGCGTGCGCCTTCAACCACTCGGCCACCTGTCCGTCCGCAAACGACCGGCGGTCAACCCGGTGCGGGCCGCCTTCCTGTTTCCATTGGGGCGGGACGGCGCGATATATACCGATGATGGCGACGGGATCAACCCGCTTTCTGACAGAATTTTAACATCGTCGCGATCGGCCGCAGCAGCGGGCCGGATTGCAACAAAAGCCCGTAACTCCTATCTATCGTTGGAAGCTGCGGACTGTGCGTTGTCGTTCCGCCTCGGAGTCAAGCAAATCGATGTTCCGCTTCATTTTTCGGATCCTCAGCCTCATAGCCCTTGCGATGGCCATCATGGCCGCAACGCTGGACGCGATCCAGTCGGTGGCAGCCTCCGAGCCGGTGCTGACACCGCTTGCGGTGGCCTGGACTGCCTCAAGCCCCGATTCGATCGCCTTCGTCGCCGATACGATCATGAACCGGCTTCATCCTGCCCTGTGGGACCCCGTCGCCCTTTGGGTTCTCGCGCAGCCGGCGTCGATAGTCCTGCTCGTGCTTTCGCTTTTGTTCTGGATGGCCGGCTACAAGCGCCGGCCCTTCGCCGGCCGCTTCACCGCCTGAGCGCCGATCGTCGGCGGGAATAGACAAGGAGTATTCGCGTGTTTCTGATCGACATGTTCAACAAGAAGACGACGATGCCAACGCCGGAGAGCGCGCTTCCCGGGCGACCTGATCCAATCCCGACGGCGGAAACGCATTTCGTCAACGGCCGCCTGCTGAAGGAGCCGTATCCAGACAACACACGCTCTATCCTACTGGGTCTCGGCTGCTTTTGGGGTGCCGAGCGGCTCTACTGGCAAATCCCGGGGGTGTACGTGACAGCGGTCGGCTATTCGGGCGGCATCACGCCGAACCCGACCTATCAGGAGACCACGACCGGGCTTACCGGCCACGCGGAAGTGGTTCGGGTGGTATACGATCCGCAAGTCGTTTCCCTGGAAGACCTGTTGAAGGTCTTCTTCGAGCAGCATGACCCAACCCAGGGCATGCGCCAGGGCAATGACATCGGCACGACCTACCGCTCGGCAATCTACACGACCGGCGACGACCAGATCGAAACAGCCCGCAAGGTTCGCGACCGGTATCAGGCGGCACTGAATGCAGCCGGCCATGGCAGCAAGATCACGACGGAGATCGCACCTGCCGGGCCATTCTTTTTCGCCGAGCCGTATCACCAGCAGTACCTTGCAAAGAACCCCGACGGGTATTGCGGTCTCCGGGGTACGGGTGTTGCCTGCGCCGTCGGCTAAGGTGGCAAGAAACACAGGGTGTTAGGGTGCCCATAGAGACGCCGGTGACAGGCCGTTCCGGGCGCGCAACGTTTTTTTACCAAGTGAAAAAATTCTGGTGAATTTTTCCTGCAACCATGCAAGGATCGCGGCCGTCTGACCCTAGGGAACGGGGTCGGCGACTCCGCAAACCCGTCATATACGGGACGTGCGGGAGGGACCCGACATAATCAGAGCAACAGGGCTGCACGATGAAAAAAACCTTTCTGACACTTCTTGCTACAGCGGCCATGTCGGCGACGGCGCTTGCGGCCGACATCAAGCCGGCGATCATCTACGATCTGGGCGGCAAATTCGACAAATCCTTCAACGAAGCCGCGTTCAACGGGGCTGAAAAGTTCAAGACCGAAACCGGTATCGAATATCGCGATTTCGAGATCGCCAACGACGCCCAGCGCGAACAGGCGCTGCGCCGCTTCGCCGGCGACGGCAACAATCCGATCGTGATGGCCGGCTTCTCCTGGGCCGCGACGCTGGAAAAAATTGCTGCCGAATACCCGAATACCCAGTTCGCCATCATCGACATGGTCGTCGACAAGCCGAATGTTCGTTCGGTCGTCTTCAAGGAAGAGGAAGGCTCCTGGCTCGCGGGCATCCTCGCCGGCATGTCTTCGAAGTCCAAGACCGTGTCCTTCGTCGGCGGCATGGACATTCCGCTGATCCACAAATTCGCCTGCGGCTACATCGGTGGCGCGAAGTCGACCGGCGCGGACGTGAAGGTGCTGGAAGCCTATACCGGCACGACGCCTGACGCATGGAACGACCCGGTCAAGGGCGGCGAAATCGCCAAGTCCCAGTTCGACCAGGGCTCGGATGTCGTCTATCACGCCGCCGGCGGCACGGGCGTCGGCGTCCTTCAGGCGGCAGCGGATGCCGGAAAGCTCGGCATCGGCGTCGATTCCAACCAGAACATGCTGCATCCGGGCAAGGTGCTGACCTCGATGCTCAAGCGCGTCGACGTGGCCGTCTATGATGCCTTCAAGACCGCCAATGACGGCACGTTCAAGCCCGGCATCAACGTGCTCGGCCTGAAGGAGGACGGCGTCGGCGTCGCCTTGGACGACAACAACGCCCCGCTGATCTCCGACGAAATGAAGGCTGCGATCGAAAAGGCCAAGGCTGACATCATTGCCGGCACGGTCACCGTCCACGACTACATGTCGGACGAGACCTGCCCCTACTGATCGGGGTTCGGATCGAAGGCCCGCCGGTTTGAAAAGGACCGGCGGGTTTTCTGTGCCTGCTCGGCGCGTCAGTAATGCGGCGGGCGTGTGATCGCAGGCGCTTCCAACGCGTTCCCCTCGAGAACGAGGAAGCGCTCGGTCAGCTGGTCGAGTTTTGCGCGCATCTGCTCGACGACCTTCCACTGCTCGGCAAGCTGGTCGGAGAGTTCCTCGATCGTACGGTCCTGGTGGGCGATATGCTCTTCCAGCGCGGCGACGCGGCTTGAGGTGGCAAGGTCGAGGGTTTCACGATTGGTCATGGTTCGATCGGTCCTGGCACGACCGCCTCCGCTTCGTTGCGGTGGGTCTATCGAATGATGGGGCTGGCCGCAATGATGCTGGACAAGCGGAACGGAAGCAACAAGACTGAACCAGAAGAATCCGCGCCAAGCGGACGGTCGGTTTCCATGTGGGAAAACAACGGATGGTCATGGGCGAATTGGCTATAGAACTGAAGGGCATAGACAAGAGCTTCGGGCTCGTCCATGCCAACAAGGACATCAACCTGAAGGTCCGCAAGGGCACCATCCATGGCATCATCGGCGAGAACGGCGCCGGCAAGTCGACGCTGATGTCGATCCTCTACGGCTTCTACCAGGCCGACCGCGGCGAGATCCTGGTCGATGGCCGCCCGGTAGACATCCGAGACCCGAATGCGGCGATCGCCGCTGGCATCGGCATGGTCCACCAGCATTTCATGCTGGTCGAGAATTTCACTGTGCTGGAGAACGTCATGCTCGGGGCCGAGGAGAGCTCGATCCTCAACGCCGGCATCGCCAAGGCGCGGACCGAACTGAAGCGCCTCGAAAAGGAATATGCGCTTGAGGTCAATCCGGACGCGGTGATCGAGGAACTGCCGGTTGGCATCCAGCAGCGTGTCGAAATCCTCAAGGCGCTCTATCGCAAGGCGGACATCCTGATCCTTGACGAGCCGACGGGCGTACTGACCCCGGCGGAAGCCGACCACCTGTTTCGCATCCTCGAACAGCTGAAATCACAGGGAAAGACGATCCTCCTCATCACGCACAAGCTGCGCGAGATCATGGCCATTACCGACGAAGTCTCCGTCATGCGCCGCGGCGAGATGGTTGCGACGCGTGAGACGGGCAAGACCTCGGTGGAGGAGCTTGCGGAGCTGATGGTCGGCCGCCGCGTGCTGCTGCGCGTCGAAAAGGGCGAAGCCCATCCCAGCGACGTCAAGCTTTCGGTCAACAACCTCACCGTCCGCGACAGCCGCGGGGTGACGATGGTGGATAACGTCTCCTTCGACATTCGCGCTGGCGAGATCGTCGGCATCGCGGGTGTAGCCGGCAACGGCCAGTCCGAACTGCTGGAAGCAATATCGGGAATCCGGCGTGCGATTTCCGGGACCGTGCTGCTGAACGGCGAGGCGATCAATGTTACCGGCGACGCCGATCCGGCTGAACTTCGCGCGCGAGGCCTCGCTCACGTGCCGGAAGACCGACACCATGTCGGCCTGGTGCTGAAATTCGAGGAGAGCGAGAACGCGATCCTCGGCTACCATCACGATCCGAAATACCGAAAGGGCGTTTTGCTCGACGTCGACGCGATCCGCGCGGACGCGGAAGAGAAGATCCAGAAATACGACATCCGCCCGCCGAACGCCCGGTTGAAGACCGCCAATTTTTCCGGCGGCAACCAGCAGAAGATCGTGCTGGCGCGCGAAATGGAACGCGACCCGGACGTGCTCATCATCGGCCAGCCGACGCGGGGCGTCGATGTCGGGGCGATCGAATTCATCCACAAGCGCATCATCGAGATGCGCGATCAGGGCAAGGCGGTTCTGCTTGTTTCCGTTGAACTCGACGAGATCCGTGCCCTGTCCGACCGCATCCTTGTCATGTTTGCCGGCCGCGTCGTCGGCGAGCGCGCACCCGATGCCACCGAAGGCGAACTCGGCCTGTTGATGGCCGGCGTGGAAGGCCGGAAGGAGGCCGCAGAATGAGTGTCCCCTATGTGAAACTGCCGGCCTGGGTCGAATACGGGCTGATACCGCTCGTCAACCTGGTCGTCGCCTTCGCTGTGGCCGGCCTCGTCGTGCTGCTCGTTGGCGAGAGCCCGCTCGAAGCCGCCTACCATATGATCAATGGCGCCTTCGGGCGCGGCGAATATATCGGCTTCACACTTTACTACGCCACCACCTTCATCTTCACCGGCCTGGCCGTCGCCGTCGCCTTCCACGCCGGACTGTTCAATATCGGCGGCGAAGGGCAGGCCTATGTCGCCGGTATCGGCGTGGCGCTCGCCTGCCTCTGGCTCGACCGGATCATGCCCTGGTACGTGGTTTTTCCAGTTGCGATCCTAGGGGCCGCCCTCTTCGGCGCCGCCTGGGCGTTCATCCCCGGCTGGCTCCAGGCCAAGCGCGGCAGCCACATCGTCATAACTACGATCATGTTCAACTTCATCGCCGCGAGCCTGATGAACTACATGCTCAACCGCGTGATGAAGCCGCTTGGCTCTATGTCGCTGGAGACGCGCACTTTCGACGCCGGCGGACAGCTGCCGAAACTTGATTGGCTGATGTCGATCTTCGGGCTCAGCGTCGGCACCTCGCCCTTCAACGTCACCTTCCTTCTGGCGCTCGCAGCCGCCTTTGGCGTCTGGGTGCTGATCTGGCGCACCCGGCTCGGCTACGAGATGCGTACGATGGGGCACAGCCCGGCGGCCGCCCGCTATGCCGGCATCAAGGAGGCGCGCATCATCGTCATCACCATGATGATCTCCGGTGCGCTCGCCGGCATGATGGCGCTCAACCCGATCATGGGCGAAACCTACCGCATGCAGCTCGATTTCGTGCAAGGCGCGGGCTTTGTCGGCATCGCCGTGGCGCTGATGGGCCGGTCGCATCCGGCCGGCATCATTCCGGCGGCGGTCCTGTTCGGCGTGCTCTACCAGGGCGGCGCGGAGATCTCCTTCGAAATGCCGTCCATTTCGCGCGACATGATCGTCATCATCCAGGGTCTCGTGATCCTCTTTGCCGGTGCGCTGGAGCACATGTTCCGTCCCGCCATCACGCGCGCCGTCCTCGCGTTCTCCGGGCGCGGGCGCACGCAAGCGGCCGTCAAGGGAGCCTGATACAATGGACCTACTCCAGCTCTTCCTCGAACTCGGCCAATCGACGATCCGCCTTTCGACGCCCCTCATTCTCGCAGCGCTTGCCGGCCTCTTCACCGAGCGGGCCGGCGTCTTCGATATTGGCCTGGAAGGCAAAATGCTCGGTGGCGCGTTTGCCGCCGGTTGCGTGGCCTTCGTTGCGCAGTCGGCCATGGCCGGACTGCTCGCGGCGGTCGTCGTCTCGGTCCTACTTTCGTTGGTCCACGGCTATGCCTCGATCACGCAGCGCGGCAACCAGATCGTTTCCGGTGTGGCCATCAACTTCATCGTGGCCGGCTCAACCGTCATCCTCGGCGAGGCGTGGTTCCGGCAGGGCGGTCGCACGCCGGCACTTGCCGAAGGCGCGCGCTTCCAGGCTATCGACCTGCCCTTTGCGGAAGAGCTGCGCGGTGTTCCCCTGCTCGGCCCGATCTATGCCGATCTCATCTCCGGTCACCAGGCGCTGACCTACTTCGCCTTTCTGATGGTGCCTATCACCTGGTGGATCCTCTATCGCACGCGGTTCGGTCTGCGCCTGCGCGCCGTCGGCGAGAATCCGGGTGCAGTCGATACGGCCGGCATTTCCGTCATCTGGATGCGCTATCGCGGCGTCATCTGCTGCGGCATCCTGTGCGGTGTCGCCGGCGCCTATCTGTCGCTGGCCGCCAATGCCGGCTGGACCAAGGGCATGACCGCCGGCAAGGGCTATATCGCGCTCGCGGCGCTGATCTTCGCCAAGTGGCGGCCGGTCAACGTGATGCTTGCCTGCCTCCTCTTCGGCTTTCTCGACGCGTTCGCGATCCGTTACCAGGGAACACCGCTGCCCCTGATCGGTAAGGTCCCGGTACAATTGATGCAGGCGCTGCCCTATATCCTTACCGTCGTCCTGCTGGCAGGCTTCATCGGCAAGGCCATTCCGCCCAAGGCAGGCGGCGTCCCTTACGTGAAGGAGCGCTGAGAAATGTCGCACGACCTGTTCGAAGCGGCGCGGAATGCAATGGCATTCGCCCACGCACCCTACTCGAAGTTTCCCGTCGGCGCGGCCATCCGCGCCGAAGACGGCAGGATCTATGCCGGCGCTAACATCGAGAACATCTCGTTTCCGCAGGGCTGGTGTGCCGAGCCGACGGCGATCAGTGCCATGATCATGGGCGGCGCGAAGAAGATCGTCGAAATGGCTGTGATCGCCGAGAAGCTGCCGCTCTGCCCACCCTGCGGCGGTTGCCGGCAGAAGATTGCCGAATTCGCTTCCCCCTCGACGCGCATCTATCTCTGCGACGAGACGGGCGTGAAGGAAACTTTGACGATGGATAAACTTCTTCCGCACAGCTTCGCAACGGAGGTCATCGGATGAAAGGGGTAATCGATCATCTCGTCCCGCGCCTCGGCGGACTTCTGCCGCGCTATGGCATCGTCCTCGGCTCCGGGCTGGGCTCGCTGGTGGACGCGGTGGAAAACAGCGTTCGCATCCCCTACGCCGAGTTGCCCAGCTTTCCGGTCAGCGCTGTATCCGGCCATGCGGGCGAACTGGTCGTGGGCCTCCTCAGGGGCGTGCCGGTGATCATGCTGTCGGGCCGCGTGCATTACTACGAGCGCGGCGATGCGAACGCCATGCGCGGGCCGATAGAGGTTTTGAAGGGCCTCGGCGTGCAGTCGCTGATCCTGACGAACTCGGCAGGCTCCCTTCGCGAGGACATGCCGCCCGGCTCGGTGATGCGCATTGCCGACCACATCAACTTTGCCGGTGCCAACCCGCTGATCGGCGTCGAGAGCGACGATCGTTTCGTCGGCATGACCAATGCCTACGATGCGGGACTGGCTGCGCGAATGGAGAAGGCTGCGGAGAAGACCGGCACGCCGCTGCACCAGGGTGTCTACATGTGGTTCTCCGGGCCCAACTTCGAAACGCCGGCCGAGATCCGTATGGCACGCATCCTCGGTGCCGATGCTGTCGGAATGTCGACTGTGCCGGAAGTGCTGATCGCCCGCTTCCTCGGACTGAAAGTCGCGGCGGCTTCGGTGATCACCAATTTCGGCGCCGGCATGACCGGCGCGGAACTCAGCCATCACGAAACCAAGGACATGGCCCCGGTCGGCGGCACACGGCTTGCCACCGTCCTTGCAGAAATGATCTCGGGCGGAGACACGGACGATGAATGAGACCACACCCCGCCAGATGGCAGCCAAGGCGCTGTCACTGCTGGATCTGACCGACCTGACGGACAATTGCGACGCCGCAGCGATCGAACTGTTGTGCCAGCAGGCCGTCACACCATTCGGCCACACGGCAGCCATCTGCATCTGGCCGCGCTTCGTCAAGCAGGCGCGAGCATTGCTTGGATCCAGCAGCCCGATCAGGATCGCGACCGTGGTCAATTTCCCTTCTGGCGGTCTGCCGGTCGATGACGTTGTTGCCGAAACCAGACAGGCTATCGCGGACGGCGCCGACGAGATCGATCTGGTCATCCCCTACAAGGCCCTTATAGCCGGGGACGAGGCGGCGGTACGGGAGATGGTCGTCGCTGTGCGCGCGGTTTGCGCGCCACCCGTCCTGCTTAAGGTCATCCTCGAGACAGGCGAATTGAAGGATCGCGACCTGATCCGCAACGCTTCCCACCTAGCGATCGCATCCGGTGCCGACTTCATCAAGACCTCGACCGGTAAGGTCGCGGTCAATGCAACGCTCGAGGCCGCCGACATCATGCTGAACGCCATCCGCGAAAGCGGACGCAAGGTGGGCTTCAAGCCAGCCGGCGGTGTGCGCACGGTCGGCGACGCGGCCCTCTACCTCAATCTTGCCGCAACGATCCATGGGCCGGACTGGGCGATCCCCTCCACCTTCCGCTTCGGCGCCTCCGGTCTCCTGGGTGACATCCTCGCTGTGCTCGATGGCCGCGGGTCCGGTAGCTCGAACGCGACCTACTGAGATGCTCCCGCAGGAGATCATATGCCGCAAGCGCGACGGCGAGGCGCTTAAGCCCGAAGCCATCCGCGAGTTCATCTCCGCGCTGGCTGACGGCACCGCAAGCGAGGGACAGGTCGCCGCCTTCGCTATGGCGGTGTGGTTTCGCGGAATGGACGCGGGCGAAACCGTGGCGCTTACGGAAGCGATGCGGGATTCCGGTGAGGTCCTCGACTGGCGGGACATCGACCGTCCGGTTGCCGACAAGCATTCGACCGGTGGCGTCGGCGACGATGTCTCGCTGATGCTGGCGCCGATCGCGGCCGCCTGCGGACTGGCCGTGCCGATGATCTCCGGGCGCGGCCTCGGCCATACGGGCGGCACGCTCGACAAGCTGGAGTCGATCCCCGGTTACACGATCAATCCACCATCCAGCCTGTTCCGTCGAACCGTGAAGGACGCCGGCTGCGCCATCATCGGCCAGACGCGCGATCTGGCGCCCGCCGACCGGCGCCTCTACGCCATCCGCGACGTCACGGCAACAGTCGATTCCGTGCCGTTGATCACGGCCTCGATTCTGTCAAAGAAGCTTGCCGCCGGGCTCCAGTCACTGGTGCTGGACGTCAAGCTCGGCAACGGCGCGTTCATGACCGACCGGCCGGACGCCGAGCGCCTCGCCCGCGCGCTCGTTGAAGTCGCAAACGGTTCGGGCCTGCGCACCACAGCCGTGATCACGGACATGAACCAACCGCTGGCTGACGCCGTGGGCAACGTGGTGGAGATCGAAAACTGCATCGCTTTCCTGAAAGGCGAGAAGGCGGGAACGCGGTTGGAAACGGTCGTTCTGACGCTCACCGGAGAAATGCTGGTGACAGCCGGCCTTGAGCCGGATCAAACTGCTGCGCATGCCACGGCACAGCGCGCCCTATTGGACGGCAGCGCCGCCGAAACCTTTTCGCGGATGGTCGCCCTTCTCGGTGGTCCCGGCAACCTTCTTGACGATCCAAGTTCGATACTCGCAAAGGCACCGGTCATCCTCCCGGTCACGATGGATGAAGTCGGCTATCTCAAAGCCTGCGACGCCCGCGGTATCGGAATGGCCGTCATCGAGCTGGGCGGCGGCCGAACGCGCCCCGATCAGTCGATCGATCATCGCGTCGGCTTCGACCGGCTGCGACCGCTCGGGACATGGATGGACAAGGGCGATGAGATCGGGCGCGTGCATGCCCGGACGCTTGACGAGGCGGCGGCTGGTGCCGCGCGCCTACGCAGCCTCTACATGGTCGGCGACGAGGCGCCCGGCCCCGAGTACCCGATCGTCGGCCGTATCAGCGAATGAGCCGCATCTTGTCGCCATCCACCTGGTAGGACGACAGTCCCTTGAGGAAAGTCATGCCGATCAGCATGCCCGACAGCGCCTTGTCCTCCAGCACCATGGCACCGACGTTCGGGACGCTTATGGAGCCGATGGCTATACTGTCGAGGCGCACATAGGCGGCCCGCGCCTTCCCGTTGGCGGTGTCGACGGCATAGCGGAAGTCCAGATTCTTGCGCAGAATGCCGAGCCGCTCGGCGGTCGACAGGTTGATCGCGACCATGCTGGCGCCGGTATCGATCATCCCCTTTTCCTTGCGGCCGTTGACCATGAACAGGCCGGAGAAATGGCCGGCACCGTCCGCTTCCAGCGTCACACCGCGATTACCGGTGTAGCGGGCAGTCGAAACCGGCTGCGCCTTTGCCGCTTCTGTCGCCTTGGTTTCCGGCTCGACCTGAAGGTAGGTGCCGGCAAGGCCGGGCACATAGACCGCGGCGACGGCAACGGCGGCGACCACGAAAAGACTGCGGGCGAACATGGGCATCTCCTTGGGAACGTCCCAACTAGAGCATGCCCGGGTTGACGGAACAGAAATATCCGCTCGACCTGTCCCGTTTTGCCACAACGAACCTGCGCTGTGGCAAACGCTTCGTTAATGCACCTATTTCGTGCCGTACATCCGGTCACCGGCATCACCGAGGCCAGGCATGATGTAGCCCTTTTCGTTCAGATGACTGTCGATGGAAGCGGTGTAGATCTTCACGTCCGGATGTGCCGCCCGGAAGTTCCGGATGCCCTCCGGGGCCGCCAGCAGGCAGAGGAAGCGGATGTTGGTGGCGCCGCGTTCCTTCAGCTTCTCGATCGCCGCGATCGCCGAGTTACCGGTCGCCAGCATCGGGTCGACGACGATGACCAGGCGCTCGGCCAGGAGATCCGGCGCCTTGAAGAAGTATTCCACCGCCTCAAGCGTCTCGTGGTCACGATAGACGCCAATATGGGAGACGCGGGCGGAGGGGACGAGTTCGAGCATGCCCTCGAGCAGGCCATTGCCGGCGCGCAGGATCGAAGCGAAGACGAGCTTCTTGCCTTCGAGGATCGGCGCGTCGATGACCTGGAGCGGTGTTTCAATGCGCTCGGTCGTCAGCTCGAGATCGCGCGTGACCTCGTAGCAGAGGAGGGTCGAGATTTCGCGCAGCAGCCGGCGAAAACTGCCGGTCGACGTTTCCTTCTTGCGCATGATGGTCAGCTTGTGCTGCACGAGCGGGTGATCGATGACTGTGACGCCGTCCATGGACAAACCTTCCCTATTTCTCTGTTGATGGCCCTCTTTTTCCACAATAACGCCACCTCCTGCAAGAGATCGCAGACGCCTACGGCAGCTCATCCCCGATTGGGCACAAAACCGCTTCGCACAAATAGCGAAGCCGGATCAGAGGCGCGCAAGGAGTGCTGTACGCGTCGCCTCGTCGACGAAGGCCGCTTCGATGGCGGTCCGCGTCATTCCATCGAGCTCCGCCTCGGTGAACCCCATTGCCTCGGAGGCGATAGCATACTCCCGTTGCAGCGAGGTCTGGAAGAACGGCGGATCGTCGGAGTTGAGCGTAACCTTGACCCCGGCGGCATGCAGTCGGCGGAGAGGATGTGCGGCAAAGTCCGGGAACACACCGAGTGCTACGTTGGACCCCGGACAGACCTCGAGAACGACGCCTTCGCCCGCCAGCCGGGCTACGAGGTTGGGATCCTCGATTGCGCGTACGCCATGCCCGATGCGGCTTGGACGGATATGGTCCAGCGCGTCGCGCACGCTGGACGCGCCGCAAAGCTCGCCAGCGTGAACGGTGATGCCGAGGCCCGCAGCGCGCGCGATGTCGAATGCACGGGCGTAGTCGGCAAGGCGTCCCATTCGCTCGTCACCGGCCATGTTGAAACCGGTGACGAGTGGGTTGCGGCAGTTCGCGGCGTAACGCGCGGCCCATTCGACCCGCTCCGGTCCCCGGTGCCTGAGGCCGACCACGACCATGCGGCATTCGATCCCGGTCCGCGCTTTCGCTAACTCGATTCCCCGGCCGATACCGGCAATATAACCATCGGCGCCTAGCCCGACTGCCTCGCCGTGGTCGGGAGAGACGAAAAGCTCGCTGTAGACCGCTCCGGCCGCGGCAAGCTCTTCGAGATAGGTCTCCGTCAACAACGCGTAGTCGTGCTCGGTGCGAAAGAGGTCGGCCACAGCATCATATGCGGCAAGAAAACTCGTAAAATCGCGCCAGACATAGGCGCCGTCACACAGGAACCCGCTGGCATCGACACCGTATTTCCTCGCCTGCGCCTGTGCCAGCGCCGGCGGCACGGCACCCTCCAGATGACAATGAAGCTCCGCCTTCTTCACATGTGCGCTCACAGGAAGCTTTTCCCGTGCGGTCCGGGCGGAATGCCCAGGTGCCTTGCGATCGTTTCCCCGATGTCGGCAAAGGTCATGCGGGTCCCCAGCAGACGGGAGCGGATCCCTTGGCCGAAGGTCAGGACCGGAACCCGCTCACGCGTGTGATCGGTGCCGCGCCAGGTCGGGTCACAACCATGATCAGCAGTGAGAATGAGCAAATCACCCGGACGCATCTTACGATCGACCTCCGGCAGAAGCCGGTCGAACGCCTCAAGTGCAGCGGCGTAACCCGCCACGTCGCGGCGATGACCGTAGAGCATGTCGAAATCGACGAAATTGGTGAAGACGAGGTCGCCGTCCTTGGCTTCATCCATGGCGCGCAACGTCTCATCGAAGAGCGCCGCATTGCCGTTTGCCTTCGACAGCCTGCCGATGCCCTTGTGGGCGAAAATGTCCCCGATCTTACCGACGGCGTGTACCGTGCGTCCCGCCTCGGTCAGGCGATCCAGGAGGGTCGGCTCCGGTGGCTCGACCGAATAGTCGCGCCGGTTGCCGGTTCGCTCGAAGGTCGCCGGCGTCTCGCCGACAAACGGGCGCGCGATCACGCGACCAATTTTGCCACCCGGCCATTCGTCGAGAATGATCCGTACCGTCTGGCAGAACGACAGAAGCCGATCGAGCCCGAAATGGATCTCGTGTGCCGCGATCTGGAAAACGGAATCGGAGGAGGTGTAGCAGATCGGCTTTCCGCTACGGATATGCTCCTCGCCGTATCGGGCGATGATATCCGTGCCGGACGCGTGGCAATTGCCAAGGATTCCCGGAACCTTGCCGATCTCGCAGATCGCCGCGACCAGTTCGGGGGAAAAGGCATCGCCTTCTGAGGGAAAATAGCCCCAATCGAACATGACGGGTGTACCGGCGATTTCCCAGTGGCCGGACGGCGTATCCTTGCCGCGCGAGACTTCGGTTGCGGCCCCATGGTGGCCGAAAACGCGCTCGGGGACATTCATGCCTGCCGGAAAGCGTCCGGTCGCCGCGTGCGCGGCGTGGAGCAGGCCGAGGGCAGCCATGTTGGGAAGCTTCAGCGGTCCCTGACGCAGGCCAGAACGTTCCGCGGCACCCGCAGCGCAGAACTCGGCGATGTGCCCGAGCGTGTCCGCGCCCTCGTCACCGAACGCAGCCGCATCCGGCGCCCCGCCGATGCCGAAGGAATCAAGTACGAAGAGAAACGCTCTGGCCATCCGACACCTATTTCGAACACAAGGCGACCCATGTCGATCTGTCGGCACGGCTGCACTTTGCTACGACATGGCACGGAAAAAGACGTGCGCTCAAGAAAAATCGATGAGCCTTACGGCAGGATTCTCGCCCTGTCCAAGTCGAATTGACTGCCCACTATTTGGCCATGCAAAGGTTGCAAGAAATGTCGTTGCCCTTGCGAACGCGGCTGTAGGTGACGCGGGTTAGCTTGATCGGCTGAACATCCGTGGCCTTAGGCACACCGGGTAGGCTGGGCAGAAAGATCAGCACCCTGTAGGGAAGAACGAGTTTGGTTTCGACGTAGAAGCTCCTGGTCTTGCGCATGTCCTCCGGAAGCTTGCCGTCGGTGCCTGGCACTTTGGCCTCGGCTTCGTCACCCCACCCACGTGACCAAGCGACCGTTGACTTTTCATTGTCATCGACGGCTATGCCAGTCACAGTCAAACTGAAGTTCTGCGGCTTCTCGACCGTGCCGGTCGTCATATTGGGCGAGCCTACGGCGGCGGCGACGTCGTTCATGCTGGTCAGGAAAGTCGAATTGACCGATTCCTGTTGGGCGATCATGTCGGAGATGGTGGCTGACGCCCGACCGACCTTGTTCAAGACCGTCATCCCCACCGATAGCTCATAGGCACCGATATAGCCGAAAAGCAGGAGTGGTGCGACGATGGCGAGTTCGACGGCGGCGGAGCCGTTCCGCGCGCGCTTGAGGCGAAGCAGTGTCGCCAACAGACCTTTTTCGGGCCTTCCGCTTTCTACCCCATCGGTCATTTGTAGTCCTCGTTTTGGACTACCGCCGTAGCAACCAGCTCGTGGGAAGCCCCCAAAGAGCTATTCGGAGGCAGCAGACGAAGGTAGTCCACGATCACAGGCCAGTGATACTTTGCGCGAATGAGATTTGTGGACGATTTTCCACCTGGTGCATATCTGCGCTCGAATTTGGATTCTTTGGCCGTCAAAAGGCCGCTCAAGGGGACGCTGACGACATCGATTTCCAGTTTCGAAGGGATCTCGATTTCCTCTAACGAACACGTGACCAGAATCGTGAGCTCAGCGCAGTATTTTTTACGAAACGCGGCCTCATTCTCTACATCGGTCGAACGGCCGGTATTGAAGGTGATCTGGCCCAAGCGGATCTGGCGCGCAATCGCATCATTGGCGTTGAGCAGGACCTGCCCGGCCATGTAGGCGACGAACGTCTCCAGGATCGCAAACACGACGGCGAAGAACACCGGGGCGCCTATGGCAAACTCGATGGCGGTGGCACCTTGGCGCTCGCCAAGGAAGCGCTTCATAAGCCCCAATTTCCTCTTTGCCCGCTTCCCGATTGTCAGCATGGTTGCGACACACCCTACACCCACATCGTCGGCCCATCGCTGATGGTCGCCGGATGCTTAGATCCACGCATCGCCGTGCCGTCTACCCTCATGGCGCCCCGGCAGGACAGCTTCGGCAAGCTTAATTCATCGATTGTTTATTTTTCGTAAGCAGGAGCCGAGGCATTTTAGCAGGCACTCACTTTCGCATAGTGGCGATACTTTTTCTTCAGGGGGAGGTGTTCGCAGTGCGTTGCGCATGCTGCTCGCAGATGGGGGTGCAGGAAAGTACCGAGCGCTCCGTCTGACGGAACACGCGAACGGTATTGCCCTCATCAATTGAAACGAGGATGCGCTCATCGACGATCGCATTGCCGTCCGCATCGAGCAGGACGAGATTGGTGGTGCCAAAATTGCGGCCGGTCAGAACGATCGTCTTGGCATCGGCCACCGTCGCATCGGCAACGTCGGCGTTGCCGACGATGACCTTGCTCACCGGGCGATCGAGCTTGAGCACGCGCGCGTGGTCCATATAGACCCGCAGCATATCATTCTCCTCGGCACGGGCGGCGCCGATCGCAAGACATGTCTGTGAAAGCAGTACGCCGATGACCAGACGCATGATCCTGGAGGTGGCAAGTGCCCCGACGGTTTCCATCCCGAATACCTTATAGCTGTCGCTTTCGCTAGCATCGCCGTGAATGGTGAATGAAGCCTTAATCAGCCCGGAATTCTTCAGCCCCTGCGTGTGCGGTTAAAAAGCGGACCGCTACTCGACGCGCTCCGAGTCACTTTTCAGCATCTCCAGCGCCCGCGTGCCGCCCGCGCGATCGTTGGCCCTTTGTTTACCACAATATCTGGCAGGCCGCATTAACACTCCAGTAACCGATTTCCTTAAGCAGGCAGCAATGCGACGTCTGTAGGTTGCAGTCATCCGAACAACGGCAAACAGTTGTCGGACGTGCTGAACCCAACACTCGTGGAGTTAGGAGAAATTCCCATGACCAAGATCTTCGCTCGCTTCCTGAAAGACGAATCCGGCGCGACCGCCATCGAATACGGCCTGATCGCGGCCCTCATCTCCGTCGCCCTCATCACCGGCGCAGGTATGCTGGGCGGCGCACTGGACAACCAGTTCAAAGAGATTTCCAAGGAAATGGACTACACGGCGAAGCCTTAAGGCACGCCTTAGAGATTGAGATGTGAGCCGCCTCGTAAGAGGCGGTTCATTTTATTTGAACATCATACGGAAATGCCGAAACTACGTCCAAGTATTCACCGTTCGGTAATTTAGACTATGGGAGAAGGCCGTGACCGCAGCAGCAATCTTTGTCATATTTCCGCTGTGCCTGGCGATCGCCGCTCTCTCCGATTTCTTCACCATGACCATCCCGAATCGCATCTCCGCGATTCTTCTCGCCAGTTTCCTACTGATCGCTCCGCTTGCCGGCCTGCCCCTCGCGCAGATCGGGCTGCATCTGGCTGCTGGGCTGGTCGTATTCGGCGTCTGTTTCGGGCTTTTCGCAATCAACGTCATGGGCGGAGGCGACGCAAAGCTTTTGACGGCGAGCGCAGTGTGGTTCGGCCTGACGCCGTCTCTGGTCGTCTACCTCATCTACGTATCCTTCTTCGGCGGCATACTCACGCTTGCGATCTTATCGCTTCGTGGCCACACGAACACGATCCTGGCCTCGGGCCTGCCGGTTCCCAATCACCTCCTGACGCACAAAAAGATACCCTACGGCATCGCTATCGGCATTGCGGCCTTCTTCGCCTACCCTTCATCGCCGCTCATGCAAGCCGCGCTGGCCAGTTTCCGTTGAAAAGCAGCCGGCTGCGGCCCTGACGCTTTTCGTCCCGCCAATTCCGCAAGTCGAGCCGAGGTGATTGCGCAGCAACGCAAATGCGATCCATTCACATTTGATTGCATGGCCGTTGCAGCCTGATTCTAGCCCACCGGAAACGATCCGTTAACCAAGTCCTTAAGCAACTTATTAACCATAAATACACCAATTGATGGTCAATGTGACGTTACGCATCTCCGCACGTCCAGGGGCCAACCATGAAACCGGCGCGAATCATCATTCTGGCAGTGGCCGTCCTTTCGGCCGGCGGCGCAGGCTATCTCGCCCTGCAGCTCGCCCGCGGAAAATCCGTGGTTCAAAGCGAGCCGGTGGTGGAGCGCGAGCCGACGGTCAACGTGCTGGTCGCAACCCAAAGCCTCCCTGTTGGTTCCCGGCTGAACGCCGATTCGCTCGGCTGGAATGCTTGGCCGGAGAACAGCGTCGCCGAGGGCTTCATGACCGATCAGAACCGACCCGACGCGGTCGAGAAACTCGACGGCGCGGTCGTGCGCATGCCGATCTTCAAAGGTGAACCGATCCGCCAGGAAAAGGTTGCCGATTCGAACAGCAAGATCATGTCGTCGTTGCTTCCGGCCGGTAAACGGGCCGTCTCGACAGAAATTTCCGTCGCGACAGGTGCCGGCGGCTTCATCCTGCCGAACGACAGGGTCGACGTTATCATGGTCCGCCAGGGCGACGATGATATGAAGATCACCGAAACCATCCTGAACAATGTGCGGGTGCTGGCGATCGACCAGCAGATCGAGGAGAAGGACGACGGGTCGAAGACCGTCGTCGGCACGACGGCAACGCTCGAGCTAACCCCCGACCAGGCCAAGGTTATCACCGTTGCCCAGCAAATGGCCGAGCGCCTGCAACTGGCGCTGCGAAGCGTCGCCGATGCGCAGGAACAGGATACCGAGGCCGCGGATCATCTTTTGAGTGGCGGTGACGGCGCGCCGATCATCCAGGTCATCAAATCCGGCGAGATCGTCAAGTCGAACTCGCCCGCCGCCAACCAATGAAGCAGGAGCGCAACGTGCGTCGATTCGGAAAGAGATTTCGGGCTTCTGTCGCCGGCGGGATGACCTTCTGCCTTGCTTTCTCGGGCATGCCGGGAGCGGTATTGACTGGTGGAAGTGCCATCGACCGCGCAGAGGCGGCTTCGGTCTCGCTCGTACGCATCACCAACGCCGGACCGGGTGCGCGCAAGTCTCTAAAGCTCGGGCTGAACAAGGCGATAGTTGTCGACCTGCCGGCCGACGCGCACGATATCCTCGTCGCCGACCCGATGAAGGCCGATGCTGTCACCCGTACGTCACGGCGCATCTACATCTTCGGCAAGGAAGTCGGCCAGACGAACGTCTTTATTTTCGGCCCGAACGGCGAAGAAATCGTCAGCCTCGAGCTCTCCGTCGAACGCGACATTACTGGCTTGGAAGCCCACCTGCGCCGGTTCATTCCGGACTCCGATATCTCCGTCGAGATCATCTCGGACAACATCGTGTTGACCGGTACGGTGCGTACGCCGCAGGATGCGCTGCAAGCCGCGCGCCTGGCCGACATCTTCCTCACCGGCGGTGAGGCGACGACCCGCACGGTGACCGCCCAGGGCAATAACGGCGATGCCGCGATCTTCGGCGAGGAGCGCCAGCGCTCGCAGGTCGTCAACATGCTGAAGATCGACGGCGAAGACCAGGTCACGCTAAAAATCACCGTGGCCGAGGTCAGCCGTCAGGTACTGAAGCAGCTCGGTTTCAGCGGGTCGATCGGCGGCACGGACGGCGGTATTGCCTTCCGCAACCCGACCAATCTGGGTGGCGCCATAGACTGGACCACGAACACCGCGCTGAAGGGTACGGTTGGCGGCCTGAACATTGCGACCTACGTCAATGCGATGGAACAAGCGGGCGTCATGCGAACGCTCGCAGAGCCCAGCCTGACAGCCATCTCGGGTGAAGCTGCGAGCTTCTATGTCGGTGGCGAATTCTGGCGCCCCGTCGAGCAGGAGATCGACTCGGAAGATAACAAAATCAAGCGCACGAACGAGGAGATCGAGTATGGCATCCGCTTGAACTTCAAGCCCGTCGTGCTTTCAGCCGGCCGTATCAGTCTGCGTGTCGAAACCGAGGTATCCGAACCCACATTCGAAGGGACCACCAACACCGGCGGTATCATTCAGCGGGGCCTCGACGCATTCAAATTTCCACACAACGACCAACTTGGCTTGCCCGCCGTCACCACGATGTCGATCCGGAGGCGTGAGGCTTCCACGAGTGTCGAGCTTCCCTCTGGCGGTTCCATCGTGATCGCCGGTCTTGTCAAGGAGGACATCCGTCAGGCCATGTCGGGCTATCCGGGACTATCGAAGATACCGGTGCTCGGTACGCTGTTCCGGTCCAAAGACTTTGTGCGCAATGAGACCGAAATGGTCATCATCGCCACCCCCTATCTCGTTCGACCGGTTGCCCGCAGCGAGCTGAACAGGCCTGATGACAATTTCAATCCGACGAACGACGCCGCGAGCTTCTTCCTTGGCCGGGTCAACCAGATCTACGGCCGCAAGGAGGCCGGGATGCCGTCCGGAAACTACGCCGGCGCAGTCGGCTTCATCTACAAGTGATCGGGGAACGGACATGACCGCACGCACGCACTCCAAGGGTCCCTTCGAAAGGCTCCGCCCCATGCCGCTCACCCGCATATTTCCGGCTGCGCTCGTGCTCTCGGCCGCCTTGGTCACGGGTTGTGCCAATCGCGACGCCACGACGACCGCGTCGATCCCCGACGACTATCGCACCCGGCATCCGATTGTCCTGACTGAAGCCGAGCACACGTTGGACATCCCCGTCGCCTCGGGCGATCGATCGCTGACGCTGTCAGTGCGCGATAACATTCGCGGCTTTGCCCAGGACTACGCGTCGAAGTCGAAGGGGACGGTGCAGATCATGGTCCCGCAGGGCTCGATGAACGCCGGTGCCGCCGCGGCACTGCGCAAAGAGGTCCGCGCAACGCTCGTTGGCGCGGGTGTGCCGAGCAAGCGCATCATTCAGACCACATACGGGGCTGCCGGCCAGGGCGACGCCGCCCCGATTCGGCTCGCCTTCGTCTCGACCACCGCAAAGACGAATACCTGTGGCCAGTGGCCGGAAGACCTGACGCTGAACACGATGGAAAACAAGCAGTACTACAATTTTGGCTGTGCGACCCAGGCCAATCTCGCAGCACAAATCGCCAACCCGATGGATCTCGTCGGACCGCGCGGCATGACGCCAATCGATGCCGAACGGCGGGCCACAGCCATCCAGGACTATCGCGAAGACGGAACGAGTTTCTGACGGAACGGGTCGCAGCGGTCGACCTGACGGACAAGGATAGGACTTCACGATGACGAGTATCGACTACGGCATTGAGGCGCGGCAGCCGTCCGACGCCTTCCTCGACGAAGGCGGGCACGCCGGCGAACTCGACCACCTGCGCCCGTTGCCGCGCATTTCGATCCATGCCTTCTGTGAGAGCGAGGGCATGCTGCAGGCGATGGAGCGCTGTGCAAGCGATCGTCGCATGGCGAAGGTCAGCCTGCGCATCAATAGCGGCAGCATACCGGCAGCCGCCAACATGTTTGCCTCCGCCCCGACGCCGAACCTCATTGTCATCGAGACGCAGACCGAGCCGTCCGCGCTGATGAACGAGCTTGCACCGCTTGCCGAGGTTTGCGACCCGAGCACGAAGGTGGTGATCGTCGGTCACTACAACGACATCGCGCTCTACCGGGACCTCATTCGAAACGGAGTATCGGAGTATCTGGTCGCACCGGTCTCTATGGCCGATATTCTCAATGCAATCGCTGCAATCTTCATCGATCCCGAGGCCGAACCGCTCGGCCGTACAATCGCCTTTATCGGTGCCAAGGGTGGGGTTGGATCTTCGACGATCGCGCACAATTGCGCCTGGGGCATCTCCAACCTGTTTTCGACGGAAGTCATCCTGGCCGATCTCGACCTGCCCTACGGCACGGCCAACATCAATTTCGACCAGGACCCGCCACAGGGCATGGCCGAAGCGGTCTACACACCCGAGCGGCTGGACGAGGTCTTCCTCGATCGGCTGCTTTCGAAATGCTCCGAACATTTGTCGCTGCTCGCGGCACCCTCGATGCTCGACCGGGCCTATGATCTCGAACGTGGTTCGTTCCAGCCGATGATCGAGGTCTTGCAGCGCAGCGCCCCGGTGAACGTGCTCGACGTGCCGCATGCATGGTCGGAGTGGACGCGCACTTTGCTCGGCGAGGCCGACGAAGTCATCGTGACCGCCGTGCCAGACCTTGCGAACCTGCGCAATGCCAAGAACATGTTCGACGCGTTGAAGAAGCTGCGGCCGAACGACCGCCCCCCTCACCTGATCCTCAACCAGGTCGGCATGCCAAAGCGACCAGAGATTGCCCCCAGCGACTTTTGCGATCCGCTGGAGATCCAGCCGATCGCGATCATTCCCTTCGATGCGCAGTTGTTCGGGACAGCCGCCAACAGCGGACGCATGATTGCCGAGATGGACAAGAAGTCCCCTGCGGCGGAAACGTTTTCGCAAATTGCGCACGTCGTAACGGGACGGGCAACCGTCAAAAAGCCCAAGAAGGGCGGGCTCGGCAAGGTGCTGGGCATGCTCGGCCGCAAATGATGCCCCGCCGGGGCCTGGAAAACTGGATGAAACGGCATGTTCGGTAGACGCGGAAACGAAGGCTTTGGAAAGGGCGGCCCGGCCGGCCATGCGCCACAGGCCGCGCCGGTGTCTGCGCCCGCCGAGCGCGCAGCCGCAACGGTTACCGTCGAACCCATCCGGGAGACGGCAGTTGCCGCACCGCCGCCACACCAGCCCTCACCAATCGGGCGCAAGCGTTCGCCGCGGACGGAGGACTACTACGACACCAAGTCGCAGGTGTTTTCCGCACTGATCGATACGATCGACCTGTCGCAACTCGCCAAGCTCGATACCGAGAGCGCGCGTGAGGAAATCCGCGACATCGTCAACGACATCATCACGATCAAGAACTTTGCGATGTCGATCTCCGAGCAGGAAGAACTGCTCGACGACATCTGCAACGACGTTCTCGGCTACGGTCCGCTGGAGCCGCTGCTTGCACGTGACGATATCGCCGACATCATGGTGAACGGCGCGGGTAAGACCTACATCGAAGTGGGAGGCAAGGTGCAGGAATCGGAAATCCGCTTCCGGGACAATGCCCAGTTGCTGTCGATCTGCCAGCGCATCGTCAGCCAGGTCGGTCGACGCGTCGACGAGTCGAGCCCGATTTGCGACGCCCGCCTGCCCGACGGCTCGCGTGTGAACGTTATTGCCCCGCCGCTCGCCATAGACGGCACCGCGCTCACCATCCGCAAATTCAAGAAGGACAAGCTGACGCTCGACCAGCTCGTGCGCTTCGGTTCGATCACGCAGGAAGGCTCAACGATCCTGCAGATCATCGGGCGCGTGCGCTGCAATCTCGTCATCTCGGGCGGCACCGGTTCGGGCAAGACGACGCTGCTCAACTGCATGACACGCTACATCGATGCCGACGAGCGGGTGATCACCTGCGAAGACTCCGCCGAACTGCAATTGCAACAGCCGCACGTGGTCCGCCTCGAAACCCGCCCGCCGAACATCGAGGGCGAGGGCGAGATCACCATGCGTGACCTGATCAAGAACTGCCTGCGCATGCGGCCCGAGCGCATCATCGTCGGCGAAGTGCGCGGCCCGGAGGTGTTCGACCTCTTGCAGGCCATGAACACCGGCCACGACGGATCGATGGGGACGATCCACGCCAACTCCCCCCGCGAATGTCTGAGCCGAATGGAATCGATGATCGCCATGGGGGGGTATACGCTGCCGGCCAAGACGGTGCGCGAGATTATCGCCGGCTCGATCGACGTCATCATCCAGGCTTCACGCCTGCGCGACGGTTCCCGTCGCATCACGCACATCACCGAAGTCGTCGGCATGGAAGGCGACGTGATCGTCACCCAGGACCTGATGCGCTTCGAGATGGAGGGCGAGGATGCGAATGGCCGGATCATCGGCCGCCATGTCGGCACCGGCATCGGCAAGCCGCATTTCTGGGACCGCGCACGCTATTTCAACGAAGAACGGCGCCTAGCGGCAACGCTCGACATGATGGAAAAACCGGAATAACCGAGGTTTAGGATGTTCGGACTGGATATCACCATCGTCGCGATCATCGCCCTGGCGGCCCTGGCCGCCGGCGCCCTTGGATACGGCTTGCTCTTTTCGCGCATCGAAACCGAGAAAAAGGCCGAAAGCCGCGTCAACCGGGTGAAAGCTGCCGAAACCGATCAGATCAAGGTCAAGGCAGCACGCGAACGCATGCAGGAGATGACGAAGCGGCGCAAGTCAGTCCAGGATTCACTGAAAGAGCTCGAGAAGAAGCAGGCCGAACGTCACAAAAAAGCCTCGCCTAATCTCAAGGCTAAACTGTCGCAGGCGGGCCTCTCCATCACTCCGACGCAGTTTGTGCTGGTCGGCATTGCCTTTGGCCTCTTCATGATGGTCGCATCACTCGTTGCCGGCGCCCCGCTGGTCATTGCAGCCGGCCTCTTTGTCGTCGCCGGTCTCGGCCTTCCGCGCTGGGCCCTGAACTTCAGCGTGAAACGGCGCATGAATAAGTTCCTGGAGGAGTTTCCAAATTCGCTCGACGTAATGGTGCGGTCGATCAAGTCGGGCCTACCGCTCACCGACGCTCTGCGCCTGATCGCTGCGGAAGGTCAGGAGCCGGTCAAGTCGGAATTTCGCCGTGTCGTCGAATCGCAGCAGATGGGCATGAACATACCGGAGGCCTGCGCCCGCATGGTCACCCATATCCCCCTGCAGGAAGTCAACTTTTTCTCCATCGTCATTGCTATCCAGAGCCAGGCGGGCGGCAATCTCTCCGAGGCCCTCAGCAATCTTTCCCGCGTTCTGCGTGAGCGACGCAAGATGAGGGCTAAGGTTAGCGCGATGTCGATGGAGGCAAAGGCGTCTGCTGCGATTATCGGTGCCCTGCCTTTGATCGTCATGCTTCTCGTTTACCTGACGTCGCCTGACTACATGATGATCCTCTTCACCGACCCGCGTGGCCATCTCATTCTCGGTGGCTCAGCCATCTGGATGTCCATCGGCATCCTGGTGATGCGCAACATGATCAACTTCGATATCTGAGAGGGAATGGCCGCAATGTCAGAACTGGCCGCCACGCTTACGGACCCCGACAATCTGCTGCCGGTTTTCGTCGCAATCGCGGTTCTCGCGACCATCTACTCACTCGCCGCCCCCTATTTCGAGGGAGGCGATCTCGACAAGCGGATGAAGACGGTCGCGCTGGAGCGCGACCAGATCCGGTCACGGGAACGCGCGCGGCTGAATGCCGAAACCCAAGGCAAGGGCTCGCTACGGGCCCAGCACAACAGCTCCGTGCGCCAGATCGTCGAAAAGCTCAATCTGCGGGAGGCGCTGGTCGATGCCGGAACGATGAACCGGCTGCGTCAGGCGGGATACCGGTCGCAGAACGCGCTCAACATCTTCCTCTTCGCCCGCTTCGTCCTGCCGTTTGTATTTTTTGCCGTTGGCGCGTTCTACATCTTCTATCTTGGCTACCTCGGCGACAAGCCGATGGCGATCCGCATCCTTGCAGCCATCGGCAGCGCCTATGTCGGCTTCTACGCGCCCAACATTTACATTTCGAATCGCGTCTCCAAGCGCCAATTGTCGATCAAGCGGGCCTGGCCCGATGCACTCGATCTGCTGTTGATCTGCGTCGAATCCGGGGTGTCCATGGAAGTGGCTCTGCGCCGCGTTGCCGACGAAATCGCCATGGCCTCGACGGAGCTTGCCGAAGAGCTGGTGCTGACGACGGCGGAGCTTTCCTTCCTGCAGGACCGACGGGTTGCCTACGAAAACCTCGGTACCCGTACAGGTCTCGATATCGTGAAGGCAGTGATGCAGGCGCTGATCCAGGCCGAGCGCTACGGTACGCCGATAGCCCAGGCGCTGCGCGTGCTGGCGCAGGAAAGCCGCGATACCCGCATGAACGAGGCCGAGAAGAAGGCCGCGGCCTTGCCTCCCAAGCTGACGGTGCCGATGATCCTGTTCTTTCTGCCAGTTCTGATCGCCGTTATCCTTGGCCCAGCCGGAATTCAGGTGGCGGACACGTTCTGAGTTCGGCCGCGGCCCGCGTTCACTTGTGACATCTGAGCAAACCAACGAAGCCGGCATCGTCGACCGGCGAGTGACGCGTGTTTAGGCCGCTCGGCCGGACGGTTAGGCGGCAACACATGTCACGCGAACATCGGCGTTATGCACGAAGTTGGGATCGGCGGGCACTCTGGCATGAATGGGTCACCCCACCTGTCAGTTCGTATTGCCTGCATCATCCTTGGAAAGCTGCTTCCATGCGTTTTGCTGCGAAAGCATGCCACGAAGATAAGCCACGTTTGCCCGGGCTTGTTCAACATTGAGTTCTTGCCCGGCGATCTGCTCTGCCTCTTCGAACCGGCCCTGCAGGCCGACCGTAAGGGCGAGGTTCTGCCTGACGCTGCTGTCGGCACCGGGCTGCTGAACGGCTGAGCGCAGGTAGGTCTCGGCCGTACGGAGGTCGCGCGCGAGCACATAGGACATGCCGAGATTGGAAAGAACGGACGGTTCGTTCGGCTGCAGGTCAAGCGCCTCGCGGTAGCGGGTGCGGGCATCGGTCGAGCGGCCCAACTGATCCAGGATCGCGCCTTCTGCCGACTTCAACCGCCAGTCCGGACGATCGGGCGTCTGCGCCCGCTGAATGGTGCCCAATGCCTGCTCGAGTTGGCCTGCTGCGGCCTGCGACTTTCCGTAGGCAGCGAGCACCTCCCGATCGGTCGGATGGAAGATCGCCACTTGCTGCATGACGGCAAGCGCCTGATCGTTGCGACCCGTCATTCGCAGCAGGTTTGCGTAGTTCAGGCCAGCCTGACGATCCTTAGGGTTCCTTTCGTAAGCCTTGCCGACGCCTTCCGCCGCGCGGCTCAACTCGCTGGCGTTCATTTCGGTCACAGGTTTCGAAAGCTTGGGTATCGAGCCGGTCTTCAGGTCATCGCGCCCAGCACCAGCACAGCCTGCAAGCGTCGCCGTCAGCAGCGCCGCTGCGGTTGCCATCAGCAGTTTTCGGCTAGAAGAACTTGCGTGCGCGGAGCGGTGCATGAATTTTCCCCAGGGCGTCTGCAGCGGCATGTGTGCGAAAGAATCACGCCGCAATCCTCACGCCAGCAATAATCTGTTAACCCTAACAGACCGTTAATTCGCTGATTCCCGGATCGCACCGCAAAGGCTCTGCAATGGCCCCCTACCAGTTCATCGATCGCCCATCTCCGTTCAACACGCGCGGAGGAAAGACGCTCCCAATCTTCGCGATCACGCCAGCCCATATCGAGACAGGCACGATCGATCCGATTGCGCTGGACTGGGCCAGGAAGGCTGGCTTCAAGGGGGATTCCGGTTCCCTTCTGCTGATTCCAACCGAGGACGGCCACCTGGGTGGAGCCTTGTTTGGCCTTGGCAAATCTCCGTCCGAGGCGCCCTTTCTGACCGGCAAGCTCGCACGCACATTGCCGGCGGGCGACTGGCACATCGAGACAGCACCCCTGACGGCAAACCGGCTGTCGCTCGGCTACGGCCTCGGCAGCTATCGCTTCGAACGCTACCGCGCCGCGACGAACGATGCGCCCACACTGATGATTCCTGCGGACGCGGACGCAGTCGACATCAAGCGTCAGCTTGCCGGGGTCTTCCTCGCCCGTGACTTGATCAACATGCCGACCAATGACATGGGGCCGGATGCCCTCGAAGACGCTTTCCGCGCTCTTGGCGCGCACTACAAGGCCAAGGTTTCGGTCGCTCAGGGCGACGACCTCCTGAAGGAGAACTTTCCTTTGATCCACACGGTCGGCCGCGCCGCTGCCGAGGCACCGCGCCTGCTGGAACTGCGCTGGGGCAAGAAGGGGCATCGCAAGGTGACCCTCGTTGGCAAGGGCGTGTGCTTCGATACCGGCGGGCTCGATATCAAGCCGGCCGCTTCGATGCTGCTGATGAAGAAAGACATGGGCGGGGCCGCCAATGTCATGGGCCTGGCACTGATGATCATGGACGCCAAGCTCAAGATCGATCTCCGCGTGCTGGTGCCTGTCGTCGAAAATTCGATCTCCTCCAACGCCTTCCGGCCCGGCGACATCTATCGCAGCCGCAAGGGCCTGACGGTGCAGATCGACAACACCGACGCGGAGGGCCGATTGATCCTGGCCGATGCATTGGCTCTGGCCGATGAGGACGAACCGGACCTCCTGATTGACATGGCGACGCTGACCGGTGCGGCTCGCGTCGCACTCGGCCCCGATCTTCCCCCCTTCTTCACCGACGACGAGGACCTGGCGCATGACCTGGTCGACGCCAGCCTGTCGGTGGACGATCCGATGTGGCGGATGCCACTCTACATGGGCTACGACAAGGACGTCTCGGCCCGCATCGCCGATCTGACCAATGCGCCGGCAGGCGGCATGGCGGGCTCCATCACTGCGGCCCTGTTCCTGAAGCGTTTCGTGACGCGAACAAAGAGCTGGGCGCATTTCGACATCTATGGCTGGGCCCCGACCGAACGGCCACATTCGCCGATTGGCGGCGAAGCGCAGGCGATCCGTGCGCTCTACAAACACCTGAAGTCTTTTGCCGGATAACGACAGACGGAATGCGCGGTGGTCAGCACCGCGCATCTCTACTTGGATGTCAGTTCTCACGACCAGCAGATTGGGCCAAACAGCGAAGTCCTTTTCATCCCAGCAACGATCGGATAGCGTGATAACACTATCACCACTTCGGAGTCGGACTTGCCAGTGGAACTTACGGCCTCGCAGGCGCTCGGCCTCTGGCATACCGTGTCGCTTGAGCAGGTGCGGCTTGACGGACGCGACCTGAGCCTGCGCCAGCTTGCAATCCTCCTGGAGATCTACCTCGTGCCGCCGCCACACACGGTTCGGGGCCTTGCCGCGAAACTCGGCGTGACGAAGCCCGTCATTACCCGCGCGCTCGACACGATGGGCGAACAGGGCCTTGTGACGCGCGAACGCGACGAAAGCGACAAGCGCAATGTCATCATCAAGCGTACCCTGAGCGGTGCGCTCTATCTTGAGAAACTCGGCGATCTGATCATGCGTCGCGGCCGAGTGCTGAACCCGTGAGACCTGTTATGAACGCTTTGCCCGACCGCCGCCTGAACGCCTATCGCGCCGATCTTGCCGAGGAAGCGCTACGTGGCGCCGTCGATGCAGTTCGCTATACCGCCGGCACACCGGCGCGGATCAACGCCCCTGTGATCGGGCTCCGCCCACGGCCGGATCTGACGGCGGGCATCGATACGGAGCTGCTCTACGGCGAAACCGTGCGTGTGCTCGACCGGGCCGACGGTTGGGCCTGGGTTAAAGCGGACTTCGACGGTTATGTCGGCTACCTGCCGGAAGCGGCCCTGCTGGGTGCCGACAAGGTTGCGACGCATGTCATCACCGTTCCGCGCACCTTCGCCTATACCGGTGCCGACCTGCGCACACCGGCGGCATTTTCCTTGTCGCTCGGAAGCCGGATATCGGTCATCGGCGAGAGCGAGACCCGTGGCACGCGATATTTGACCCTGGAGAGCGGCCAATCGGTCGTGGCGAACCATTGCGTTCCGGTAGGCCAGCTGATCGCAGACGACTACGTATCGGTCGCGCTCCGGTTTTTGGAAACACCCTATCTGTGGGGCGGTCGCAGTGGCTTCGGCATCGATTGCTCCGGCTTGGTCCAGCTCTCGATGATGATGACCGGCCGTGTAGTCCAGCGCGATTCGGATATGCAGGCCAGCGGCCTTGGCACGCCGATTGATCGTAGTGATCTGCGGCGCGGCGACCTGGTGTTCTGGAAGGGTCACGTTGCGATCATGGAAGATCCGGAAACCATCGTGCATGCCAACGGCCACACGATGAGCGTCGCGCGAGAGGGGCTGCAGGCGGCGATCGAACGGATCGGCTGGCTCTATGAGCAGCCGAACGGATACCGCAGGCCCTGAAGCGCGACCCGATCAGTAGCCGGCAGTGCGATCGACCACGTGCTCCAGCGATCGACCGCCTTCCAACCGGGCAATCTGTTGCTCGACATGCGCAAACAGCGCTTTGACGTCTGAAGCCGCCGCGGCATGCGGGGTCACGAAAACCTTCTCATGCGTCCACAAACGGCTTTCGAGCGGCAGCGGCTCCTGCTCAAACACGTCCAGCGAGGCGCCCACAAGAACTCCGCTGTCGAGTGCAGCCAAAATGTCCACCTCGACCTGGCTGCCACCGCGACCGGCATTGACGAAGACCGGCCCGCCCAGAGGCCCGTTGCGGCGCAGCTTCGAGAAAAGGCGGGCATTGAAGATGCCGCGGGTTTCTGCCGTCAACGGCAGCAGACCAACGAGAATATCCGTCCGGGCAAGGAACGCGTCCAGCCCGGCGGCATCGAATGTCTCTATACCATCGATTTCCTTCTTGCGGCGCGACCACCCGATGACGTCAAAGCCCATTGTCCGCAGTTTTGCCGCCGCGTCGGTCCCGAGCACGCCGAGCCCCATGATACCGACGGTGACTTCCCTGGCCTCAGGCTGGGCGAGCTCTCGCCAGACGCGCTTGCTGTTCTGTGCCTCGTAGGCCTTGAATTGACGAAGATGCAGCAGGCACTGCAGCACGACCCACTCGCTCATGCGCGTCGTCAGCGTGGTGTCGACGAAACGGACGACTGGAACGTCCGGCAGGCCCGGCAGGGTCATGACGTGGTCGACGCCCGCTCCGCCCGAGAAAACCACCTTCAGATCCTTCGCCCGCGAAAACAGATCGGCGGCAGGCTTCCAGACCACCGCGTGATCGACGCCCGACAGATCACGTGCTTTGTTTGCCGGGAGGGCGAGGTCAATCACTTCGCGGTCGGCAAAGGCTCCCTTCAGCGCGGCCGAAACCTCTTGGCGATCGAACTTCAAATCGATGATGACGGGGCTTTTCTTCTGCACGTTCATACCTGCACTGTTGGGGAAAGCCAGCTACTGGCGGATGACGTCTGATTTTACGGCTGCGAGATCGAAGGCAGCGGCCATCAGAGCTTTTGTGTAGGGCATCTCGGGCGCTTCGATAATGCGCGCCGCCGGCCCCTTCTCGACCACCTTGCCTGCACGCATGACGATGATGTCGTTGGCAAGCGCACGCACGACCTTCAGGTCGTGGCTGATGAAGAGATAGGCGAGATTGTGCCTGGCCTGCAGGTCGCGCAGGAGATCGACGACCTGCGCCTGCACGCTCATGTCGAGCGCCGAGGTCGGTTCGTCCAGCATGACGAATTCCGGCTTCAGCACCATGGCGCGGGCGATCGCGATGCGCTGGCGCTGGCCGCCGGAAAACTCGTGCGGATAGCGCCAGCGGGTGGCCGGATCGAGCCCGGTCTCCTCCAGGGCGGCGGCGACCCGACGATCACGCTCGTCGGCGGAGAGTTTCGGCTCGTGGATTTCCAGTCCTTCGGCGACGATATCGGCCACCGACATGCGGGGCGACAGCGATCCGTAAGGGTCCTGGAAGACGATCTGCATGCGGCTCCTGAGCGGCCGCATTTCCTTGAACGTGTAGCTGGCGATGTCCTTGCCGATGAAGGCGATCCTGCCCTTCGACGCGATCAGCCGCGTCAGCGCCAGACCGAGCGTCGTCTTGCCCGAGCCCGATTCACCGACCACGCCGAGCGTATGGCCGGCCTTCAGCGTCAGATCGATGCCGTCGACCGCCTTCACGTGGTCCACGACCTTGCGCATGAAGCCCGCCTTGATCGGGAACCAGACCTTGATGTCGTCGGCCTCCATGATGACGGGCTTGCTTTCATTAGGCGGCAGGGGCGCCCCTCTCGGTTCCGAGGCCAAAAGATGGCGCGTGTATTCATGCTGCGGATTGGTGAAGATCGCCTCCACCGGGCCGCTTTCGACGATCTGTCCCTTGGTCATCACGCAGACCCGGTCGGCGAACTTTCGCACGATGCCGAGGTCGTGGGTGATGAAGAGCATGGACATGCCGTGCTCTTCCTTGAGATTCTTCAGAAGTTCGAGGATTTGCGCCTGCACGGTGACATCGAGCGCCGTCGTCGGCTCGTCGGCGATCAGCAGTTCCGGCCGGTTCGCCAGCGCCATCGCGATCATCACGCGCTGGCGCTGGCCGCCGGAAAGCTCGTGCGGGTAGGCGTCAAGCCTTTTCTCAGGCTCGCGGATGCCGACCTGGTTGAGGAGCTCGAGCGTGCGCGTCCGCGCCTGCTGACCCTTCAAACCCTGATGCAGCTCGAGGATTTCACCGATCTGCCGCTCGATTGAGTGGAGCGGATTGAGCGAAGTCATCGGCTCCTGGAAGATCATCGTGACGTCGTTGCCGCGCACTTCGCGCAGCTCGGCGTCCGGCGCGTTCATCAGGTCGCGGCCCTTGAAGAGCACCGTTCCCGAGGGATGGCTCGCCGCCGGATAGGGCAGGAGCTTCAGGATCGAATTCGCCGTCACCGATTTTCCGGAGCCGGACTCGCCAACAAGCGCGACCACCTCACCACGACCGATCTCGAAGGAGACGCGATCGACCGCAAGCGACGTCTTGCCGCCCTGGTGGAAGGCGACCGAAAGGTCTTTCACACTCAGGATCGGATCTCTGTATTGATCGTTCATGGCGGCGCTCAACGGAAGGTCTTCCTCGGGTCGAAGGCGTCGCGCGTCGCTTCCCCGACGAAGATCAAAAGCGACAGCATCAGCGACATGATGGCGAAGGCGGTCAGCCCCAGCCAGGGTGCCTGCAGGTTCTGCTTGCCCTGGGCGATCAGTTCGCCGAGCGACGGCGACCCCGGCGGCATGCCGAAGCCGAGGAAATCGAGCGAGGTCAGCGTCGTGATGGAGCCCGACAGGATGAAGGGCAGGAAGGTGAGGGTGGCGACCATCGCGTTGGGCAGGAGGTGGCGCACCATTATTGTGCCGTTGCCGACGCCGAGCGCGCGGGCGGCCCTGACATACTCGAAATTCCTCGCCCGCAGGAATTCCGCGCGAACGACTCCGACAAAGCCGACCCAGGAAAAGAGCAGCATGATGGACAGCAGGATCCAGAAGCCGGGCGGCAGGATCGAGGCGATGATCAAGAGAATGTAGAGCACCGGCATGGACGACCAGATCTCGATGAAGCGCTGCATCAAGAGATCGGTCCAGCCGCCGAAATACCCCTGCACGGCACCGGCGCTGACACCGACGATGGCCGAGGCGATAGTCAGCGCCAGGCCGAAGAGCACGGAAATGCGGAAGCCATAGATCGTGCGGGCCAGCACATCGCGCGCCTGGTCGTCGGTGCCGAGCCAGTTCATGTTGCCGAGGATGCAACCCCGGTCATCCTGTCCCATCGGATAGCCGGAGCAGCGCTCCTCCTTGCTCATCAGCCAGAAGGGTTTGGTGGGCGCCGAATGGGGAATGTTGGAATTGGTGCTGCGATACGAGTAGCGGATCGGCGGCCAGATCATCCAGCCGTTCGCCTCGATCTCGTCGCGGATGAAATCCGACTTGTAGTCCGTCTCGGCAAGGAAGCCGCCGAATTTCTCTTCCGGGTAGTTCACCAGCACGGGAAACAGGATTTCGCCCTTGTAGGAGGCGACGACCGGACGATCGTTGGCGATGAACTCGGCGCAGAGACTGAGACCGAACAGCACCAGGAAGATCCAGAGTGACCAATACCCTCGGCGGTTGGCCTTGAAGTTCTCCCAGCGGCGGCGGTTCGTCGGCGACAGCAGCCCCTTCGGCGGCGTGCTGGTCGGCATCGAACGGGTGTCGGGAAGGGCGGCCATCAGACGTCCCTCCGCTCGAAGTCGATGCGCGGATCGACCCAGGTATAGATCAGGTCGGAGAGCAGGCTGACGAACAGCCCCATCAGCGAGAAGATATAGAGGGTCGCAAAAACGATCGGATAATCACGGCGGACGACGGCGTCATAACCGAGGCGGCCGAGGCCATCGAGCGAGAAGATGTACTCGATCAGAAGCGAGCCGGTGAAGAAGGCCGAGATGAAGGCGCCGGGGAAGCCGGCGATGATGATCAGCATGGCGTTGCGGAACACGTGACCGTAGAGCACCTGTCGCTCCGTCAGCCCCTTCGCGCGGGCGGTCACCACGTACTGCTTCTTGATCTCGTCGATGAAGGAATTCTTCGTCAAAAGCGTCGTCGTGGCAAAGGCCGAAAGCAGCAGCGTGATGATCGGCAGCGTCATATGCCAGAGATAGTCGAGCGGCTTCTGCCACCACCGCAGCTGCCAGAAATCGTCGGAGACGATGCCGCGCAACGGAAACCAGTCGAAGAACGAGCCGCCGGCAAAGACGACGATCAGGAGAATGCCGAACAGGAAGCTCGGCACGGCGTAGCCGATAACGATGACGCCCGAGGTCCACACGTCGAAGGTAGAGCCGTCGGAAACCGCCTTCCTGATGCCGAGCGGGATCGAGATCGCGTAGGACAAGATCAGGATCCAGACGCCCAGCGAGATCGAGACGGGCATCTTCTCCTTGATGAGGTCGACGACGGAGGTGTTGCGGAAGAAGCTTTCGCCGAAATCGAAGCGCAAATAGTTGCCCATCATCGTCAGGAAGCGTTCGAGCGGCGGCTTGTCGAAGCCGAACTGCTTTTCCAGCTTGGCGATGAACTCCGGGTCGAGACCGCGCGCGCCGCGATAGCCGGAGGATGAATCCTGCGAAAAATCCTGCAACATGTCGCCGGAGCCGGACAGCCGATCGCCGCCACTCTGGCTCGTGAGATCGGATATCACCTGCTCGACCGGTCCGCCCGGCGCAAACTGCACGACGATGAAGGAGATCGCCATGATGCCGACGATCGTCGGAATCATCAAAAGCAGGCGGCGGAGAATGTAGGCCCCCATCAGTCCGGTCTCCGCATCACCAGATGTGCCGTGCTGCCGTCAGTTGCCTTGCTAGCTTTCAATCCACCGTACCTTGCTGTGTCGCGCCGCCATGGCGGTGATTCGTATCGGGGCCATTTGGAGCGCAGCCGCGTGTCAAAGCAAGCCATCAATCCTGCTTCACCTCGGTTGACCACCAGGCGTCGGGGAACCCAAGCCCGTAGGTAGGGAGCTCCGCGGCGTGGGTAATCCGGTTCCAGTAAGCTATCGGTGCCGCCATGCGGTAGTACATGGGAACCACGTAGTGGTGGGCTAGCAGGACGCGATCCATGGCCCGTGTCGCCGCGACGAGCTCCTCACGGTCCTTGGCGAAAATGATGCGATCGATCAGCGCGTCGATCGCCGGATCGGCGATGCCGGCATAGTTCCGCGATCCCTCGCGAGAGACCGATGACGAACCCCAGTAGTCGCCCTGCTCGTTACCAGGGTGCAGCGTCTGCCCCCAGACGAACCAGGTCATGTCGTAGTCGAAGGACCGCAGGCGGTTCGTATACTGCGCGGGATCGACGGTGCGCACGCGCGCGTCGATCCCAATGCGCTTGAGATTGTTGGCATAGGGTACGGCGACGCGCTCCAGCGTCGGGCTGGAGAGCAGGATCTCGAAGGATAGCGGCTCTCCGGTGTCCGCCTTCACCATCCGGTTGCCCTTCAGGACATAGCCGGCGTCCTTGAGGAGCACTACCGCCTTGCGCAGGTTTTCACGGGCCTTTCCGGGGTCGCCGCCAACAGGGTTTTCATAGGGCTCGGTGAAGACACCCGGCGGAACCTTGTCCTTCAATTCGTAGAGGATCTCCAGTTCCTTGCCTTCGGGCAGACCCGATGAAGCGAGCTCGGTTCCGAAGAAGTAGCTGTTGACCCGCTTGTACTGGTCGTAAAAGACCGTCTTGTTCAATTCCTCGAAATCGAAGGCATAGTTCAGCGCCTGGCGGACGCGTTCGTCCTGGAACATCTCCTTGCGCATGTTCGGCACCATGGCCTGCATGATGCCGGTGGCGCGATAGGGATTGGGTACCTCCTCGCGCTTCACGCGGCCGTCCTTGACGGCCGGAAAGTTGTAGCCCGTCGCCCATCGGCTTGCCTGGTTTTCAAACCAGTAGTCAACATTGCCGGCGCGGAAGGACTCGAACTCGACGTTGCGGTCGCCGTAGAAGGAATATTCGATCCGGCCGAAGTTGTTCTGGCCGACATTGACGTTCAGGTCCTTGGCCCAATAGTCGTCGCGCAGCTCGTAGCGGATCGCCGAGCCCGGCGAGAAGGAGGCGATCTTGTAAGGGCCGGAGCCCATCACCGGTTCGAGCGTCGTCTTCGATATGTCACGCTGCTTGCCGGCGGCGTCCTTGCCCTCCCACCAGTGCTTCGGCACCACCGGGAACTGGCCGAGGATCTGCGGCAGCTCGCGATTGTTCTTCTCATCGAAATGGAAGGTCACATCGCGCTCACCGGTCTTTTCGACGGACGTGACGTGCTGGTAGTAATTGGTCAGCATCGGATCATGCTCGACCGCCTTCTCAAAGGAGAAGATCACGTCTTCGGGCGTCACCGACTGCCCGTCCGCCCACTTCGCCTCCGCGCGCAGGCGATAGGTGGCAGAGGAAATGTCGTCCGGATAGGAAACGCCTTCGGCAAGCAGGCCATAGGAGGTGGTCACCTCGTCGTCGGACGATTTCATCAGCGTGTCGAAGACGAGGCCGACACCCGCCGCGGCCTCGCCCTTGGCGAGCAGTGGATTGAACGTATCGAAAGTGCCGTCGTTGGAAAGCCGGAGCGTACCGCCTTTCGGCGCCTTCGGGTTGACGTAGTCGAAATGGGCAAAGCCGGGCTGGTACTTGAGATCGCCGACAGTCGAAACTCCGTGGCGCCATTGCGGGGCTGGATCCTCGGCGCGTGCAGGGGTGAGCAGGCAGGCGGCGGCCGTCGCCGCAACGATCAAGCCGAAGAAGAACCTGTACGGTCCGTGTAGCATGCCAAACCCCTTTTGTTGTGTTGCGAATGCCCTTGCCGGAAAGATTAGACAAATTCCGGGCACGCCGCCATCAAAGCGGCGATTTTTTGCGGCCCCTTGCTGCAGTCAAAAATTCATTCACGCGAAAGGGCGCCGTGCTATTTCGTGAAGAACGTTAGTCACGACCGATTCTGGGCCATCAAATGTCTCCCATGCTCAAGCCCTTCCTTCTCCGCCTGACAGGTGCAGCTGCACTGGCCGCAGCACTTGCCACCCCTTTGCATGCCGAGGAGCGGCCGGCCAAGGAACTGTTCGGGGCCAAGCGCCTGCCGGCCAAGATGGAAGCCGCTTCCTACGGCTCCTACGCCAAGGGTTGCATTGCCGGGGCGGTGGCGATTCCGACGGACGGACCGGCCTGGCAGGCGATGCGACTGTCGCGCAACCGGCGCTGGGGCCATCCCCAGATGATCGCGCTCCTTGAACGGTTCTCGCAGGATGCGCAGAAGCTTGGCTGGCCGGGACTGCTGCTGGGCGACATTTCCCAGCCGCGCGGCGGGCCGATGCTGTCGGGCCATGCCTCGCATCAGATCGGCCTCGATGCCGACATCTGGTTCGCGCCGATGCCCGATCGACGGCTTTCGGCGCAGGAGCGCGACGAACTGCCCTTCACCTCCATGCTCGACAAGAGCAAATTCCTTACCGTCGATTCGCGCCGATGGACCTCCACCCACGCCCGGCTCGTCATGAAGGCGGCGAGCTATCCGCAGGTCGAGCGGGTTTTCGTCAATCCAGCGATCAAGAAGAAGCTCTGCGATACCTGGCAGGGAGACCGCTCGCTGCTCGGCAAGGTGCGGCCGGTCTACGGTCATGACGAGCATTTCCACATTCGCATGAAATGTCCTCAAGGTACTGCCGGCTGCAAGCCACAGGCGGCGGTGCCGGCTGGCGACGGCTGCGACAAGTCGCTCGCCTGGTGGTTCACCGACGAACCCTGGGCCAAGCCGAAACCGAAGAAAAACGAGAAGCCGGTCAAGCCGCGCGTCACGACCTTGTCCGACCTTCCGAAGGCGTGCGCCGTCGTGCTTGCCGGTGCGGCGCCTTCCTCGGAGCAAGAGGTTACCTATGGCGGCGGCAAAGCCCTCGCTTTCAGCCGGCAGGAAACCGCCGACAATGGCATTGCGGCCGTGATCGCCGCCGATGCGGCGGCCGAGCCGGCTGGTCTCATCCCCGTGCCCATGCCGCGCCCATCGCTGCAGTAGCGGGTCGCGGTACCGACAGGGATGCGCAGCGGGCTTCTCAAGGAGAGAACGGTCCTGTATAAGGCCGTCAAATCGATTTAAATCCGATGTCCGCCCCAGTGAGCCTATCCATGTCTCTTCCTCAAACCATCGCCCTGATCGCGCATGACGAGAAAAAGGACGACATGTCGGACTTTGCCCGCCGCAACGAGGCGGCGCTGCGCCAATGCCGGATCTTCGCCACCGGCACGACCGGCGGTCGGGTGCTGGACGCCTGCCCGGGCCTCAACGTCACCCGGCTGAAGAGCGGACCGCTCGGCGGCGATCAGCAGATCGGTGCCCTGATTGCGACCGGTGAGGTGGACATGCTGATCTTCTTCGTCGATCCCTTGACAGCGATGCCGCATGACGTGGACGTGAAGGCCTTAATGCGGCTCGCAATCGTCTATGACATACCGATGGCATTGAACCGTGCTACGGCCGAGTTGCTGGTTTCGACCGGCACCTGACAATGGCGGCGCAAGCTTGCGCATCGAAAACAGTCACGACACGAAACAGCGGGCAGGAACGCAGGAATCCATGGCAAAGTCGAACGACAGCGAAATCGCGCTCCCCTTTCCGATCCTGATTGGTGACATCGGCGGCACCAATGCCCGTTTCGCGCTGCTGATCGACGCCTTTGCCGCACCAAGGGAATTTCCGGTCATCCAGACCGCTCAGTTCGACAATATAGACGATGCGCTGCAGCGCTGCATCCTGGACACAACCTCGATCCAGCCGCGTTCGGCGATCCTTGCGCTCGCGGGGCCGATCCAGGGCGACGAGGTTCCATTGACGAACTGTGACTGGATCGTTCGCCCTCGCGACATGATCGCCAATCTCGGGTTCGAGGACGTGCTGTTGGTGAACGATTTTGAGGCGCAGGCGCTCGCCGTTGCCTCGCTATCGGACAACGATCGCGAACAGATCGGCGGGGGGAAAGAGAGCTTTGCCGCCTCCCGCGCCGTCCTTGGCCCGGGAACGGGCCTTGGCGTCGCCGGACTCGTCCACGCCCAGCGCACATGGATTCCCGTTCCAGGGGAAGGCGGGCACGTCGACATGGGACCGCGCACCGAGCGTGACTACCAGATCTGGCCCTTCCTCGAAGCGATCGAAGGCCGAATTTCCGCCGAGCAGCTCCTGTGTGGCCGCGGCATCATGAACATCTATCACGCTGTCAGCGCGGCGGACGGACGGGAAGCATCGCTGGAAACGCCCGCCGCCGTCACCTCGGCGGCACTTGCCGGAACCGACGAGATGGCGGCCGAGACCGTGTCGCTCTTTTCCACATACCTTGGGCGCGTCGCCGGTGACATGGCGATGATCTTCATGGCCAGGGGCGGCGTCTATCTGGCGGGCGGTATCTCGCAGAAAATCCTGCCGGCACTGCGCGGGCCGGAGTTCCGCGCCGCCTTCGAAGACAAGGCGCCGCACAACGAATTGCTGCGCTCGATCCCAACTTTTGTCGTGACGCACCCGATGGCTGCGCTCGCCGGCCTTGCTGCGTTCGCACGCATGCCGGATCGCTTCGGCGTCACCACCGAAGGGCGGCATTGGCAGAAGTAGGCCGCGCTCCTGTCGCACGCCAGACTCGCCAAACGGGCCGCGAGGCACTATAGAGCGCCGCAACGGGCACTCTTGTATCAGCGGCGTGCCGTGCAACGCAGGAAGATGGTTTATTGAGCGACAAGAGCCGTACCGATCGTCACCTCAGTGCCGAAACGATCACGAGCGTCCTGAAGCGCGTCATCGCCGAAAACGGGCGCGACCACATTCGCGGCTACTTGTTTGCGATCCTCTGCCTCATCGTCGTTGCCGGCTCGACGGCGTTTACCGCCTGGATCATGGAGGCGGTCGTCAACGAGGCGTTCGCCAACAGGCGCGCCGACCTCGTCGCCTGGATCTGCGGCGCAATCCTGCTTGCCTTCATCCTGCGTGGCTTTGCCACCTACGGTCAGGCCGTGGCCCTTTCCAAGATCGGCAACAACATCGTCGCGCGCTATCAGCGCAGGCTCTATTCGCACCTGATGACCTTGAGCGTGGACTTTTTCACCGAAGCGCGTTCCGCGCGTCTTGCCGCGCAAATCAATCAGAACATCAACGGCGTCCGCGACGTCCTGAACATGACGGTGACATCGATCGCCCGGGACTTCCTCACCCTCGTGGCGCTGATCGGCGTGATGATCTCGAAGGACGCGCTTCTGACAGGGATCGTCTTCCTCGTCGCCCCACCGCTGCTGCTCGGTCTTCGCTACATCTCCAAGCGATTGAAATTCGCCACGCGTGAATCGGTCCTCATCAACAGCCATGTTCTCGGGGCCATGCAGGAAACGGCCCAAGGCATCACCATCGTGAAGGCGTTTACGATGGAGGACCAGTTGCGAGCCAAGGTCGAAGGTATCATCGACCAGGCGGAGAAGCGGTCCAACCGGATTGCCCGGCTTTCGGAACGCACGGCGCCGATGACCGAGACCTTCGCGGGCGTAGCGATCGCAAGCGTGCTTGGCTATTCCGCCTATCAGGCGATTTACGGCGGCGTCCTGCCCGGCGCCTTCTTCGCGTTCATCGCCGCACTTCTCATGGCCTACGATCCGGCTCGCCGCCTTGCCCGATTGCAGGTCTCGCTGGAGCGCGCCGTCGTCAACGCGCGGATGATCTATGAAATTCTCGATATCGAACCGCACCAGCGCGACCGACCGGGCGCCAAGGCCCTGCAAGTCGACAAGGCGCAGATCGAATTCCGGGGCGTCTCCTTCTCATACGCCAACAGCAAGCCCATCCTGAAGGGCGTCAGCTTTGTTGCGGAAGGCGGCAAGACGACGGCCCTTGTGGGGCCTTCCGGCGCCGGCAAATCGACCGTCATCAGCCTGATCCCGCGTTTCTACGACCCGGCGGAGGGCCAGATCCTGATCGACGGACAGGACATCGCCCATGTCACGAAAAAGTCGCTGCGCAACAACCTCGCCTACGTCTCCCAGCAACCGTACCTGTTCGAAGGCACGATCCGCGACAACATCCGCTACGGCCGCGCCGATGCCACCGAGGCCGAGATCGAAGCAGCGGCACGGCACGCCTACGCCCATGATTTCATCATGGAGCAGCCCCAGGGCTATGACACGCCGGTCGGCGAAAACGGCATAACCCTCTCGGGCGGCCAGCGCCAGCGGCTTTCGATCGCCCGCGCGCTGGTGCGCAACGCGCCGATCCTGCTTCTCGACGAGGCAACGTCCGCGCTGGACACTGAATCGGAACAGGCAGTCCAGAAGGCGCTGGAACATGCCATGAGCGGACGCACCGTCGTCGTTATCGCCCATCGCCTTTCGACCATCGTCAACGCGGACAAGATTGTCGTTATGCAGGACGGGGCCGTGGTCGAGGAAGGCTCGCACGACGTGCTTGCTGCACGCCCCGACGGTCTCTACGCTCGCCTCAACAACATGCAGGCGACAGGCGGCTATCTGCAGGAAGTCGAGAAGGAAGCAGGCGAATGACGGCGACAGACATGAAGCTGGTCGTGGTCGGCGCGGGTGGCCGCATGGGCCAGACGCTGATCCGGGCGATCCACGCGATGGAGGGCGCAACGCTCTTTGCCGCGGTCGAACGTCCCGGCTCGCCTTTTGCCGGCAAGGACGCGGGCGAACTGGCCGGACTCGGGCCGATCGGGGTCAAGGTGACTGACCGGCCGCTCGAGGCCTTCGTCGAGGCGGAAGGCGTGCTTGACTTCACTGCGCCCGCCGCGACGGTTGAGTTCGCGGGTCTCGCGGCACAGGCCCGCATCGTGCACGTGATCGGCACGACCGGATGTTCGGCGGAGGACGATGCAAAGATCGCCGCGGCCGCCCGCCATGCCCGCATCGTCAAATCCGGCAACATGAGCCTCGGCGTCAATCTGCTCGGCGTGCTCACCGAACAGGCTGCACGCGCGCTTGGCGCGGTGGACTGGGATATCGAGATCGTCGAGATGCACCACCGCCACAAGGTCGATGCGCCTTCCGGAACCGCACTGCTGCTCGGCGAGGCGGCCGCGCGCGGCCGCGGGATCGCCCTTGCCGAAAATGCGGTGCGCGTTCGTGACGGTCATACGGGGGCGCGTGTTGCCGGCACGATCGGATTTGCCACCCTGCGCGGCGGCTCGGTCGTGGGCGAACATTCCGTTATTCTGGCCGGCGAGGGCGAACTGGTGACCCTGTCGCACAGCGCCGCCGATCGGTCGATCTTCGCGCGCGGCGCGGTGAAGGCCGCTCTTTGGGCGCGTGACAAGAAACCCGGCCTCTATTCCATGCTCGACGTGCTCGGGCTCAACTGACATCCAACTTCTTCGAGGAGCGAAGACCCAATGAGCGGAACCCTTGTCCTTGTTCGCCACGGCCAGAGCGAATGGAACCTGAAAAACCTCTTCACCGGCTGGAAGGACCCGGACCTGACGCCGCTCGGTGTCGAGGAAGCCAATGCCGGCGGCAAGGCGCTCGCCGACTACGGCATCAAGTTCGACATCGCGTTTACTTCGGACCTCATCCGGGCGCAGAAGACCTGCCAGATTGTCCTCGACAATGTCGGCCAGCCCGATCTTGAGACGATCCGCGACCAGGCGCTGAACGAGCGCGACTACGGCGATCTTTCCGGCCTCAACAAGGACGACGCCCGCGCCAAGTGGGGCGAGGAACAGGTGCACGTCTGGCGCCGCTCCTATGACGTTCCGCCGCCGGGCGGCGAAAGCCTGCGCGACACCGGTGCGCGCGTCTGGCCGTACTACCTGACGGACATCCTGCCGCGGGTGCTGCGCGGCGAGAAGGTACTGGTCGCTGCTCACGGCAACTCACTGCGCGCGCTGGTGATGGTCCTTGACCGGCTGACGAAGGAACAGGTCCTGAATCTCAATCTCGCGACCGGCGTGCCGATGGTCTACAAGCTGAACGCGGATTCAACTGTCGCCTCGAAGGAAGTGCTGGGCGACATGTCCGGCGCGCATTGAAGCGGTCACGTCGTCCGCGTGTGCGAAGGGCCGCTGATGCGGCCCTTTTTTCGTTCAAGCCTTGCCCGCTTCCCAGCCGAGCATCGCCCGCTTGCGGGTGAGCCCCCAGTGATACCCGGTGAGCGCGCCGCTCTTGCCCAGCGCTCGATGGCAGGGCACCACGAACGAGATCGGATTTCGGCCTACGGCCGCCCCCACGGCGCGTGACGCCCTCGGCTGGCCGAGCTGCCCGGCGATATCGGAATAGGTGACCGCTCTGCCCAGCGGAATGCGCAGCAGAGCCTCCCAGACGCGAACCTGAAAGTCGGAGCCGATCAGCACGATGCGCAGCGGCTCGTCAGGACTCCAGCGGGACGGATCGAAGATCCGCGCGGCATAGGCGGCGGTCGCCTCCCGATCCTCCACATATGCTGCATTCGGCCAGCGGCAGGCCATGTCCTCGAAGCAGGCCTTTCCGTTCTCGTCGTCGCTGAAGGCAAGGCCGGCCAGACCGCGCTCGGTCACCATGACAAGCGCCCGCCCGAACGGCGAGGCATGAAAGCCCCAGCGGATCGTCAATCCCTCGCCCCGCGCCTTCCACTCGCCCGGCGACATTGCCTCGTGAGTCACAAACAGGTCATGCAGGCGGCTTGGGCCGGACAAGCCGACTTCGATGCTGGTTTCGAGCAGCGGCATCGATTCCTGCCGCAGCAGGCGTTTGGCATGATCGAGCGTGACAGCCTGAAGAAAGGCCTTGGGCGAGAGGCCCGCCCAGCGGGTAAAGGTCTTCTGCAGTTGCGTCGGCGACTGCTTCAGGCGCGCAGCGATGTCATCCAGCGAGGGCTGATCACGATAGTCGTCTGTGATCATCTCGATGACGCGGCTGACGGTGTCATAGTCAGTGCCATCAGGGGTGATGTCGGATTTGAGCGTGGCGGAAATATTCATCGTTCTTCTCCTGTAGGATCAGGAAATCATGCCGCGCGCTGTACCGCCACCCGAAACTTGTCGATCAGTGACCGCGCTTCACCCGGGCGAGTGCTCCGGCGAAGGCGGTCGCGAACCGCTCGCGGTCATCGAGGTGCAGGAAGCCGCCAACGTCGGTCCGACGCCCCTGCCCGCTCACCGCCATGTCCGTGATGCCGACCTCCTCGTGCCGCGACACATGGAAGCGCGCCCAGAACGTATTGAAGTCATGCGCGGTCTCGCGCCCGGAGGGGGCGAGCTTGCGGATGGAGATGCAGGTACGCGACAACGCGATCAGTTCGCAGGTGCGGGCCGCACGATTGTTGAGCCAGAAGGCGGCAAACAGGATGACGAAGTCGACGCCGAAGAACATCACGATCGGCCAAGCGCCCGAGATAAGAAAAACCGCCATATGGGCGACGGTCAATGCGCCGGCGATGAGGAAGAAGATCAGGTGGCCTTTTCGGCCCAGCGACCGGTGCGGCCTGAGCTCAGCAACGAACACAGGCCGGTCGTTCACACTGACATCGTCGTTGCCATCGCTCATGACCGACGACTATAGAGGGAACATGAAGAACGCGAAACCGAAATCAGGCGTTGCGACCGGCGCCCGGGCGGTGCCGAAGCGCCACAGCGCCAAGCCGAGATCGGCCTACACTACCGAAGAGATCCGCGAAATCTTCCGGCGGTTCTCGATCCAGCGTCCCGAGCCCAAGGGCGAACTGGAGCACGTCAATCCGTTCACCCTCGTCGTCGCGGTTGCGCTCTCGGCGCAGGCGACCGACGCCGGCGTCAACAAGGCGACGCGCGCACTGTTCGCCGTCGCCGATACGCCGGAGAAGATGCTCGCGCTCGGCGAAGACAAAGTCCGGGACTACATCAAGACGATCGGGCTCTTCCGCAACAAGGCGAAGAACGTCATCGCGCTCAGCCAAAAGCTCGTGGACGAGTTTGGCGGTGAGGTGCCCCGCACCCGCGAGGAACTGGTGACGCTTCCGGGCGTTGGTCGGAAGACCGCAAACGTCGTGCTGTCGATGGCCTTCGGCCAATCGACGATTGCGGTGGACACGCACATCCTGCGCATTGCCAACCGCATCCTGCTGGCACCCGGCAAGACGCCGGACGACGTCGAAGACCGGCTCATGCGAATCATTCCGGACGAGTACCTCTACCGCGCCCACCACTGGCTGATCCTGCACGGGCGCTATGTCTGCAAGGCGCGCAAGCCCGAATGCGAGCGCTGCGTGATCGCCGACATCTGTCGGTCGCCGGAGAAGACCTGCGATATTCCCGCGCCGCTGGTCGAACTACCACCACAGGCAATCGCGGCAACCGGCTAGAACATGTTGCGCGAAGGTGTGCAGCGGTATTGCGTTCACATCCGACGGATTAACGCCAAACTTTAGTGGTGCGCCTTCGCCAGCACGAGGCCATCGACAAGCACCGCAATCGCATCCTCGAAGGCCTTGCGGTCCGCGCCGGCGGCAATGGCAAGAGCCGCGCGGTCGAAGGCGGCCGATAGAAGCGACGTCAGCTCATCGAGCAACGGCGAGGTTCGCTCCTCTTCGCCCGCGAGGGCGGCAAGACCGGCCCTGAGGGACATTTCTGCATTCTCCCGCTCGAGCGCACCGATCGCGTCCGGGCCAAGGACGGCTGGCGCCTCCAGCAACAGTAGCCTGGTCCTGCCCTCGACCGCCATTGCGTCGAAATACCCCCTAGCACCGAGCAGTAGCGCCTGATGGGCATTCGCTGCAGGCGTGGCGCCCGCTTCGATTTCGGCAGCGACCGCCACAGCCTCACGCTCGATCACGGCGCGAAAGAGTGCCTTCTTGCCCTCGAAGTGATGGTAAAGGGCACCACGGGTAACGCCGGCACACTCGACGATGTCGGGGGTCGCCGTCTCCGCATATCCCTTCTCGACAAACAGCATCCTTGCCGCGTCGATGAGCGCGGCTCGCGTCGCCTCGGTCCTGTCTCTGTTGCTGCGGCTCACGATTCCTCCTTTACATACAATCTGCACGTATGTTATTTGCGAACATACAGATTGTATGTTTAAACCCAATGGAGGGAAAGCCGTGAAATCCACCAGCTATTATCCCGTCATCATGACGGACGACGTCTCCGGCACGGCGGCATTCTACTGCGCTCATTTCCGCTTCCAGCCGCTCTTTACCAGTGATTGGTACATCCACCTGCAATCGACCGAAGACGAGCACGTGACACTCGCGATCCTCGACGGCCAACACGAGACGATACCCGCCGCAGCGCGCGGCAGGATATCGGGGCTTCTGCTGAACTTCGAAGTCGAGGATCCGGACGCGATCTACGAAGCCTGTCGTGCCGCTGGTTTGCCGATCCTGAAGGCAATCTGCGACGAAGATTTCGGCCAACGCCACTTCATCACCGCCGATCCGAACGGCGTCCTTATCGACGTGATAAAGCCGATCCCGCCAGATGCGGAATACGCCGCCCAGTACGAACCTTCCGCACTCCCTGCCTAGCCGCGAAACGACGGATCGCTATGCGAAAGCAGCTTGTGCAGATGAACCATGAGGCCCGCGGCAAACAGCGGCGTCAGAAGGTTGACGATCGGCACGGCAAGAAAGGCCGAGATGGAGAGGCCGGCCAGGAAGACGGTCGAGGCATGCTTGGCCCGAAAGAGCCGCGCCTCTTCCGGCGGCCTGAAGCGCATCGCCGCGAATTCGAAGAACTCGCGCCCGAGGAGATAGCCGTTGACGAGGAAAAAGGCTATCAGGTTGACGCCCGGAATGAACAGCAGCAACAGCGCGACCAGGTTGCCGACAAGCACGACGCCGAGAAACTTGATGGAGCCTGCGATTGCCGCTCCGAGCGGAAGGGCCTGGCCAGGCGCCTCGCCAGGATAGTCGCGTCGCTCCACCACCTCGGCGACATCATCGAGGAAAAAGCCGGCAACGACGGCCGTGACCGGGGCGAGCAGCAGCGCAAGGGAAAGCGCCAGACCGATGCTCGCAAAGACGCCAAGGAGAAGCGTGAGCCAACCCGCCCAGTCCGGAACGCCCGTGAGGTAGCCGTCGAACCAGGGGAGTGCATAGGCGATGAAGCTTTCCCGAAGGGCGAACCACAGCACGATCAGAAAAAAGATCGTCAGCCCGAGCACCTTCCAGAAGACGCGACGCGTTTCCGGTGCGAAGAGATTGACGAGCGCCAGGCGCACCGCATCGAGAATCATCCGCTTTCTCCAAGTTGAGCGGTCCCGATGTAGGATGTGGACAACCGGCTCGCAAGGTCGTTCGCCACCGGCGCGATTAAGTCGGCGTTAAGCAACCGAAACTAGACTCCCCGCCAAAAGGCTCGCCAACGGCGACAGCATAATCTGGGAATCTTCATGCGTACGATCAGGATCAGCAGGCTCCTCCCCGCTCTTTTCGTCTTGATGGTGGCGCTCGGCGCCTTGCAAGGCGCGGTCGCGTTCCGATCGCTCTCGACAATCACCGGCCAGTTCGAGCGCATCGGCAGCGAGCACATGCCGCAGTTGCGCACGATCCTGAAGATCAATCGCGACTTCGCGGAGCTGCAAGGCAGCTATTCCGAGCACATGCTGACGAGGGACCCAAATGAAATGCCGGCGATCGAGGCCAGGATCGCCGAACGCGGCGAGGCATTGACCAAGCAGGTCGACACCTACGCGGCCGCGATCTCCATCGATCCGGATATGGCAAAGGTGATCAGCCCCGTCAAAGACAGCCTCGTCACTTATCTCGCAGAAGGGGAAAAGCTAAAGCAGGCCTCCGCCATGGCCGCCAAGGGCGTGGCCGCGGAAACCTTCCAAGGCCCCATGAAGCAGGATGCCGAGAGGATAGAGTCCGCACTCGCCAGCCTGATCGCCAGAAATGAGCGCGTGACGGCGAGCGGCATTGAGACCGCCGTCGCTGAACAGGAGTTCGCCTACCGGCTGACGATTGCCGCACTGATGTTGTCAGTCGGGCTCGCCATTGCAGCGATCTTCATCGTCAACCGCCGCGTCGTCCGCCCGCTAAACGGTATTTCCGGCGCGATGAGACAGGTTGCAGACGGCAATATCGGCCAGGAAGTGCCCTATTCCGAGCGCCGCGACGAGATCGGCGAGATGGCGGCGGCCGTCACCGTCTTCCGTGATAACGCCGGCGAACGCATGCGCCTCGAACGCCAGTCGGCTTCCGACCGGGCCATTGCCGAGGGCGAGCGCATGGCGCGCGAGGCGGAGCGCAACCGCGACAATGGCAAGGTGCAGGCGGCCGTCGCCTCGCTTGCCGACGCGCTGGGCCGGCTGGCCTCAGGCGACATGACCTGCGACATCGATACGCCGTTCGATGGCGAGCTCGATCGGCTGCGGCAGGATTTCAATATATCCGTCGCGCGACTGAAGGATGCGCTCTGCGAGGTCGGCGACAATGCGCGGGCGATTGACGCCGGCGCCCGCCAGATCCGCTCCGCGGCCGACGCACTTGCCCGCCGCACCGAGCATCAGGCGGCTTCGGTCGAAGAGACCGCTGCAGCATTGGAGCAGATCACGACGACAGTGAAGGATTCCACCCGGCGCGCCGAGGAAGCCGGGACGCTGGTGGCCCGCACACGCGACGGCGCGGAAAAGTCCGGCCAAATCGTTCGCCGGGCCATTTCGGCCATGCAGCAGATCGAGCAGTCCTCCGGCGAGATCGGCAACATCATCGGCGTCATCGACGACATTGCCTTCCAGACAAACCTGCTCGCGCTGAACGCAGGGGTGGAGGCTGCGCGCGCCGGCGAGGCAGGCAAGGGCTTTGCCGTGGTGGCTCAGGAAGTCCGCGAACTTGCGCAGCGTTCGGCCAAGGCCGCACGCGAGATCAAGGCGCTGATCACCGCTTCGGGCGGTCAGGTGCAGGATGGTGTCGCCCTGGTCGACGAAACCGGCAAGGCACTCGAGACGATCGTGGCCGAAGTGCAGGAAATCAATGGCCACGTCCAGGCAATCGTCGTGGCAGCGCGCGAACAGGCGAGCGGGCTGTCGGAAATCAACACTGCCGTTGGCACAATGGACCAGGGAACGCAGCAGAATGCGGCAATGGTCGAGGAGACCACGGCTGCCAGCCATGGCCTGGCAGATGACGTGCAGGCGCTGAATGCCCTGATCAGCCGGTTCAACGTCGGCGCCGCGCAGGGCCAGTCATCACGCGCGCCACACCTTCAGATGGTGCAGGCGTCCGATTCCGCGCCGTCAGGCTCCGCGTTGGCGCCGAGAAGCGCATCGGTGACGAAATCGGCACAGTCATCGACGGGGACCGTTACCCAATTGCCGCGCAAGTCGCCCGGTCAATGGAACGTGAAGGCCGCCAGCGCGACGTCCCGTGCGGTGGCGTCACCTGCGAACCTGCTGAAGCAGAAGTTGCTCGGCGCGCTCGGCGCGAAACAGGAAGGCAAGAAAGACGGCGACTGGGAGAAATTCTAGTCGCCGGGGCGCCGTCGCCGACTACTGCGCAGGCGCAAACGGTTCGCTCTCAGACGATGGCGGATAAAGGTGCTCCCCGCCGCGGAAGTCCCGGATCCGGAAGCATCCATCGTCGGTCTCCTGCACCGCACTCGAAAGAACGGGCACCTTGCCGTAGCCGCCGGGAATGTCGAGGATATAGGTCGGTTGGCAAAGACCGGAGATGCGGCCGCGCAGCCCCTCCACCAGCGCCCGTCCCTCGGCGAGACCAAGCCGGAAATGGCTCGTTCCGGGCGCCAGATCGGGATGGTGCAGATAGTAGGGACGAATGCGGATTTCCACGAAGGCGCGCATGAGTTCCGCCAGCACGTCGGCGTCATCGTTCACGCCCTTGAGCAACACGGTCTGACTGATCATCGCAATGCCCGCATTGACAAGTTGCGCACAGGCCAGGCGCGCTTGTGCGGTCAGTTCGCGTGGATGGTTGGCGTGAAGGGCGACATAGGTTGTCTTGCCCGATGCCTGCAGAGCTTCAACCATGTCGGCATCGATCCGCTCCGGCTCGACCACGGGCACCCGCGTATGAAAACGAACGACCTTGACGTGGGCGATCGCGCCCAATCGCTGCATCAACTCGCGCAGCCTGCGGGCTGAGAGCACCAGCGGATCGCCGCCGGTCAGGATCACTTCCCAGATATCCGGATGCGCGGCGATGTAGCCGATCGCGGCATCCAGTTCCTCAGGCGTCAATGTTCCCAATCCGGAAGGGCCGACCATCTCGCGGCGGAAGCAGAAGCGGCAGTAGATGGGGCAGACGTGCACGGCTTTCAGCAGCACCCGGTCCGGGTAGCGATGAACGATACCCTCGACAGGACTGTGGGCCAGGTCGCCGATCGGATCGGCGCGCTCTTCCGGCAGCGTCGTCAGTTCGGCGGTGGCGGGAATGAACTGCCGGGCGATCGGGTCGCTCGGATTTTCATTGTCGATCAGCGCTGCCACGGCAGGCGTCACGGCAACGGCATAGCGCTCGCCCACGCGCGCAACATCGGCCTCGGCGGAGCCGCGCGGCATCAACCCGGCCTTCTCAAGCTCGGCAACCGACCGAAGCGTTCGCGCAACATTCATGGCGCTGTCTCCGCCACCGGCGCCCAGATAACCTGATCGATGCGTGCAGCACCCGTCGCCAGCATCACCAACCGATCGAAGCCCAGCGCGATGCCGCTCGCCTCGGGCATGATTTCAAGCGCCGCAAGAAAATCCTCATCAAGCGGGTAGGTTTCGCCATAGACCCGCTGTTTCTCAGCCATCTCCAGGCCGAAGCGCCGGCGCTGTTCGGCCGCGTCGGTCAGTTCACCGAAGGCATTGGCGAGTTCGACACCGCAGGCATAAAGCTCGAAGCGCTCGGCGACCCGGGGGTCGCGCGGCGAGGGGCGCGCGAGTGCCGCCTCGGCCACCGGATATTCGCACAGGATCGTCGCGCGGCCGAAACCGAGTAACGGTTCGACGCGCTCGACGAGCACGCGGCTGAAGAGATCGGCCCAAGTATCATCGGGCGCGACGCGCAACCCGCATGCAGCCATCGCTTGTGCGAGCGCATTGCGATCGGTCGAGCCATCGGGGCGGATCGTCTCAAGCAGATCGATGCCGGCATGTCGGGCAAAGGCGTCCGCGACTGTGAGGCGTTCAGGCTCGGCAAAGGGATCACAGTCCTTGCCGCGGTAGACGAGGCGTTCCATACCGGCTGTTTGTGCCGCAACGGCAAGAAGTTCGGCGCAATCGTCCATCAGCGTCTCGTACCCCTCCCCCGCCCGGTACCACTCGAGCATGGTGAACTCGGGATGATGCAGAGGGCCGCGTTCGCGATTGCGGTAGACATGGGCAAAGCAGGAAATGCGTTTCTCGCCTGCCGATAGCAGCTTCTTGCAGGCGAATTCCGGCGAAGTGTGCAGGTAGAGCGGCGTCGTGGCGCCTGAGTGGCCGATGGCGTCCGTGCGGAACGCATGCAGATGAGCCTCGTTGCCCGGCGAGACCTGAAGCGTTGACGTATCGACCTCGACGAAATCGCGCTCGGCAAAATAGCTTCTCAGCGCCAACTGGATGCGGTTGCGTGCAATCAGGAACGGACGGCGGTCGGCATGGACATCAGGCGTCCACCAGGGCGACGGTGCAGGGCTGTTCGGCTTCATGGCAAGGTTTCTATCAGATTCCGGCGGACACACTGGTCTTTTTCCGGAATTTAGGCTAGTTGCGGCCCGATCCCGCTTTCTGCGGTCCGGGGATGAAACTTGAACCGTCCTCTACGACGCGGCCGCTCCAGATACAAGGAAGACTTATGGCAAAGATCATCGCTTCTTCCGTCCGCAAGGGCAACGTGCTCGACGTCGACGGCAAACTCTATGTGGTTCTGACGGCGCAGAACTTCCACCCCGGCAAGGGCACGCCGGTCACGCAGGTCGACATGCGCCGCATCTCCGATGGCGTGAAGGTTTCGGAACGCTACCGCACGACCGAACAGGTCGAGCGCGCGCACGTGGAAGACCGCGAACACACCTTCCTCTACGAAGACGGCGACGGCTTCCACTTCATGAACCCGGAAAGCTACGACCAGCTGACGATGTCGGCCGAGGACGTCGGCGACGCCAAGGCCTACCTGCAGGAAGGCATGGCGGTCATTCTGTCGACACACGAGGGGGTAGCAATCGCGCTCGACCTGCCCCGTAACGTGATCCTCGAGATCACCGAGACCGAGCCGGTCGTCAAGGGTCAGACGGCTTCCTCCTCCTACAAGCCCGCCATGCTCTCCAACGGCCTGCGCACGCTCGTCCCGCCTCACATCCAGGCCGGCACGCGCGTCGTGATCGCGACCGAAGACGGCTCCTACGTCGAGCGCGCCAAGGATTGATCGCTTTTGGCCACCCGATCGGCCCTGATCGGGTGGCCCCTTACATTCCCCCAAGAATCCGCTATGACCCGTAACCGGCTCTTACCCTTCGAGACGGAAAATTCCGAATGACCCAATTCGACGTTCTGACGGTCGGCAATGCCATCGTCGACATCATTGCCCGTTGCGACGACGGCTTCCTCACTGAAAATGGCATCATCAAAGGGGCAATGAACCTCATCGACGCCGAGCGCGCGGAGTTGCTCTATGCCCGCATGGGGCCAGCGGTGGAGGCCTCTGGAGGCAGTGCAGGGAACACGGCGGCGGGGATCGCGAGCTTTGGTGGTCGTGCCGCCTATTTCGGCAAGGTCGCCAAGGATCAGCTTGGCGAAATCTTCACGCACGACATTCGCGCCCAGGGCGTCCACTTCGGAACAAAACCGCTTGACCGTTTGCCGCCAACGGCGCGTTCGATGATCTTTGTCACCGAGGATGGCGAACGCTCGATGAACACCTATCTCGGTGCCTGTGTCGAGCTCGGTGCCGAGGACGTCGAAGCGGCCGTCGTGGCTTCGGCAAAGGTCACCTATTTCGAGGGTTACCTGTGGGATCCGCCGCGGGCCAAGGACGCGATCCGCGCCTGCGCCCGCATCGCGCATGCGAACGGCCGCGAAATGTCGATGACACTCTCGGACAGCTTCTGCGTCCACCGCTATCGCGACGAATTCCTCGAATTGATGCGCTCGGGCACGGTCGACATCGTCTTCGCCAACAAGGCCGAAGTGCTGGCGCTCTATGAGACTGAGGATTTCGAGCAGGCGCTTTCGATAATCGCCAGCGACTGCCGGCTCGCCGTCGTCACGATGAGCGAAGAGGGTTCGATCATCCTGGCTGAAGGGAAGCGGATCCGCGTCCATGCGACGCCAATCGAGCGCGTGGTGGACACGACAGGCGCCGGCGACCTCTATGCGGCCGGCTTCCTGTACGGCTATACACAGGGGCGTTCGCTTGAAGACTGCGGCAAGCTCGGCAGCCTGGCAGCCGGCATCGTCATCGAGCAGATCGGCCCACGGCCGCTGGCTTCGCTTGCCGAGGCCGCGATCGAGGCGGGGCTGGCCTGAGCGCCTTGCCTATTTGAAGGCCTCGCCGGGATAGGCGCCCCAGATTTCGCCTTGCGCCACCCAACCCTCGGTGCCGTCCACGTCGGCGCGGCACCAGTCGCCATTGCACTCGCCTACCTTGATCACAACGCCCGGCTCGAGCTTGGCGACAATTGCGCCGGAGGATTGCGGGTCACGGCGCATGTTCACATAGATGTCGGCACCCTTGCCGCGCATCCATGGCGCGGTCACTGCAGTGCGGTCCCCGGATAGAAGCGCCTGGTTGACCCAACCCTCGGTACCATCGGCATCGCGAATGCGCCGCCAGTTGTCGTACTCCTGGATGATCTCGACCGGCACACCGGATCTCATGTAGCGCCAAGCCACGGCGTAGTCGACGCTCGGACCAACGCGCAGGTTGACGCTCTTGGCCTTCAAGCTGACGAAACGCGGCAGGGGCAATCCGCTCGGCCCCTTTGAGGCTTGCGCCAAAGCGTCCGTGGCCGCCTGCGACGCCAATGCGATCAGGGCGGCAAATGTGACGGTGCAAACGCGAGAATGTAAGCGACGCATGACGAGATCCACTTCCAGCCTTAAGGGCATCCGGCAGCCGGACCCTGCCGGCATGCAAATCACGGGACCGGCGTTCAGAGCGGATTGTGTTCGCGACGGGGTCTGGTAGAAAATGCCCTTGATGAAGCAAGTCTTACCCATCTTGGTTAAGGACCCGTCAACAGGACGCTCGAACAGGCCATGACGAACAAGAAAAAACCGAAGGTCTACATCACCCGCCGCCTGCCTGACGTAGTCGAGACGCGCATGCGCGAACTGTTCGACGCCGAGCTCAACATTGAAGACACGCCCCGCTCGCAACCGGAGCTCGTCGCCGCCGTGAAGGCTTTCGACGTGCTGGTACCGACGGTGACCGACCGGATCGACGCCGCACTGATCGAGCAGGCGGGTCCCCAACTCAAGCTCATCGCAAGCTTTTCCAACGGTGTGGACCACATCGACGTGGACGCAGCCGCGCGGCGCGGCATCACCGTCACCAATACGCCGAACGTCCTGACAGAGGACACGGCCGACATGACGATGGCGCTGATCCTGTCAGTCCCGCGCCGGCTCGCGGAAGGCGCCCAGCTACTCACGGACCGCAAGGGCGAATGGGCCGGCTGGTCGCCGACATGGATGCTCGGGCACCGCATTTGGGGCAAGCGTCTCGGTATTGTCGGCATGGGCCGTATCGGAACGGCCGTGGCGCGCCGCGCAAAAGCCTTTGGGCTATCGATCCACTACCACAACCGGCACCGCGTGCATCCCGTAACAGAGGAAGCGCTCGAGGCAACCTATTGGGACAGCCTGGACCAGATGCTGGCGCGGGTGGACATCGTATCGGTCAACTGCCCATCGACGCCGGCGACCTACCATCTGCTGTCGGCACGTCGGCTGGCACTGATGCAGCCGTCGAGCTACATCGTCAACACCGCACGCGGCGGCATCATCGACGAGGCGGCGCTGATCAAATCCCTGCGTGAGGGCAAGATCGCAGGCGCAGGGTTGGACGTGTTCGAGCACGAACCGGCCGTCAATTCGAAGCTGGTGAAGCTCGCAACCGAGGGCAAGGTGGTGCTCCTGCCGCACATGGGTTCGGCGACCCTTGAGGGCCGCATTGACATGGGCGAGAAGGTGGTGATCAACATCCGTACGTTCTTCGACGGTCACCGCCCACCCGACCGGGTGCTGCCGGGACGGAACTGACCGACTGGCGGGATCGCAGACCACCGGCAATGCCCGCCGCGATTCGAAAAAATCAGAGCCGTTTGGTCATCTCGATCGAAGTGGTGCTGTCGTAACCCGGATGGCGGTTCTCGGCCGTCTTCTCAAAACCCCAGGCACGAAAGCGGGCGTGGTTTTCGACAAGCTCGGTTCGCGTCTCAAGGCGCAAGGCTGGAAGTTCGAGCGTGCGCGCCTCCTGCTCAGCCGCCACGAGAAGCGCTCGGCCGGCACCCGACCCCTGACTTGCCGGCAGGACGGCCAGCTTGCCGATATAGAGGCAATTTTCCTCCGGCCGACAAAAGATGCAGCCAACGATCGCGCCACGGTCGAGGGCGAGGAAAACGATCTCGGCCAGCACCTTTTCCTGCAGGCTGGCGGCGGTCAAACGGTATGCGGAGGACGGCGGTTCGATCCGGCCGTCCATATAGGCGAAGGCGTATCGGATGACGGACAGCAGCTCGTCATATCGGTCGAATGACGCGTCCAGCCGTTGCACCTCCATCTATGAAGCCCCGCGGCGCCGGTAACGCATCACGTCGAAACGGGCGGCAAGCCCATCGTAAAGCATCAAACGCCCGACCAGCGGCTCTCCGGCGCCGGTGATCACCTTGATCGCCTCCATAGCCATTAACGTGCCTATGACACCGGTGAGCGCACCGACGATCCCAGCCTCGGCACAGGATGGTACGACACCCGGTGGCGGCCGCTCCGGGAAGAGATCGCGATAGCCCGGATTCTGCCGGCCGTCCGCCGCCTGTTCCCACGGCTTCAGCACGGTCAACGAACCATCGAATCGACCGACGGCGCCCGTGACGAGCGGGATCTTGGCCGCCTCTGCAGCATCCGCAGCCGCATAACGGGTATCGAAATTGTCCGAGCCGTCCATCAGGAGATCGAAGCCGCGCAGAAGATGCGGCGCAGTCTCCGGCGTTAACCGTGTATCGAAAACCGTCACGCGCACATGCGGATTGATCGCTTCGATTGCTGCTTTTGCGCTCTCGACCTTGCTGCGGCCGATCGATTCGGTGCCGTGGATCACCTGCCGCTGCAGGTTGGAGAGGGAAACTGTATCGTCGTCGATGATGCCGATATGGCCGACACCTGCGGCGGCAAGATATTGGAGAACGGGCGCGCCGAGGCCGCCTGCGCCGATAACGAGCACGGCCGCATTCTTCAGTTTCTGCTGCCCGGCCCCGCCGATTTCGGCGAGCACGATATGGCGACGGTATCGCTCGATCTCGTCCGGACTTAGCGGCTCTGCGGTCTGCACGGGCTCCTCCGTCAATCCTCGGAAATCGTTCCGTTTGCAACAGTCAGAAACAGCGCACGATCTCCGAACGCTTCGAACATGGCACGATCCGTGCCGGTCATGAAGGCTTGGCCGCCGAGTGCATCGATCCGGTCGAAAAGTGCTGCCCTGCGTCCTTCATCGAGATGGGCGGAGATTTCGTCCAGAAGCAGGATCGGAGCGTGGTCGGTCATGCCGGCGACGAGGCCGGCGTGGGCAAGCACGAGGCCGACCAGCAAGGCCTTCTGCTCACCAGTCGAGCAGCGTGCCGCATCCATGCCCTTTTCGCGATGGCGGATCAGAAGATCGACCCGATGTGGCCCGTCGAGCGTGCGGCCGGCAGCAGCATCCCGGTAGCGCCCGTCACGAAGCATGGCGGCATAGGTCTCTTCGATCTCGTAGGCTGGCCGGTCGAGGTCATCATCAAGAAAGCCGGCAAGCGACATGACGGCCGAGGGGAACGGCCCCTCGTCGCGGGATGCCTCGACGAGCCCAGCGAGAAGCCCCACCAACTCGCGTCGCGCCAGCGCCATCGCCACGCCGAGTTCGGCCATCTGCCGTTCGAGCGCACTCAGCCATTGCGGATCGGGGCGCGGATCGGCCAGCAGCCTGTTCCGTCCCCGCATGGCTTTTTCGAAATCCGCCGCCCGGCGCCCATGTTCCGGATCAAGCGAGAGAACCAGTCGATCAAGAAAGCGGCGCCGCTCGGAGGACGAGCCGGTAAACAGCCCATCCATCGCGGGGGTCAGCCATACGACACGCAGGTGATCCAGCAGTTCATCGACCGAGCGGGCCGGCGTGCCGTTCAAGCGAAGTCGGCGCGATTGCCCCTCCTCGCCCGTCTCCGTACCGGTGCCGATTTCGATCTCGCCCTGCATGCCCTCGACGGCGGCAAAGACGCTGAAGCCCCCGACCGCCCCCTCGCGTGGCACGTCGGCATAAGCCGCACGCCGCAACCCGCGCCCCGGAGACAGGAACGAGACGGCTTCCATCAGGTTCGTCTTGCCGGCGCCGTTTGCCCCGGTCAGCACGACATGGCGGCCGTCAAGTTCGAGTGCGATCGACGCATAGTTGCGAAAATCGTGCAGCTTCAGGCGACAAATGGTGACCTTATGAGGCATCTGGCATCCGGATCGTTCCGGCAGAGAGCTATGCCGAAGCAGGCGCAATGGCAAGTCCGCAACCGGTGGCCTGTTCCTGGCACTACACTAGACGGCCCGTTAGTGCGCCTCATCCCAGTTGTGCGCGGCCCGCGCATCGACTTTCAGCGGAACCTTCATCGCCACTGCAGGCATCGAGGCGTTTTCCATCACCTCGACGATGATGGGAATCGTCCTTTCGACCTCACCGTCCTCGACCTCGAAGATCAGTTCATCGTGAACCTGCAACAGCATGCGCGCGGAAAGCCCCTTTGCGGCAAGTGCCGGCTCCATCTTGACCATGGCGCGGCGGATGATGTCGGCTGCCGATCCCTGGATCGGCGCATTGATCGCGGCGCGTTCATTGAAGGAGCGGACGGAGGGATTGGACGACTTGATCTCCGGATAGTGTGCGCGGCGGCCGAAGATCGTTTCGACGTAGCCGTTCTCGCGGGCGAAGGCCTTGGTCGAGTCCATGTAGTCCTTGATACCCGGGAAGCGCTCGAAATAGCGCTTGATGTAGTCGCCGGCCTCCGAGCGTTCGATTGAGAGCTGGTTGGCGAGGCCGAAGGCGGAGATGCCGTAGATGATGCCGAAGTTGATCGCCTTGGCCCGGCGACGCACTTCCGCCGGCATGCCCTCGACCGGCACGCCGAACATCTCGTATGCCGTCATCGCGTGAATATCGACCCCGTCAGCAAACGCCTGCTTCAGTTGCGGGATATCGGCGACGTGGGCGAGCACGCGAAGCTCGATCTGGCTGTAGTCGGCCGAGACCAGCTTGTGGCCGGGCGAGGCGATGAAGGCCGTACGGATCTTGCGTCCCTCGGCGGTGCGGACCGGAATGTTCTGCAAATTCGGCTCGGAAGACGAAAGACGCCCTGTCGTCGTGGCGGCGAGCGCGTAGGACGTATGGACCCGCTTGGTGTCAGGATGCACGAAGCCCGGCAGGGCGTCCGTATAGGTAGATTTCAGCTTCGTCAGTTGGCGCCAGTCGACGATCTTGCGCGGCAGCGGAATGCCTTGCGCAGCGAGATCCTCTAGCACCTGCGCCGAGGTGGACCATTGACCGGTCTTCGTCTTTGCGCCGCCGGGAAGGCCCATCTTGCCGAACAGAATGTCGCCGAGCTGCTTCGGCGAGCCGATGGTGAAGCGCTCCCCGGCAAGTTCGTAGATCTCGTCCTCAAGGGCGGCGGCGCCCTGTGCAAGCTCGCCCGACAGGCGCGACAGGATCTGCCGATCGATGCTGATCCCGCGCTCCTCCATACGCGCGAGCACCGGCACGAGCGGTCGCTCCAGGCGTTCGTAGACCGTCGTCATTCCCTGCGCCGCAAGCCGCGGCTTGAGCACGTGCCAGAGGCGCAGCGTCACGTCAGCGTCCTCCGCCGCGTAAGTCGCCGCCCGGTCAATGTCGACCAGGTCGAAGCTCTGCGCACCCTTACCGCTGCCGGCAACGTCCTTGTAGGCAATCGGCTTGTGCCCGAGCCAGCGCTCCGACAGCGAATCCATGCCATGTGTACCGGCGCCCGCGTCGAGCGCGTACGATATCAGCATCGTGTCGTCGAAGCTCTGCATGGTCACGCCATGGCGCTTCATCACAAGGTAGTCGTACTTCAGGTTCTGTGCGACCTTGAGAATGGACGGATCTTCAAGCAGGTCCTTCAGCCGCTCCAGCGCCTGGCGCATCGGTATCTGCCCATCCACAAGCCCGCCGCCGAGCAGATCACCGACGCCGCTCTTGTGCAGGATCGGCACGTAGGCCGCGCGAATGGAAAGTCCGGACGGGTTCTTCGCATTGTCGGCGATCGCCAGCGAGAAGCCGCAAAGCTCGGCCTGCATCGCGTCGAGAGAGGTCGTTTCCGTGTCGAAGCCGACAAGCCCGGCCTCCCGCGCATCGGCGATCCAGCGATCGAGGGTTTCGAGGTCGCGGATCGTCACATAGGCCGAATGATCGATCGGCTTGCCGAAGAAACTCGCGGCGCGCGCCTTCGCAAACGCTTCGGGCGTAGGGCCATCCGGGGATGCATCCGGCAGCAGCGTTTCGGCGGCATCCGCAGCGCTTTCTGTGCCATCTGCAGCGGTCGCCGCATCGGCCTTCGCATCGAGGTCCGGCCCGTGCGCTTCCGCCCCCCACTCGACCGGCACGTTCGCCGCCTCGATTGCGGAGGCGTCGCAGCCGCAGACCTCGGCGACGCGCCGGGTCAGAGAGCTGAACTCCATCGCCTTCAGGAAAGCGATCAGCTTGGGTCCGTTCTGCGGCTCAAGCACGAGATCCTCGAGCGGCACATCGAGCGGCGTGTCTATCTTGAGGGTAACAAGCTCACGTGACAGCAGCGCCTGGGCACGGTTGGCGATGATGTTTTCGCGGCGCTTCTGCTGCTTGATCTCCTCGGCCCGTGCCAGCAGCGTGTCCAGATCGCCGTATTCTTCCAGGAGCTGGGCCGCCGTCTTCGGACCGATGCCCGGAATGCCCGGGATGTTGTCGGTCGAATCACCCGTCATCGCCTGCAGGTCGATCATCTTGTCCGGGGTCACGCCCCATTTTTCGACGACCTCGGGAACAGAGATCTGCTTGTCCTTCATGCTGTCGTACATCGACACCTTCGGCGTCACGATCTGCATGAGGTCTTTGTCGGAAGAGACGATGGTGACGTCGGCGCCGGCAGCCTCGGCAAGGCGTGCGTACGTGGCGATCAGGTCGTCGGCCTCGAAGCCTTCCTTCTCGATGCAGGGCAGGTTGAAGGCGCGCGTCGCATGGCGGATCAGCCCGAACTGCGGGATCAGGTCTTCCGGGGGCGCCGTTCGATTGGCCTTGTACTGGTCGTACAGCGCGTTGCGAAAGGTTTTCGATGAATAGTCGAAGATGACGGCGAAATGGGTCGGCGTAACGCCAACATCGGTGTTGCGCGCGTCTTTCAAGAGCTTCCACAGCATGTTGCAGAAACCGGAAACGGCATTGACCGGCAGGCCGTCCGACTTGCGGTTCAGCGGCGGGATCGCATGGAAGGCCCGGAAGATGAAGCCCGAACCATCGACGAGGAAGAGATGATCACCATTTTTCATGGCGTCATGGATAGCGCGCGCCGTCTCGCGCGTCCATCGTCCATTATCGCTTGTGCGACCGCTCAAACCGCTTTGACCGCCTCACACAAACGTTACCAATTTGTAATTTTCCCGGCGGCTCAAATCCCTTGAAAAGCCATATTCCCGGGACCAAATGATGGTCATCGGCACCTGATCAAGCCGTGGTCTGGCATCCCGGCCTGTCCCCCGCCGCGCCAGACTATAGGACAAAGGCCTTATCCCCCTCTCCGGGCCTTTGTCCACAATTCGCAAGAGCCGTTGCGGACGAGCCTCCCGTCCGCAACGGCTTTTTCTTGCTCGGGCGACTGTCACTCTCTCCGTAGGATCCAGTGCCGACAGGTGCACCTGACCGCGGGTCGTCCCGGAGCGACAATTCTCCGAAAACCGATTTCGATCCGCAGGAGCATGCGTTAAGGTCCGGCCGCAAGGAAGGATTCGACCATGACCAATCTTCTACCCGTACTCGACCACGCCGCCGCAAACGTTCCCGCAAGCCTCGAGCGCCTGTTCGAGCTCGTCCGCATCAAATCGATATCGACCGATCCGGCCTATAAGGCCGAGGTCCTGCGCGGGGCCGAATGGCTGGTGGCGGAGCTTCGTTCCCTCGGCTTCGATGCGGCCGTGCGCGAGACGCCCGGCCATCCGATGGTGGTCGCCCATCATGACGGAGTATCGCCCGACGCACCGCACGTGCTGTTTTATGGTCACTACGACGTTCAGCCGGTCGACCCGCTCAACCTTTGGGAAAACGATCCGTTCGAGCCCGCAGTGCGCGACATCGCCGGCGGACGCCGGATCATTACCGGTCGCGGCACCTCCGACGACAAGGGCCAATTGATGACCTTCGTCGAGGCCTGCCGCGCCTACAAGGAAACGGTCGGCTCGCTGCCCTGCAAGGTCACGATTCTCTTCGAGGGCGAGGAAGAATCCGGTTCACCTTCGCTCAAGCCCTTCCTCGAGGCCAACGCGGCCGAACTGAAGGCCGACTATGCGCTCGTCTGCGACACCAACATGTGGGACACCGATACGCCGGCGATCTCGGCCGGCCTGCGCGGCCTTGTCGGTGAGGAAATGGTCGTCAAGGCTGCCGACCGCGACCTGCATTCCGGCTATTTCGGCGGTGCCGCCGCAAATCCGCTTCACATTCTTTCCGATATCCTTGCAGGTTTGCACGACGCGGACGGCCGCGTGACGCTCGACGGATTTTACGACGGCGTCGAGGAAACGCCTGAAAACATCAAGGCAACCTGGGAGAAGCTCGGCCAGACGCCCGAAAAGTTCCTGGGCGAGATCGGCCTTTCGAACCCCTCCGGCGAAAAGAACCGCTCGATCCTGGAACTGACCTGGGCGCGGCCGACGGCCGAGGTAAATGGTCTGATCGGTGGCTACACCGGCGAGGGCTTCAAAACCGTGATCGCGGCGGAAGCCACCGCGAAAGTCTCCTTCCGCCTCGTCGGCAAGCAGGATCCGGCAAAAATCCGCGATACATTCCGCGCCTATGTCCGCTCGAAGATCCCGGCCGACTGCTCGGTGACCTTCCACGCGCATGGCGGGTCGCCCGCCATCCAGCTGCCCTATGATTCGCCGCTGCTGAACAAGGCGAAGGACGCTTTGTCCGAAGAATGGCCGAAACCTGCCGTGATGATCGGCATGGGCGGCTCCATCCCGATCGTCGGCGATTTCCAGAAGATGCTGGGCATGGAGTCACTCCTCGTCGGCTTCGGGCTTTCCGACGACCGGATCCACTCACCGAACGAAAAGTACGAGCTGCGCTCCTTCGAGAAGGGCATGCGCTCGTGGATCCGGATTCTGGCGGCTCTCGGCGCGCGCTAGCAGCAGTATCTGCGTTTGCGGGTCGGCAGGGACCCGCAAACGCAACGAAGAGAACATACCGCCTCCCTGCATCGATCACGATTTGATCAACTTGCGCCGCACATTGATGACGCATCATTGTCCTGATTGCCCGACAATGATTAACTTCGATTCCGTCAAACAGGACGCCGAAGGGCAAATCCGCAGGGCTCGCTTCGCAGGAGAGGGCGACGGCAGGAAATGAACCGCATGAATGCTATTCCGGAAATTCTGCCACGACCAGGCCCTGACGCTGCGGGCCGAGGCACTCGCCAACGGTCGCCGGACACATGAAACTGAGCAAGCTCTTCTGGCCGGTCGTCGGCGCCGCCGCGATCGTCTTTTCCGTCTGGATCCTCTACCACGATCTCAAAGGGCTTTCCTACTACGAGTTTCGGGACAGCCTGCTGGCGATCCCGCCATCCGGCTGGCTGCTCGCGGCGGCGGCAACCATTGCCGCCTATGCTGCGCTTGCGGCCTACGACCACCTGGCGCTCGAGCACCTAGGCCACCGCATCTCGCTCTGGTTCATCACCGTTGCGTCATTCACGGCCTATGCGCTGGCGCACAATATCGGGGCGTCCGTGTTTTCAGGAGCGGTGGTGCGGTATCGCGCCTATTCCTCCAAGGGCCTGTCGGCAAGCGAGGTGGGCGTGCTCGTTGCCTTCTGCTCCTTCACCTTTGCGCTCGGCACGGCGGTGCTGTTCGGCCTTGTCCTGATCATCGAACCGGAAATCATCGAACGCTTCGCGGCGTTCCTGCCGATCGAAGCGGCCTTCTCAACCGGCGTACTCATCCTTTTCCTTGTTGCCCTCTACATCATCGGCAGCCTTGTCGGGTTCCGGCCGATCCATACGCGCTGGCTGCACCTGGAGTATCCCCGCCCCTCCGTCGCCGTACGACAGCTGCTGATCGCGCCGGTCGAACTGCTGGCCGCCGCTGCGATCATCTATTTCGTGCTGCCGGCAGAGGGTAATCCCGGCTACCTGGTGGTGCTAGGAATCTTCCTTGCGTCGTTCTCCGCAGCACTCTTGTCCCACGCCCCCGGCGGGATCGGCGTCCTTGAACTCATCTTCATAGCCGCCCTCCCCGAACTCGAGCCGGTCGATGTCCTCGCAGCGCTCGCAGTCTTCCGCGTCTTCTATCTCATCATTCCCTTCGTTTTGGGACTGGGAGCCGTGTTCGTGTTCGAACACGCGCGTTACACCCAGATGAGAGCCAAGGAGGACGATCGGGCATGAGGTGGGTCGGTTCATCCCCCATTCAGCCGGCTTATTTCATAACGCGTTTAATCGCTGTTCTGAGAAGTCAGTCTTTTTGGAGTTGAAGATATGGGAAAGATCGTCACGGGCCTCATGGCGGCCGTCTTGTCTGCGGCCACGCTTGCGACCGCCCTCGTTCCAATTCAGGCAAGTGCCATGCCCCGCGCTGGCGCGACCGTTGCGACCGACGTAGAGAACGTGGACTACTATATCCGGCGTGGCTATCGCGACGGCCCACGCTACTACGGCGACGGCCGCTACGATCGCGGTCGCCACGGCTACTATCGCGGATATCGCGGCTATCCCTATTATCGCGACGGCTATCGCCGCTATGACGACGGCTACTGGTATCCGTTGGCTGCCTTCACAGCCGGCGCCATCATCGGCGGCGCGGTGGCCAGCCAGCCGCGCTATTACAACGAAGGCGGCGTCAACCCACGGCACTTCGATTGGTGCGCCGGGCGCTACCGGTCCTACCGGGCCTACGATAACACGTTCCAGCCCTATTACGGGCCGCGACAACAGTGCCTGTCACCGTACTACTGATGAAATTACAAAGGGCGGCCTCGAGCCGCCCTTTCTTCTCCCGGCGCCGCGTAAGCCGCCCGGTGGTATAGGTATGTGCACAGCTATTCCGCGGCCTTCTCTTCCACCACAACCTTGTCCTGCTTCTTCAACAGAACGATCTCATCGGAAGGAACCGGTGCATTTTCGGAAATGCTGGCGGTAGTTGTCATCTTGTCGACATTCGCCTTGGCATTGGTCTGGTGATAGGCGCAGTCGGCAAACGCCACGGGGGCGGACAGGGTGAGGGCAGCTGCAATTACGAGGATGCGCTTCATGATCGTCTCCTTGGTCGTTGCGGCGGCAAGAATAGTCATTGGGCGGCGAAAGCGGAAATCACGATTGCGCGCGCCAGCCGGGAAAGGCCGCAACCGTCGCGTTAAGCCGTCCTTAACCACCCCTTAAATCGCCGCATTTACAGTTCACCCGACCACAATCAGAAGAAGGCGAATTTCTCCCAGCATGGCAAGTCGGCGCAAATCACAGCGGATCGAGCCCTCGTTCGACAACGAGGACGATTATGACGACGATGATTTGCGCATCGACGAGGAGGATCGCGTGACAAGGACTGCAACGCGCAAGGCGAAGCCGGCCAAGCGGAACGCCGCACCTGCGCGACGCAGGAAGAGGTCCGGCACCCGTCGCTCCCAGAGCGGTGGTTTTCTAGGCGCCGTCCGCTTTCTCGCCTATTGGTGCATTGTACTGGGCATCTGGGGCGGCATGGGTGTCGGCGCACTCGTGCTTTACTACGGCGCGCAGATGCCGAGCGCAAAAAGCTGGTCGATCCCGGCACGGCCGCCAAATGTGAAGATCGTGGCGCGTGATGGGAGCCCCATCGCCAACCGCGGCACCACGGGCGGCGAGGCCCTGTCGCTCGAACAGATGTCACCTTACATTCCGCAGGCGGTGATCGCGATCGAAGACCGGCGGTTCTATTCTCACTTCGGCATAGATCCGCTCGGCCTTGCCCGCGCGATGGTGACCAACCTCACCACCGGGCGCATGGTTCAGGGTGGCTCGACACTCACCCAGCAGCTTGCGAAGAACCTGTTCCTGTCTCCCGAGCGCACGCTTGAACGCAAGGTCCAGGAAGTGCTGCTCTCCTTCTGGCTCGAGCACAAGTACACGAAGGACGAGATCCTTGCGATGTACCTGAACCGGGTCTTCTTTGGCTCCAACGCCTATGGCGTCGAAGCGGCGTCCCGACGCTATTTCAACAAATCCGCTCGCGACGTGAACCTTGGCGAAGCAGCGATGCTTGCCGGACTCTTGAAGGCGCCCTCCCGCCTCTCACCCGCGCGCGATCCCGAAGCCGCCGAAGCGCGGGCCCAGGTCGTGCTCGGCACAATGCGCGAAGCCGGCTTCGTCACCGACCGGGAAATCACCACCGCCATGTCCCAGGCTCCGACGCGGGCGAAGAGCTACTGGTCGGGTGCCGAGCATTACGCAGCCGACCTTGTCATGGACCAGGTGCCGAAACTCGTCGGCGATATTACGGAAGACCTCGTGGTTGAGACCACGATCGATCTCGACCTCGAGAAGAAGGCGGACGAGGCGATCACCGCCATCATCGATGCCGAAGGTGACAAACTCAATGCCTCCCAGGCCGCGCTTGTTTCGATCGACGGTAGCGGCGCGATCCGGGCCCTTGTCGGCGGCCGAGACTACGCCACCAGCCAGTTTGACCGCGCCTCCAAGGCAAAGCGCCAGCCGGGATCGGCCTTCAAGCCATTCGTTTTTGCGGCAGCGCTTGAAGCTGGCCGCTCGCCTCTCTCGGTACGTAACGATGCGCCGGTCAAGATCGGCAAGTGGACCCCGGAGAACTACGACCAGAAGTATCGCGGCGAGGTCACGCTCAGTTCGGCGCTCGCCAACTCGCTGAATACGATTGCGGCACAGCTCGTGATGGAAGTGGGGCCGGACCAGGTGATCAAGCTGGCGCACCGGCTCGGCATCGAATCCGAGATGCAGGCGAACGCCTCGATTGCGCTCGGAACGTCAGAGGTGACGCTCGTCGAGTTGACCTCCGCCTATGCCCCCTTCATGAACGGCGGCTACAAGGCGACGCCGCACATCATCCGCCGTATCTCGACTGCGGCCGGAAACGTGCTTTACGAGAACACCTATGACAACCCGCCGCGCGTTCTCGAGCCGGAAATCGTCGCGATGATGAATGGCATGCTGATGCGGGTGATCACCGAAGGCACCGGCAAGAACGCCAAGCTGCCGGGTTGGCAACCGGCTGGCAAGTCCGGCACGACCCAGTCCTTCCGCGACGCGCTCTTCGTCGGCTACACGAGCAACCTGACGACCGGTGTCTGGTTCGGCAACGACGACGGCATGTCCATGAAGAAGGTGACGGGCGGCGGCCTGCCGGCCAAGGCCTGGAGCCGGTTCATGGTCGCGGCGCACGAGGGCCTGTCGCCTTCGCCGCTCTTCGGCACGACGGGCGGCGACCTTCCGGTCGTTCAGGCCGAGCCCGCCCCTGCCCCCGACGAGCCGGACACGCTCGCAGAGATGGTGGCGCGCGCTCTGGGAACGAGCACGCGAGGTGCCGGGGCCGAGACGCAAGCGCCGGAGAATGATGGCGGTCTACCGGTGCCGCCGGCGGATGTCGGCCAGCAGCCACCGGCGAAGCGGCGCTCCACCCTGCTCGATGTCCTGATCGGCGGCTGATTGGTGACAGTGTATGCCATGCAGCCTTGACGGAGGTGTAGCGCCCTCCCACATTCGTTCTGTGGCGGCAATTTGCGGATGTCTCAGCCTTCTGATCGCGCGACTTTTCGGGAAGATTGACGCCTTGCAGTCACCTAGACTGATCCTTATATAGCCGGAAGCCGCGGCTTTCGTCGCGAATTTCTGCAATACCATCCCACTAGGGACTGCCAAACGAATGCCTGATTGGGTTCTGGCAGTTCGCTTCAAGGAGAGAATGACATGGCAAAAGTAATCGGTATCGACCTCGGAACGACAAACTCCTGCGTCTCCGTCATGGATGGCAAAGACGCAAAAGTCATTGAGAACGCCGAAGGCGCGCGCACCACGCCCTCGATGGTCGCCTTCACGGACGACGGCGAGCGCCTCGTCGGGCAGCCGGCCAAGCGCCAGGCAGTGACGAACCCGGAAAACACCCTCTTTGCGATCAAGCGCCTGATCGGCCGCACCTTCGACGATCCGACGACGCAGAAGGACAAGGGCATGGTGCCCTACAAGATCGTCAAGGCTTCCAATGGCGACGCCTGGGTCGAAGCCCACGGGACGGACTATTCCCCGTCGCAGATCTCCGCCATGATCCTGCAGAAGATGAAGGAAACAGCTGAATCCTATCTCGGCGAGAGAGTCGAAAAGGCAGTCATCACTGTTCCCGCCTACTTCAACGACGCCCAGCGCCAGGCCACCAAGGACGCCGGCAAGATCGCCGGTCTCGAAGTGCTGCGCATCATCAACGAGCCGACCGCGGCCGCCCTTGCCTATGGCCTCGACAAGAAGGATGGCAAGACGATCGCCGTCTATGACCTTGGCGGCGGCACGTTCGATATCTCGGTTCTCGAAATCGGCGACGGCGTGTTCGAGGTGAAGTCGACCAACGGCGACACCTTCCTCGGCGGTGAAGACTTCGACATGCGCCTCGTCGAGTACCTGGCCGACGAATTCAAGAAGGATCAGGGCATCGACCTGAAGAACGACAAGCTGGCACTGCAGCGTCTGAAGGAAGCTGCTGAAAAGGCGAAGATCGAGCTGTCCTCCTCGCAGCAGACCGAAATCAACCTGCCGTTCATCACCGCTGACGCGTCGGGCCCGAAGCACCTGACGATGAAGCTGACGCGCGCCAAGTTCGAAGCACTGGTCGACGATCTGATCCAGCGCACGATGGCGCCCTGCAAGGCAGCCCTCAAGGACGCCGGCGTCTCGGCTGCCGAGATCGACGAAGTCGTTCTCGTCGGCGGCATGACCCGCATGCCGAAGGTGCAGGAAGTCGTCAAGCAGCTGTTCGGCAAGGAGCCGCACAAGGGCGTCAACCCGGATGAAGTGGTCGCCATGGGTGCCGCGATCCAGGCCGGCGTCCTGCAGGGCGACGTCAAGGACGTCCTGCTTCTCGACGTGACCCCGCTGTCTCTCGGCATCGAAACGCTTGGCGGTGTCTTCACCCGTCTGATCGAACGCAACACGACGATCCCGACGAAGAAGAGCCAGACCTTCTCGACCGCCGAAGACAATCAGTCGGCCGTGACGATCCGCGTCTCCCAGGGCGAACGCGAGATGGCTGCGGACAACAAGCTGCTCGGCCAGTTCGACCTCGTCGGTATCCCGCCGGCGCCGCGCGGCATGCCGCAGATCGAAGTGACCTTCGACATCGACGCCAACGGCATCGTGCAGGTCTCGGCCAAGGACAAGGGCACCGGCAAGGAGCACCAGATCCGCATCCAGGCCTCCGGCGGTCTGTCCGATGCCGACATCGAGAAGATGGTCAAGGACGCCGAAGCCAACGCAGAGACCGACAAGAAGCGCCGCGAGGCTGTCGAAGCCAAGAACCAGGCCGAAAGCCTGATTCACTCCACCGAGAAGTCGGTCAAGGAGTATGGTGACAAGGTTTCGGCCGATGACCGCAAGGCCATCGAGGATGCGATTGCGGCTCTGAAGACCGCAGTCGAGGCTTCCGAGCCCGATGCCGAGGACATCAAGGCCAAGACCAACACGCTGATGGAAGTCTCCATGAAGCTCGGTCAGGCGATCTACGAGGCCCAGCAGGCGGAAGGCGGCGAGCCTTCGGGTGAGGCAGGCGACAACGTCGTCGATGCCGACTACGAGGAAGTCAAGGACGACGACGACCGCAAGCGGTCGGCCTCGTAACAGCACAAGCTCCCGGCCGCGCGCTGCGCGGCCGGGCTTTCCGGTGCAACAGAGGCGGAAGACGAACGAAGGACAAGTCCATGATGCTTTCGGTTCACTGCGGTGACGATATCATGGTTTCCTCTGCCCTCCGGTCATCCACTATCTTGCCTTTTCGCCGTGAAGCCGGATACACCAAGAACGGCTGGCATTTCCCCTTTCAACGAACGAGACACCGTCCATGAGACGGGTGCGGCAGTGATATGGCTAAGACTGACTTCTATGAAACGCTGGGTGTGGCCAAGGGCGCCGACGAGAAGGAACTGAAGAGCGCCTTCCGCAAAATGGCAATGAAGTATCATCCCGACAAGAATCCGGGTGATGCCGCGGCTGAGGTTAAATTCAAGGAAGTCAATGAAGCCTACGAGATCCTCAAGGATCCACAGAAGCGCGCCGCTTACGACCGCTATGGCCACGCCGCCTTCGAGCAGGGCGGCATGGGCAGCGGTGGCTTCGGCGGCGGCGGTTTCGGCGCGGGTGGCTTCTCCGACATTTTCGAAGACATCTTCGGCGAGATGATGGGCGGCGGCCGCCAGCGGCGCTCCTCGGGTGGGCGCGAACGCGGCGCCGACCTGCGCTACAACATGGAAATCTCTCTGGAAGAGGCTTTTTCCGGCAAGACCGCACAGATCCGTGTGCCGACGTCGATCACCTGCGACGTCTGCACCGGCTCCGGCGCCAAGCCCGGTTCCAAGCCGCAGACCTGCGGCACCTGCCAGGGCGCGGGCCGCGTCCGCGCAGCACAGGGCTTCTTCTCGATCGAACGGACCTGTCCGACCTGTCAGGGTCGCGGCACGGTCATCCCGGACCCCTGCACCAAGTGCCATGGCCATGGCCGTGTGACCGAGGAGCGCTCGCTCTCCGTCAACATCCCTTCGGGCATCGAGGATGGCACGCGTATTCGCCTTGCCGGCGAAGGCGAGGCTGGCGTGCGTGGTGGACCGGCCGGCGACCTCTACATCTTCCTGTCGGTCAAGCCGCACGAGTTCTTCCAGCGCGACAGCGCAGACCTGCATTGCAGCGTTCCGATCTCGATTACCACGGCAGCGCTCGGTGGCACCTTCGACGTCTCCACGCTGGATGGCACCAAGTCGCGTGTCAGCGTTCCCGAAGGCACGCAGAACGGCCGGCAATTCCGCCTGAAGGGCAAGGGCATGCCGGTGTTGCGCTCAACCCAGGTTGGCGATCTCTATATCCAGATCCAGATCGAGACCCCGCAGAAGCTGACCAAGCGGCAGCGCGAACTGCTCAAGGAGTTCGAGGAAATCTCCTCGAAGGAGAACAACCCGGAATCGGCCGGGTTTTTCGCCCGGATGAAGGAGTTCTTCGAGGGCTGAAACCAGCGCATCCGGCAGATACGATGCCCGGGGCGACCCGGGCATTTTCATTTCGAGCATGACGCTTGCGGTTGTGCCACCTGTGACAGGACGAACGCTACGCGGCGCTCCAGATCGGCTTTCGGCAACTCGATCGTCCTGTATCCGAGCCTTGCGAAGGTCGAAAGCGAAGCCTCGAATTGCAGAACAGCGTCCTCGAAAGAGTGCTTGCGTTCGCTGTCGCCGACGAAGATCTCCTGCCAGGGTGGCGTCAGGAACACGGACGAATGATACCGGCACTGCCATGCCGCCCGTTCGATATGGGCTGGGACAGCCTGTCCCACATACTCGAAGAAGGCGACCGCATCGATGACGCCGCGATCGAAGAAGACCATGCCTTCGCTGCTAGACGCTGCTCCCAGCTGCTGCATGGCACGGGAAACGCAAAGTTCGGCAAAGAGCGGGGCGTCACACCACGGAAGCCCCGGGCCATCGATGAGATGCTGCTCCCGGACGATCTGCCGGCCCGGTTCCTCGAAGACAGTAAAGCCGCGCCGTTTCAAGGCGCCGAGCAGTGTCGACTTCCCGCCGCCCGAACAACCGGACAGAAGAATGAAGCGCTCGGCGCCGAGATGACCGTTTTCTTCGTGCATGACCAATCCTCATGGTGACAGCGCCGGTCGCAGTTGCGCCGCCGGCGATTTTGGGAATGTCGGGAGATTGACGGGAGCGAGTTCAACCCCTTGCCCGAATGCGCCACAGGCGCGGGCTATAGTCAATCACAGCCTTCAGCGATCGAGATCGGCGGCGGCGAGTTCAGCGATACGAAGGTCGATATCGGCCGCCATATCGTCGTCCAGGTACCAGACAGCCGAAAGGCCGGACCAGGCGAGGATCCACTGTAGCAACCGGCGTCGCTCAAGTCCCGCTTCGGCGCACACGATTTCGAGGCGCCGTTCGAACCGCTCAGGGCGAGTGGCTACAGCAATCGACGGGTCGGCGAGATCCGGATTGCAGAAGATGTTGGCGTAATCGAAGTAACGTTCGCCGCGAAGCCGCTTCGGATCAATTGCGAGCCAGCCGCGATCCCCGAAATCGAGGAAATTGTCGTGGTGCACATCGCCGTGCAAGACAACGATATCGCGCTGGCCGGCAAGGAGCGTCCGAACGACTTCGGCGGAACGACGCAGGACGCCACCATAGGCGGCGGCCCCCGGCTCGAGGGCCTCGAACCATCGCGACAATGGGATCAATTCCGGCAGTGGCTTGTCGCGCGGCGCGTGCAGCCTTGCGACCGAAGAGCAGAGGATGCGTGTCGCCTCGTCGTCGCGCTCGCTTCGGGCATAGGCGGAAAGCGATCGCATACCTTCGGCACGCTCCAACAGCAGGCCATCGCCGTCATGTGCGTAGACCCGCGCCGCGCCTTCCCCATCCCACCAGGCCATGAGCCGGCCGCCGTACCGTTCCTCGGTCTCGGTCGCTACCTTCAGCATCGCCGGATGACCCTGCCATCGCACCGGCAGCAGATGGCTGCTCGGCGTAACCAGCGCCTCGCCATCCAGCGTCAACGCCCAGCGTTCGACAAAGGGTTGGAGGGCGGGGTCGATCGTCGGCAACTCCTCAGGCAGCAGCGATGCGCCTCAGCGACAGCATGCCATCGACATCCGAATTCGCGTGGAGATCGTCATAGGCCATAATCCTTGGATGCTGCGTCTTCGGACCGTGTCCATGCGTTGCCGCCACGACCACCACGCTCGCACCGGCGCCCTCGCCGGCCTGAACGCCTGCCTCGACGTCCTCAAACACCAGACACTGGCCGGCGTCGACCCCAAGGCGGGCCGCTCCCAGCAGGTAGCCCTCAGGTGAGGGCTTGCCGATCTTGACGTCCTCGGCAGTGACCATGACCTTCGGGATCGGGATGCCGGCGGCCGCAAGGCGGCGGTGTGCGAGGGCAATCGGGGCCGATGTGACGATCGCCCAGCGCTCCCTGGGCAAGGCCGACAGGAATGCGATGGCACCGGGAATGGCGACTACGCCGTCCACATCGGCTATTTCGCCCTTCTCAATTTCGAGGGCTTCGGCGATGGGATCCACACAGGGCAGGTTGAGCGCGCGGATCGTATCGATACCGCGCTTGCCATGCATCGTCGGCAGGAAGCTGTCGGCATCCAGTCCGTGGCGGCGAGCCCAATTGCCCCATACGCGCTCGGTGGAAGCCGTCGAGTCGAGAAGGGTGCCGTCCATGTCGAACAGGAAAGCAGCAAAGGTCTTGCCGAACACTGGAGAGGAATGCGCGTCCACGTTTCTGATCCGTTTCCGAAATGCGCGCCAGCCGCGGCGCTCGTATACTTCGCTTAGCTTCCGATCGGGTCACGCGCAACCAATATTGGCTGTCGACACGCTGTTGCGAGACGGAAGACAGTCCATCAACGTGCAGGCTATGGCGCAGCAGCGACGAGAACATTATCTTCGCTTGTGAGGCTTTGGTTCTCTTCCAAACTGGCGGAGGGGATGAAATGAAATACGCATCGACCGTCATTGCGACACTCGCAGTCCTCCTGGCGGTGGGCGTCGCGCGCGCCGACTCTCCCGATGACAACGAAGGTCAATCCTACGATTTACCGACGATCGTCCATGGCAAGACGAGCATGCAGCAAGCAATGCAGTCCGGCTCCACCTTCAGCTTCAAGCTGTTCCAGGTCGATGAGCCGCAGAAGCAACAGCCCTATTCCTACCCGGAGCCCAGCTTCAATCACCGGTGAAATGATGCGAAATCCATTGCGACCGTCCGGAAAGGTCCGCCGGTCGCAATGGATTTCATTTCAGATGTTGAAGGCCGCCCCGATCAGCGCCTTGGTGTAGGCGTCCCGCGGCGCGTCGAAGATCGCTCCGGTGTCCCCTTCCTCCACAATGCGGCCGTCCTTCATGACGATCACATAGTCCGACATCGCCTTCACCACCGAAAGATCGTGGCTGATGAAAATGTAGGAGAGCTTGTGGCTGTTCTGCAGTGTCCGCAGAAGGTCGATCACCTGGCCCTGAACCGATCGGTCAAGAGCGGACGTCGGCTCGTCGAGGATCACCAGATGGGGTTTGAGGATCATCGCCCGGGCGATCGCGATGCGCTGGCGCTGTCCGCCTGAAAACTCGTGCGGATAGCGATTGCGCGCGTCGGGATCAAGGTCGACCTCGCTGAGTGCAGCGACTGCGCGACGGTCCCGATCGGCCTTGCTGAGGCTCGGCTCATGCACGAACAGCCCCTCGGTGATGATCTCCCCGACCGTCTGGCGCGGCGAGAGGGAGCCGTAGGGATCCTGGAACACGAGCTGCATCTCCTTGCGCAGCGGCCGCATCCGTGCGCGGTCGAAGCCGGAAATGTCGGTCGAGCCGAAGCGATAGTAGCCCGCGCCGGGGATCAGCCGCAAAAGCGCACGGCCCAGCGTCGATTTTCCCGAGCCCGACTCGCCGACGATGCCGATCGTCTGACCCTCGCGCAGCCGTACCGTGACACGATCCACGGCCCGGAAGATGGAGGAGCGAGCGGAGAAAAGCCCACCGCCGATCTTGTAGTCCACGGTGACGTCGCGGCCTTCCAGTACGATTGGTGCCGTGTCTGCGGGCGGTGACTTGCGACCGCGCGGCTCGGCCGCAAGCAGCATCTTCGTATAGTCGGACGTCGGTTGCTCGAAGATCGTCGCCGTCTCGCCCTGCTCTACCACCTCGCCGCGTCGCATTACCGCGACCCGCTCGGCAAAATGCCGGACGATGCCGAGATCGTGGGTGATCAGCACGATCGCCATGCCAAAGCGCTGCTGCAACATGCGCAGGAGTGAAAGAATCTGCGCCTGGATGGTGACGTCCAGCGCAGTCGTCGGCTCGTCCGCGATCAGGATATCAGGCTCGTTCGCCAAGGCCATGGCGATCATCACGCGCTGGCGCTGGCCACCCGAGAGCTCGTGCGGATAGCTGTCGATCCGCCGGCCGGGCTCGGGAATGCCGACCAGTTCGAGGAGTTCCAGCACGCGTTTTCGCGCGTCCTTGTAGCTGACGCCGCGGTGGTGGACCATGGGTTCGGCAATCTGCCGGCCGATCGGGTAGAGCGGATCGAGCGAGGTCATCGGCTCCTGGAAGATCATGGTGATCTTGGCGCCGCGGACCTTGTTCAGCTCTGCCGATGGCAGACCGATCAGTTCCCTGCCGCGATACTTGGCCGACCCGCTGACCGCGCCGTTATTGGCGAGCAGGCCCATGATGCCCATCATGGTCTGGCTCTTGCCGGAGCCGGATTCACCCACGACCGCAAGCGTCTCGCCGGCGCGGACGTCCAGGCTGATGCCCTTGACCGCGTTGACGATACCGTCGGGCGTGGTGAAGTTCACCTTCAGGTCACTGATCGCGAGAATGGTTTCGTTTCTGTCTGCCATCTTAGCGGTCCTTCGGGTCGAGCGCGTCACGCAATCCGTCACCGACGAAGTTCAGCGAGAACAGCGTCGCGACGAAGAAGATCGACGGGAAGATCAGTAGCCATGGCGCCGATTGGATGTTGTTGGCGCCTTCCGAGATCAATGCGCCCCAGCTGGTCAACGGCGCCTGAACGCCGAGGCCGAGGAAGGAGAGGAAGCTCTCCAGCAGGATCACCTTGGGCACGACGACCGTGACGAAGACGATGACCGGGCCGATCGTGTTGGGAATGATATGGCGACGGATGATCTGCCAGTCGGTCAGCCCCAGCGCCTGGGCGGCGCCGACGAATTCACGCCGTTTCAATGCCAGCGTCTGGCCGCGCACGATACGGGCCATGTCGAGCCATTCCACCGCGCCGATCACCAAAAAGATCAGGATGAAGCTGCGGCCGAAGAAGACCACCAGCACCACGACGAGGAAGACGAAGGGCAGCGAATAGAGGATCTCGACGAAACGCATCATGACGTTGTCGACACGCCCGCCGATGTAGCCTGAGGTGGCACCATAGGTCACGCCGATGCCAAGCGAGACAAGGCTCGCCAGGAGTCCGACGGCGATGGATATCTGGCCTCCGAGCATGACGCGAACGAGCTGGTCGCGACCATTCGGGTCGGTACCGAACGGGAAATAGTCCCGGTTGACCTGACCGGTCAGCTTCAAGGTACGCCCCTCGTTCTCCGACGACTCAATCTTCGTGTCGCGGAACTCGTTGGCCCGGTCGAAGTAACGGGTCGCACGCGGATCGATCGGGTCGTCGGCGCTGATGGTCGCTGTGAACGTCTGACCGTCCACGGCAAATCTGTCGAGCTTCACCCGGGCGCGCGAAGCTACGCCTTCGATCGCCTCCTGAAGCGTCGAGGCATCCGGCCGCGGTTGCAGGCTCGGCGGGACCGTCACATAGGAAGGAAACACCTGGTCGTAGGCGTGGGGCACGAACAGCGGCCCCAGGAACGAGAACATGGCGATTAGCAGCAGCATCACGCAGCCGGCCATCGCCGCCTTGTTGCGGCGGAAGCGGATGAGAGCGAGCTGGAACAGGCTCCGGCTGACCGTCTTCGGCGCCTCATGCATCGGATTTACGGCAATGTCAGTCATGGCGAACCCTCGGATCGAGAAGGCCGTAGAGGATATCGACCAGCAGGTTGAAGACGATGACGAAGATGGCAACGAGGATCACCGTGCCCATCACCAGCGTATAGTCGCGGTTGATCGCACCCAGCACGAAGTATCGGCCGACGCCGGGAATGGTGAATATCGTCTCGACCACGGCCGAACCAGTGAGAAGGGCTGCGGCACAGGGCGCGAGATAGGACACGACCGGCAGGAGCGCCCCACGCATGGCGTGTGTCACGACAACAACGCGCGACGGCAGGCCATAGGCCTTTGCTGTACGAATATGATCGGCGTGCAGCGCCTCGATCATCGAACCTCGGGTCAGGCGTGCGAAGACCGCAAGCTGTGGCAGCGCCAACGCGATCATCGGCAGGATTAGAAAGCGCAGCGAACCATCTCCCCAACCGCCGGCCGGCAACCACGACAGCACGATCGCGAAGATCAGCGTCAGAACCGGACCGACGACAAAGTTCGGCACGGTCGTCCCGATTGTGGCCAACGACATGATGGAAAAGTCGAGCGCACTGTTCTGCCGCAACGCCGCAACCGTGCCCATCAGGACGCCGCCCGCAAGCGCAAGCAGCAGCGCATAGAAGCCAAGTTCCATCGAATAGGGCAGGCCCTTGCCGATGAGTTCGGCAACCGTGTTGTCCTTGTAGATGTAACTCGGGCCGAAATCGCCTTTGACCGCATTGCCGAGATAGTGGGCGTATTGGCGCCAGAGCGGCTGGTCGAGCTGATAGGTCCGCATCAGGTTCTCCATTGTCGTTGGAGGCAGCGGACGCTCGAGATTGAAAGGCCCACCAGGGGCAAACCGCATCAGAAAGAAGGAAATGGTGACGACAATAAAAAGCGTCGGCACCGCGCTCGCCAAGCGGCGCAAAACAAAGGACATCATGCCCGTACTCCTGCGAAACGGCGCGCAGGAAAATCTCCCGCGCGCCGCCTCTTCTTGTTATTCGGAAATGCTCAGGAACCGGCTCAGATGCTGGTTGGCGGCATTGTCGCTCCAGCCCTTGACGCGGCCGGAGACCAGCCACAAGTCAGCCGACGTCATGAACGGAGCCACCGGCTGATCCTTCATCAGCAAGGCCTCGGCGTCGTGCATGGCCTTCGAACGGGCGGCCGGATCGCGCTCCTCGTAGGACTTCTTCATCAGCGCGTCATACTCCGGGTTCTCGTAGTGACCGTAGTTGAAGGTCTTGTTGGAGCTCAGGTTGAGCGCCAGGAAGTTCTCCGCATCGGCGTAGTCGCCGGACCAGCCGGCACGCGCGACGTTGAACTTGCCGCCTTCCTGCAGGTAGGCGTAGTGCGAGGACACGTCGAGGTTCACCAGCGAGACGTCGGCCTTGAAGGTGTTCTTCCACATATCGGCCACCGCCGTCGCCACGCGTTCGTGGTTCGGGTTGGTGTTGTAACGGATCTCGATCTTCAGCGGCTTGCCGCCTTCGCCGTAACCTGCCTCCTTCATCAGCTCGAGCGCCTTGTCTTCGCGGTCGAGTTGGGACATGTCGGCAAAGTCGGCCTTGGACGGATCGCCATAGCTGTCGATGCCGGGCGGCACCATCGAGTAGGCCGGGATCTGGGCGCCCGAATAGATCTCCTTTGCCAGGAAATCACGGTCGACGGCCATGGAGAGTGCACGGCGGACGCGCACGTCGCTGTAAGGCTCCTGGCGGGTGTCGAAGGCATAGTAGTAGGTCGCCAGAGCGGGGGCAACATGGACCTGGTCGCCATAGGCACCACGCAGGCGGTCAATCTGGTCGGCGGAGAAGTTATAGACGAGGTCCATTTCCTTCGCCTCGAACCGGCGAACCGAGGCGGCCTGATCGTCGATCGGATAGAAGACGACCTTGTCCAGCTTGACGTTTGCGGCATCCCAGTAGTTCGGGTTCTTCTCGGCGACAAGATTGTCGTTCGGAACATGGCTGACGAGCTTGAACGCTCCGTTCGACACCATCACGCCCGGTTTGACGAAGTCGGCGCCATTCTTTTCGACGCTGGCCTTAGAAACCGGCAGCGCGGTCTGATGGGCCAAGAGTTCGAGGAAGAAGGGGGTCGGACGCTCGAGCGTGATCTCGACGGTCTTCTCGTCAATCGCCTTGATGCCGAGGTCCTCGGGCTTCATCTCGCCCTTGTTGACCTTTTCAGCGTTCTTGATCGGGTAAAGGATGTTGGCGTATCCGGCGGCTGTCTTCGGGTCCTCGACGCGGCGGAACGAGAAGACGAAGTCTTCGGCCGTGACCGGCGAACCGTCCGACCACTTGGCATCCGCGCGCAGCTTGAACGTGTAGGTCACGCCATCGTCCGACAGGTCCCAGGTCTCGGCCGCACCCGGGACGATCTTGCCGGTTGCGTCATAGATCGTCAGACCCTCATACAGGTCCTTCAGGATGAATTCTTCGATATTGATCGAGGTGTGTGCCTGGTCGAGCGTCTGCGGCTCGCCGGCATTGCCGCGGTGAAGGACGGCCTCGGCGAGCGCCGGGCTGCTGGCCATCAGGACCGCGCCGAGCACGAGTGCTGCGCGTAGGTTGAGGAGACGAGATGCCATGTTATATTTCCCTCCCATGTGTTTTGCATCGATATCGCGGAGTGAATTCCAGAAATTTCGGGAAAGCAAGGGAATTTGCGACGCATTTCGCCGATTCTTACCTCAATCGGTGCAGTTGAACGTCAGGATTGCATCTCGCGATTCTACCGTTTCAAGCGGTGTTGAAATGGCGCGATCAGCCTCAATCATGGCGCGGAGAGACCCGTCGCGCAAGATTCGGAATGAATAAGTGCCGTTTACGTAATATGTGAAATCGGCGGCGCCATTCTCGCTGCATCCAGCTGAAAAACGTCTTTCGATCGATTGCTGATAAGAGCCAACATACAGGGCCAATTCGAAACCGGCCATCAAGCATATGCTACCTTTAGTAGCATCTCGCTCTGTGGACGCAGCGCCCCAATCCGAGCGCGACTATGCCCCACGAGCAAGATTTCCAGCCGTAGTCCGCATTAAAGCGCGTGGCAGACGCCCCCGGCCTTCGCGCCGCATGCCATTGCAGGCAATTTGTCGCGCCTTGCCACAAACGGCGCTTCAAGGCTAACGTCCGCGCAACCAAAGCAGGGGAGCATATGGGAATGCGCGTAATTTTCTCCGAGGATCACAAGCTCAGGAACGCCAAGACAGAACTCTACGGTGGCGAACACGTGCCACCGTTCGAGGCACCGTTCCGCGCGGAATGGATCCTCACTGCGGTGAAGGAGGCCGGTTTCACCGACGTCGCCGCCCCGGCCCGGCACGGGCTCGATACGGTCCTTAAGGTCCACGACGGCGGTTACCTGAAGTTCCTCGAAACCGCCTGGGATCGCTGGAAGGCCGCCGGATACAAGGGCGAGGCGATCGCCACTTCCTTCCCCGTGCGCCGCACCTCGCCGCGCATCCCCACCGACATCGAAGGTCAGATCGGCTACTACTGCAATGCCGCAGAAACGGCGATATCGCCTGGTACCTGGGAAGCTGCGCTTTCCTCCATGTCGTCGGCGATTGATGGCGCCGATCTCGTTGCCGCCGGCCACAAGGCTGCCTTTTCGCTTTGCCGACCGCCGGGACATCACGCCGGCATCGACATGTTCGGCGGCTACTGCTTCATCAACAATGCCGCCGTTGCCGCCCAGCGCCTCCTCGACAAGGGCGCGAAGAAGGTTGCCATCCTCGACGTCGACTTCCACCACGGCAACGGCACGCAGGACATTTTCTATGAGCGCGGCGACGTCTTCTTCGCCTCACTGCACGGCGATCCAGCCGAAGCTTTCCCGCACTTTCTCGGCTATGCGGAAGAAACCGGCAAGGGTTCTGGCGCCGGTACGACGGCCAACTATCCGATGGGAAAAGGCACCCCTTACAGCGTCTGGGGCGCGGCGCTGGGGGATTCGCTGAAGCGCATCGCAGCCTTCGGGGCGGAAGCCATCGTCGTCTCGCTTGGCGTCGACACCTTCGAGAAGGATCCGATCTCCTTCTTCAAGCTGACCTCGCCGGACTACATCACGATGGGCCGGACGATCGCCGCCAGCGGCGTGCCGCTTCTCGTGGTCATGGAAGGCGGCTACGGCGTTCCGGAAATCGGCCTGAACGTCGCCAACGTCTTGAAGGGGGTGGCGGGCTGACGCCCGCCTCATTTTTCGATCCGCTCCCAGCCGGGTTTGGCGGAATTTGGGGATAGTCCGCGATCTTTCATGTTGCTGCCGCAATCGCTAGTTTGAAGCAGAATCAAGACAAACGCTCAGGAATCGGGTTTTCATGTACAAGAAGATTGCAATCGTTTCGCTCTCCGCCATTTATCTCTCCGCCTGCACCACGGCCGATCCCTATACCGGGGAACAGAAGGTCTCCAACACCGCCGGCGGCGCGCTGATCGGCGCAGGCCTCGGTGCTGCATCCGGCCTTCTGATCGGCAACAACCCGGTACAGCGACGCAATGCCGCCCTGATCGGCGCAGGCGTCGGCGCGCTCGCCGGCGGCGCGATCGGCAACTACATGGACAACCAGGAAGCAGAGCTTCGCGCACAGTTGCAGGGCACCGGCGTCTCGGTGACCCGCGCCGGCGACCGCATCATCCTCAACATGCCCTCTAACATTACCTTCGCCACGGACCAGGACCAGATCGTACCGGGCTTCTACCCGACGCTCGACTCCGTCGCGATCGTGCTGCGCAAGTTCGACAAGTCGCTGATCGATGTGGACGGCCACACCGACTCAACCGGAAGTGCCGCGCACAACCAGGCCCTCTCGGAGCGGCGCGCCTACTCTGTTGCGAACTATCTCGGCTCGCGCGGCGTTGACCAGCGCCGCATTTCCGCGATGGGTTACGGCAAGGATCGCCCGATCGCCTCGAATTCTTCGGCGTCCGACCGCGCTCAAAACCGTCGCGTCGAGATCTCGATCTCGCCGCTGAAGGGCTGATGACCCAAACCCGAGGGGGCGCAATGCGCGCGCCCTCGGGTTCCGCAAACCAATGGGCACCACTCATCCACGCCTCTCCCAGAGCGTCCCTTATCCTCACGGCGCGACAGCCGTACGCGCAGCGACCGGGGTGCATTGGCACCATCCATCAGTTTGACTGAATATTGAGCTCACCACTATCAATTTGAAGAACAGCAGCCTCTTGGGGTAGAAGTACCTCCGGGAGGAACTGCGATGGATCAAAGAGTGGCGACGAACAGTCCCGGAGAAATTGGCAATGCGGTGCGCGGTTTGCCGTCCGACCGCACTGCCTTGCTGAGCGGTGTTTTGTTCTGCCTGCTTTCGATGTCGAGCGTGCAGATCGGATCGGCTCTATCGGCCGATTTGATCGCCGCCTACGGCCCGTTCGCCACCAGCTTCCTGCGCCTTCTGTTCGCCGCGCTGATCCTGATGGCGGTGCTGCGCCCACCGATCCGTTCCTACAGCCGCGCGCAATGGAAAAGCGCGATCCTCCTTGGTATCACCATGGCGGCCATGACGGTCTGTTTCTACGGCGCGATCGCGCGCATCCCACTGGGCCTGACTGTAGCCATCGAATTCCTCGGACCGTTGGCCGTTGCTAGCTTTGGTCTGGTTGGCTGGCGGCTGGTCTGGCCGGTTGCGGCACTCGCCGGGGTCGTGCTCCTCTGCCACAATGGCGAGAGCTGGACCATCGACACGGCCGGACTTTTGCTCGCCGCTGGCGCAGGCGTCGGCTGGGGTTGCTACATCGTCCTCATGAAACGGTCCGGCAAGCTTTTCCCCGGACTGGAAGGACTGGCGATATCGCTGCTGGTCGCAGCCATCGCGTGCGCTCCCGTTGGACTGCTGCAGATACCGAATATGATGTCACCGGCAGTGCTGTCGACGATGCTGGGCTTGGCGATCCTCGTGCCGCTGCTGCCCTATGCGCTGGAGATGATAGCACTCAGGCGCATGCCGATCGCCGCGTTCGGCATTTTGATGAGCCTGGAGCCCGCAATCGGCGCGCTTGCCGGCTTCCTGATCCTGCACCAGCCGATGACGCCACTGCAGATGCTGGGGACTGCGCTTGTTGTTGCCGCAAGCGCCGGCGTCACCATCGGTGCGAAACCGACGGCTACCTAGGACGCAGTCGAGGCGTTCAGGCCTTCGTCGCGGCCGGGTCGTCATCCGCCGGATTGTAGAACAACGACAGCACCAGGCTGCGTGCGATCCGCTCCGCTGTCGCCATGAACCAATCCTTGGCCTCCTGTGACGGGGCAATGTCGTCCAAGGTCGCGGAAAACAGCCCGAGCCACACCTGGAACAGCGGCGGGTTGAGGTTGGCGACGCCCTGGTGCGCCATCACCGGCTTGCCTTCATATCCGCCGTCCTTGAAAGCTACGGCGGACCAGAAGCGCTTCATCCGCTCCATATGCTCTGACCACCGACCCGAAAGCCGCGCATCGAACACGGGGCCGAGTTCGGGATGGGTCCGCACGCGGCCATAAAAGGTATCGACGAGCACTGGGATGAACGAGGCGGTCACGCCGATCCGGGCCATCTCTTCGGTCGCCCGGCTGCGGATCTGTTCGAATTGGGAGCGGCGGGCGCCTTCGGCTTTGTCCATGACCCGAAAATAGGCAAAGGACGCCGGGTCTGCAATTGCACACTTCGCCGCGGTGCCTGCGCCAATTGGCTCAACCAGACGCTTGCCAGAACCACGACCATGCCGGCGATCTGCAAAGCAGTCAGGCTCTGGTCCAGGACGCTCCAGCCAAGCCCCACCGCCACAAGCGGGCTGAGAAACCCAAGCGGCGCGACGGCGGACGGCCCAAGCCGGGAAAGACCGCGAAACCAGAGAATGTAAGTGAAGGCCGCGCCGATGACCCCGAGATAGAGAAGACCGAGGAGGTTGGCCGGGGCGAGCGGCGGCAATGGCGGCTCGACCAGAAGGACCACCGGGATCAGGAGGATACCGCCGGCGGTCAGTTGCCATGCCGTGAACGTCAGTGGCGAGACCGGCGGTTCCCAGTGCCGCGACAGTACGGTTCCGAACGCCATGGAAACAGCGCCTGCCAGGCCGGCGATGATCCCGATCAGGTCGAGGCTCGCGCTGGGGGTGAGGACGAGCAGGGCGACGCCGCCTATGCCGGCAACCCCGGCTACAACCGAAAACACACGGATGGGCGTACCCATGACGAGCCGTGACAGCCCGATCACGATCAACGGCTGTATGGCGCCGACCGTTGCCGCCACGCCACCCGGCAGGCGATAGGCGGAAACAAACAGCATTGCCCAGAAGAAGGAAAAGTTGAGCGCACCGAGCAGGAACGTGCGCGGCCACCAGATCCCCTTCGGCAACTGGCGGACGATGAGCAGGAGAAGCACACCGGCCGGCAGGGCCCGCAGCAGAGACACCGTTAGCGGATAGCCCGCCGGAAGGAATTCAGTCGTGACGATGTAGGTGCTGCCCCAGATCGCTGGTGCGATCGCCGTCAGGAGCACGTCATGTAAGCGGGCCATGATGTAACCTCATTTATCTTGACTTCAAGATAATGCGTTTTGCCTTGACGTCAAGATAATTTGCGCGATAGTCGGCAGCATGGATCACGTCGACAGAATTCTCGCCCAATGGAACCGCGAACGGCCCGACCTTGACGTCGGCCCGATGGGGCTGCTTGGCCGTTTCGGTCGCGTTCGTGCGCATCTGTCGCGCGAGATCGAGCACGTGCTCGCCGCACACGGCCTTTCCGGTGCGAGTTTTGATGTGCTGGCGACGCTGCGCCGCTCAAGTGCGCCCTATCGGCTCTCGCCCGGAGACCTCCTCGCCACGACCATGGTAACGTCGGGCACCATGACAAACCGCATCGACCAGTTGGAAAAAGCCGGCCTGGTCGAGCGTGTGCAAAACCCGCAAGACGGTCGCAGCGTGCTGATCAGCCTGACCTCGAAGGGGTTGGCACTGGTGGATGAGGCGGTGACGGCCCACGTCGAAAACCAGCACCGCCTTGCAGCGGCGCTGAGCCCGGCGGAACAGCGCGAGTTGGATGCTTTGCTTCGAAAATTCCTTGCCGCCTTTGAGTGAAGGCAGGCACATCAAAGACAATCGCGTGAGTGATCAAAACCGGGTGACGAGCGCCTTCACGCGTTCGATATGAGCGTTTCGCTTTGCTTCATCCGCGCGATCCATGTCGTGCAGCGTTACCATTCGAAAGTCGACGCCCTTGGCGCAGAATGCGGCGATCCCCCGCTTGAGGAGGCGCCGGACGGGATCGCCCATGTAGAGACGCGCGACCCACCATGGCGAACCGGTGGTGGTGAAGGCCCAGAACAGCTTGATGTTCGACAGGCGCGGGATGATGCGCCCGCCCTTCGGGTCGTTGTCGAAGGCGACACCGGGCACGAAAACACGGTCAAAGAACCCCTTCAGTATCGCCGGGAAATTGAACCACCACTGCGGGAAGACCAGCACGAGACCGTCGGCAGCCGTGAGCCGCTCGACGAGCGGGGCTGCCGAACCTGGATCGTACCCCTCGACGAAGTAGCTCAAGCGCTCGGCGTCGCTCAGCCGCGGATCGAAGTCTTCGCGGTAGAGATCGAGCAGGTCGACCTCATGCCCAAGCGTTTCGAGCGTCGTGCAAACCGCTGACGCTACGCCTGCGGCAAAGCTGTCTTCCAGCGGGTGGGCGAGAACGACGAGAATGCGTCTGCGGCTCAAAACAGCGACCCCTGCTTGGACGCATCGGGGCCAGCCGGCGGCGGCTTTGTGGCTTTTCTTTTCTGTGGCGTGGCTTGGACCGGCGTAGGAGCATCCTGCACCGACCGTGCACCAGCGACCGCATCTACGCTGCCGTCGGCAAAGGTAATGGAAATGGCGGTCCCTTCAGCGACTTCGGCCGCCTGCTTGACGGCATGCCCCTCCTCGTCGCGTACGAGCGCATAGCCACGGCTAAGCACATTCTTGTAGGATAGTGACTGCAAGACGCGATCCTGGGCCAAGACCAGGGCCTTGCGGCGCCCAATGTCGCCGGCAAGCGCCGTGTCTGCACGCAATGCGAGGCCTCTCAGGCGATCACGCGCGCTCCCGGTGCGCACAAGGATGCGGGAGGGGGTGGCTCGCAGTGCCGCGTCGAATGCGGCCAGCCGGGCCCGGTTCTGATCAATACGACGCTCTACCACGCGTTCCGCCCGGCGCAGGACATCGGTCAGCCGCTGGCGGCGCTCCGCAATACGGCCGGCAAGCAATTCCGGTCTCAGATGAGCCGCCGCGCGCTCGAATGCTCGCCGCTTGTTGACGGTGTTCATATGCAAGCCTCGTCCGAGGCCCAACGCCGCCTCATCGAAGCGGCGGCGCGGAAGTGCCAGCAGTTGGTCCAGCGACGGCAGCGCACGGGCGAGCGCACGCAGGCCCTGGCGGCGCGCGTCCATCTGGCGAGTGGCTGCTCCCTTCAAGCGCGCGGCCAGTGCGGCGACGGCTGCCTCCAGATCGGCCTTCACCGGTACGGCCATTTCGGCTGCACCGGTCGGAGTGGGGGCACGCCGGTCGGCGGCGTGGTCGATCAGCGTCCAGTCCGTCTCGTGCCCTACCGCGGAGATCAGCGGGATCTGGGAGGCTGCGGCCGCACGGACCACGCTCTCGTCGTTGAAACTCCAGAGGTCCTCCAGGCTTCCGCCGCCGCGTGCCACGATCAGCACGTCCGGGCGGGGGATCACACCGCCCACTTGAAAAGCGTTGAAGCCACGGATCGCCGCGGCAACCTCTTCGCCCGAGCCATCACCCTGAACCTTGACGGGCCAGACGAGCACGTGAACCGGAAAACGATCGGCAATGCGGTGCAGGATATCCCGGATGACCGCACCTGTCGGCGAAGTGACGACGCCGATGACGTGCGGCAGGAACGGCAGTGGTCGCTTTCGACCGACCTCGAACAGGCCTTCCGCTGCAAGCTTGCGCCGGCGTTCTTCGAGCAGCGCCATGAGCGCCCCGGCACCGGCCGGTTCCAGCGTCTCGATAACAATCTGGTACTTCGATGATCCCGGGAATGTGGTGACCTTGCCGGTCGCGATCACCTCCATGCCCTCTTCGGGGCGGAAGCGCAGCTTTGAGAAACTGCCCTTCCAGATGACGGCGTCGATCCGCGCCCGATCGTCCTTCAGGCTGAAATAGGCGTGGCCGGAAGAATGCGGGCCGCGATAGCCGGAGATCTCGCCGCGCACCCGCACCTGGTCGAATGCCTGCTCGACGGTACGCTTGATCGATCCGGAAAGCTCGGAGACCGAGTACTCGGCAAGATTGGTGGGCGAATCGTGGTTCGGAAACATGCTCATGGCCCATTCTTATCGTCCCGACGGTCCGTGGCCAGCGGAAAGACGCAGTAGAGGCGCAGTTTTCCGTCAGTTCGCGTCAGCCTGGGCTTCGGGCCTGACGCGATAAACCTGCAACTGAGAGTCGCCATTTTCGACCCGTTGCAGATAGGCCGGGGCATCGCCTGCAATCAGGCGCGCATACAGTCCCTGCGGCTCAGCCTTGGCAATCATCTGCACCTGACTGTCGGTAGGGCAGAAGGCCAGTAACGTGACCCCTGCCCCACGCAGGAAGGCTTCAGCCTGCCGCGGTTCGGAAAGGCCTATGTGCAACTCCGTCAGCATGCCACCCTGATTGCGATGATAGGGTGCCGAAAGGGCGCGGTGCCCCGTAAAGCGCAGTATTTCTGCACCAAGATCTGACGCCGCGGCTACTACACCGACCGGCTCTGCTGCGAGCGCCACCATCGACTCGCGACTGCCGCAGGAGGTGGCCGTCGTCTCGGGCGCAGAAGCGGAAGGCGAGCTGTAACCCACCAGCTTCGTCATTGCGAAACCCGACACCGCCCAGGCGGAGGGGACGCAGGCGAGCGTAAACGCCGCAAAGCCCAATCCGCGCTTCAAGTTCCTCGTATCAGCATTGGCCCGGCGGCGCAGGTCCGAAATCGCGAGTGCGAGCGGCGGCATTGCGAAAAGGTTGGTGAAGACATTCCCCCGAACCTGGACCAGAGAAATGATCATGGACATCGCAAGCAAGGCCAGAAACGTCAGGTGGGCTTCGCTCTTGTCGCGCCGTTGAATCCGGAACAGGCAAACGGCCATTGCAAGCAGCCCCGGAAGATAGAAAGCACCGATTGGAACGGGGTTATATTGCCATTGACCAAAGACGGACTGGGCCTCGGTGACGTTGGAGAGCCAGAAGGTGTGCAGCATGGGATCAAGATCGGCAAGCGGGCTTCGCAGGCAGTTCGGCGCGATCGCCAGCACGGCGATTGAAAGCACGGCCCCCGCCCCTACAAGCGCCAAAAGCCGCATTCCTCCGCTCCACCGGCTGGCGAGGGACGCTACGAGGAAGAGCGCCGATCCCCCAAAGGTTGCAAGCGCATAGAAGCCATAGGAAAGAGCGTCGCAGGTAACCTCGCGATAGTGGGCAGGCGCAATGGTGGCAAAGAAGGCGAAAGTCGTCATGGATGCCAACGCCAGGCCAAAGGCGGCCGCGGCCCGACGGTAAGCCTCGCCGTGCCACGCCCACCGAAACGCGACGACTATGCACACGACAGCAATCAGCGGGGTTGTCTCCGCACCGATCGCGATCGCCAGCGCGCACAGAATGCCGGCCGTCGCATAGCTGCGCGCCCGGTGCAACGGATCCACCAGCATCGCCGCGATGATTGCCAGCAGGACCAGCTGGACATTGTGATGATCGATTGCGCCCGGGTGGAAGCGACCAATGGATATGACCTGGATCGTCGCCAAAACGAGCGATGCATGCATCGCCACGCGACCACCAAGATGAAAACCGGCAAGTCCGATCCCGAAAAGAAGCGGCCCGATCAGCAACAAAGGCCAGACGGCTAGGGCCACAGCTTCGGCTTGCTCCGGCGCAAGGACCAGACCATAGACCTCGATCAGATTGGCGATTGGAAGGTCTATGAAGCGCGACCAGTGCATCGGCGTGCCTCCTGCAAGGCCGAGCCGATACTGCGTCATGTCGAACCAGCCCTGGCCGGCGAGCAGGTCGCGAACCTCGACCAGGCGCATCGCATCGTCATTGTCCGGCCCTACATAGTCGGTCGCGAAGGGCAGTGCACTGACCAGCACGCAGACAATCGCGAGAAGCGTATAGAACGCGATCACGCGCAACGGAAATCGTGCCGTCTCCTGCACGGACGGCACACGCCGGACAGGCGCTGCATGCAAACCCGACGCCATGTCCGTCATCCGGCTCCCCGTCCCGCTGTCAATTTTCCGAGACGAAACCTAGCCTTAACCTTCTCAAGAAATAGTAAAGCGCGCGGGGCGTGGAGCGCCTGCAACCTCGCAACGATCGGTCTCAGGCGACACGCGGTATCCACTATGACGGAAGGTTCACCAGTGGCGCTGGATTTGGCAGTCCTCCTGCCCTGCTACAACGAGGCGCAGACGATCAGCGCCGTCGTCACCGGTTTCAAGTCGTCGCTCCCCGGAGCTCGGATTTACGTCTACGACAACAATTCGACCGACGGCACGGCGCTGCGCGCGCTTCTTGCCGGCGCAACGGTCGTGCGCGAACGCCGTCAGGGCAAGGGCAACGTGGTGCGGCGGATGTTTGCGGACATCGATGCCGACGTCTACATCATGGCCGACGGTGACGGGACCTACTCGCCAAACGACGCCCAGAAACTGATCGACACGCTGCTGTCCGAACGGGCGGATATGGTCGTTGGCACTCGTCGTGGCGTGCATGCCGATGCCGGCAGACAAGGCCACGCCTTTGGCAACCGAATATTCAATGTGCTGTATCGCACGCTCTTCGGCACCGATTTCACCGACATCTTCTCCGGCTACCGCGCGTTCTCCCGGCGCTTTGCCAAAAGCTTCCCGGCTCTTTCCGCTGGCTTCGAGATCGAAACGGAAATGTCTGTACATGCCTCGCGCCTGAAGCTCCCGATCTGCGAAATCGAGCTCGACTACGGCCGCCGCCCGGAGGGATCGCACTCCAAGCTGTCGACATTTCGCGACGGAGCGAAAATTCTCTGGATGTTCGCCATGCTGATGAAGGAAACGAGACCCTTCACCTTCTTCGGGGCATTCAGCGGCCTTTTCATGCTGGCAAGCCTTGTTTTCATGGCGCCGGTCCTGGCGGAGTATTTCGAGACCGGTCTCGTGATGCGCATGCCGACATGGGTACTTTCGATGGCGCTGATGATGATCTCGTTCCTGGTCTTTTCTGCCGGCTTGATCCTTGATTCGCTCGCACGCGCACGAAACGAGCAGTTGCGGATGCATTACGTAACGCTGCCGGCCAATGCATGGATGCTGACCGAGTTCTCGACTGGTGCGGACACTGATGGGCACATGCCCAAGCAGCCCGACGTTGCGGCCTAGCTGCGAAAGGAAAGACACGTGAACAGGGAAACGACCAATCGCATCCGGTTCGTTATCGAAGACCTGCTGCCGCCGATCCTACGCGACTCCGCCTTGTTTCGAACCGCCGCAAAGCTGGTCTGGGGAGACCACATCGTCAAACTAGCGCGCTTTCGCGAGCGGGCGCCCTTCCTTTCGTCAGACGAATACGAGGATCTCTATCGGCATCATCCCCGCGTCCACGCCGGCACGGACAACTCCGCCGCCTGCATCGAACGTATCGTCGAAGAAATCGACGGAACAAGCGTCTGCGATGTCGGCTGCGGGACCGGCGCGCTTCTCAGCCACATCCAGGCTGCCAATCCCAGCCTGACCCGTCTGACTGGCGTCGATTTCGTCGTCGACGATGCCGCCAAGCTCGACGGCGTGGAATATGTCGCCGCCATGATCGAGGCGCTGCCATTTTCCGACAACGAATTCGACACGATCGTCTGCACCCACGTGATCGAGCACGTTCTGGACTATCGCAAGGCGATCGCAGAGCTACGGCGCATAGCCCGCAAACGCCTGATCATCGTCGTCCCGCGCGAGCGCGAATATCGCTACAGCTTCAATCCGCACTTCAATTTCTTTCCCTATACCCATTCCTTCCTGCGTGCGGTCCATCCGGTGCCGCAGAAGCATGTCTGCGTCGATATCGGACGCGACATTTTCTATTGCGAGGAACGAGAGCAGATCGAACTGGAGAAGGCAGCGTGACGCTGGAGAACCACGGCCCTGCCCTTTGGTTCGGCTTGCTCGGAACACCGCTCCTTATTGCGGCGGGTCAGGTCCTCTTCAAACTGACCAGTGCGACCACTGGCGAATTCGGTCCGCGCGGACTTGTTCATTTGCTGTTCAACCCGCTTATGATCGGTGCGCTTGCCATCTATGGCATCGGCACCGTCATCTGGATCTTCGTCCTGAAGTCCGTGCCGTTGACAATCGGCTATTCGTTCATGGCGCTGACGTTCTGTTTCATCCCGCTGCTGGCGAGCATCTTTCTGGGGGAAACGCTGACCCTTCGCTATTTTGTCGGGGCGTTCCTGATCATCGGCGGGATGGTCGTCATTAACAGTTAAGAGCGTCGCGTTCGACGCGCGACGCCCTTTGTTGCTGCGCGCTTGGGTGGATACATTTGGCGGCTTCAGACGCCTTCCCAGCCGTCTTTCTCGCTGGCGCGATAGATGGCGTCGATGAGTTTCTGGTTGTTCACCGAATTTTCGAGCGTCACGATCTCTTCCTTCTCTCCTATCGCCGCCCGGGAGAAGGCCTCGGCCTCCAACCTGTACTGCCGGGCATCCTGGAAGCGGAACAGCTGCGACTGGGAATGGTTCTGGTTGGTCAGTTCGAGTTCCTCAGAACCGTAGCGGTCGGCGTTGAAAGGTGACTTGACCTCGATGAAGCCCTTGTCGCCGTGGAACACCATGACCTGGCGGGCGGCAAGCTGGGTGGAGATGTAGAAGCTGAGCTCGAAGTCGCCGAAATCGGCGCGTACGCTCGAGTAGATATCGGTGCCGAATTCGGGGTCGCGCTCGGTCGTCGCCTGCACGCGAAGCGGCTCCTTGCCGGTGACGAAGCGGGTGGTGATCGTCGGGTAGACGCCGATGTCCGGCAGTCCACCGCCGCCAAGCTCCGGGATATTGCGCATGTTGCCGGGATCGCGGTTAAAGTAGGTGAAGGCCCCCTGCACGTGCCGGAGCCTGCCGATCGCGCCGTCCTTCAACAGTTCGCGCACCTTGCGCCAAACCGGGCTGTAGGTGACCATGTAGGCTTCCGACACCAGCACCTTGTTGCGATCGCGCGCGGCAATCAGCGCGTCGATCTCCGATGCTTTCAATGCAATCGGTTTCTCGCAGAGCACATGCTTGCCAGCGTCGGCCGCCTTGATCGTCCATTCGACGTGCTGAGAAGTCGGCAAGGGAATGTAGACGGCATCGATCAGGTCGGACGCCAGCATTTCCTCATAGGAGCCGAACGCGTGCGGGACCGAGAAGCGATCCGCCATGGCGCGCGCCTTGGAGAGGTCCCGGCTGGCGATCGCTGTCACGACGCAGTTCTCCGCGTCCTGGATGGCGGGCACGACGAGTTCGCGGCCGATCTTGGCCGTCGACAGGATACCGAAGCGCAGCATGGGGAGTCCTCCTGAAATTCCGGTGCAGCCTAGCCCCGAGGTACGTACCTAGCAAGGGCGGCAACTGGGCAAACCAACCAAATCGATACGTGCAATCGAAACGATGCCGCCCTATGCTTGATCGATAGCCCCCCCTTTTTACATCACGAATTCCTGGAGAAATCTCATGCAGACACGCCCGCTTGGCCGCACCGGCCTCGACATCGCGCCGCTCGTCTTCGGCGGCAACGTCTTCGGGTGGACCGCGGATGAGAAGACGTCGTTCTCGTTGCTCGACGCCTTCACCGGCGCCGGCTTCAATGCCATCGATACGGCGGACGTCTATTCGTCCTGGGTGCCCCGCAACAAGGGCGGGGAATCCGAGACCATCATCGGCAACTGGCTGAAACAGTCGGGACGTTCCCGCGACAGCGTTGTGCTGATCACGAAGGTCGGATCCGACATGGGCCAGGGGCATCGTGATCTGTCGAAGAAATGGATCCTGCAGGAGGTCGAAGCCTCGCTGAAGCGCCTGCAGACCGATCACATCGACCTGTACCTTTCGCACTGGCCGGACGAGCACACGCCCTACGAGGAGACGCTCGAAGCACATGCCGCGCTCGTAAAGGCCGGCAAGGTACGCGCCTTTGGTGCTTCCAACTTCGATGCCGGACAACTGCAGGCATCCTTCGACGCAGCGGACAAGGCAGGCCTGCCGCGCTACGCCGTCTTGCAGCCGGAGTACAACCTGTATGACCGCGCCGGCTTTGAGGGCCAGCTTGCTTCGTTGTGCCAGCGCGAAAACATCGGGGTGATAACCTATTTCAGCCTCGCATCGGGCTTCCTCACCGGGAAGTACCGCTCGATCGCGGACACCCAGGATAAGGCGCGCGGCGAAGACATCGAGAAATACCTCGACGCCCATGGTCTGCGAATTCTCGCCGCACTCGACAAGGTCAGCGCCGAGACACGGGCGAAGCACGCGGAGATCGCGCTTGCCTGGCTGATGGCGAAACCGGCCGTCACCGCACCGATCGTCAGCGCCACCACACTGGCCCAACTCGACAGCCTGGTGAAGTCGGCCAACCTTCAGCTGTCTGTCGACCATATGGCCGCGCTCGACGCCGCGGGAACCTGATCGCGGCGGCCAGACGGCTGGCTCGCAGATGAAAACGGGGATGGGCAAAAACCGATCCCCGTTTTGTTGTCATTCGGCATCCGCCTTGTCAGGCGCGCAAAGTTCCGCCGGTCGCCTTGGCGACATTGGCGACGATCTTCGCCGTCAGCGCCTCAAAATCCTCGTCGGTCAGGGTCTTATCGGTCGGCTGGATGACGACCTCGATCGCGAGTGACTTCTTGCCCTCGCCAAGCGAAGCGCCCTCGAACACGTCGAAGACATTGACGGCCGTCACCAGCTTGCGATCGGCGCCGAAGGCCGCGCGCTGCACCGCGCCGGCTTCCACGGCCTTGTCGACCACGAAGGCGAAGTCGCGCTTGACCGCCTGGAAGGGCGAAAGCTCCAGCGCCGGCTTGGTGCGGGTCGCCTTCTTCTTCGGCTCCGGCATGGCGTCGACGAAGATCTCGAAGCCGCAAAGCGCGCCGGAGACGTCGAGGGTCGCCAGGGTCTTCGGATGGAACTCACCGAAATAGCCGAGCACGATCTTAGGGCCCATCTTGATGGTGCCGGAGCGGCCGGGGTGGTACCAGGCGGGACCGCCCGGCTCGATCTGCACATTGCCCGTTGGCAGGCCGCAGGCCTCGATCACGGCAAGTGCGTCGGCCTTGGCATCGAAGACGTCGACCGGCTTGCCGCCACCCTTAGCTGCATTCGACCAAAGCCGGCCAGCTCCGGCCAGCGAAGCCGTACCGCGGCGCACACCGCCGGCAACGCGGCGCTGGCCTTCCGGGCGGTCGTTTTCGTAGGTACCGGAGACCTCGAAGATCGCGACGTCCCCATAGCCCTTGTCGGCATTGCGCTGTGCAGCCGTCAGGAGGCCCGGCAGCAGCGAGGGGCGCATGTCCGACATGTCGGCAGCGATCGGGTTCGACAGCGCCAGTTCCGGCGCGCCACCACCGAAGAGCTCGGCCTGCGCCTTCGGGATGAAGGACCAGGTGACGGCCTCCATCATGCCGCGCGAGGCGAGCGCGCGCTTCGCCAGGCGCGAGCGGATCTGCAGCGTGGTGAGGATCTTGGTGTTGACGCTCGTATGGCTTTCGAGCGGGGCGGCGTGGATGTTGTCGACGCCGTGGATGCGCATCACCTCTTCGACGAGGTCTGCCTTGCCGTCGACGTCCGGCCGCCACGAGGGGACCGAGACCGACAGCCGTTCGCCGGAGCCGGACACGCCAAAGCCGAGCTTTTGCAGGATGTCGCGGCCTTCTTCCGAGGACACTTCAAGCCCCGTCAGGCGCTTGACCTCGGAGACCGGGAAATCGACGTTCTTCGGCTCGTAACCCTTGTAGCCGACCACATCCGCCGAGGCTGCGATGCCACCGCAAAGTTCGAGGACGAGTTCAGTGGTGCGCTCAAGGCCGGGGACCATGTATTCCGGATCGACGCCGCGTTCGAAGCGGTAGCGCGCATCGGTGATGATGCCGAGCGTGCGGCCAGTCTTGGCGATGTTCATCGGATCCCAGAGTGCGGACTCGATCAGCACGTCGGTCGTGTTCTCGTCGCAGCCGGAATGCTCACCGCCCATGACGCCGCCGATCGACTCAACACCCTCGCCATCCGAAATCACGACGTTGGCGGGCGAAAGCGTGTATTCGCGCTGGTCGAGCGCCAGCACCGTCTCGCCTTCCTTGGCGCGGCGGACGGTCAGGTTGCCGTTGACCTTTGCGGCGTCGAAGACGTGCATCGGCCGGCCCTGGTCGAAGGTCATGTAGTTGGTGATGTCGACCAGCGCGTTGATCGGACGCAGGCCGATCGAAAGCAGCCGCTGCTGCATCCAGCGTGGGCTCGGGCCGTTCTTCACGCCGCGCACGAGGCGGAGCGCGAAGCCGGGGCAAAGATGCGTATCCTCGCCGAGCTCAAGGGCCACCTTCACTGGCGTCTCGCCTTCAACCCTGAAGCTCGGCGCCTTCGGCGCCTTCAGCGTGCCGAGGCCGGATGCGGCCAGATCGCGGGCAATGCCGAAGATGCTGGTGCAATCGGGGCGGTTCGGCGTCAGGTTGATCTCGATGACCGGATCGTCGAGGCCGGCGTAAGCCGCAAAGCTCGTGCCGACGGGCGCGTCAGCCGGAAGCTCGATGATGCCGTCATGACTGTCGGACATCTCGAGTTCCCTTTCCGAGCACATCATGCCGCGGCTTTCGACGCCACGGATGTTGCCGACGGAGAGGGTCACGTCGATGCCGGGAACATAGGTGCCGGGGGCTGCGAAGGCGCCGATGAGGCCCTCGCGCGCGTTCGGAGCGCCGCAGACGACCTGCACGGGCGCGCCGATACCAGTGTCGACCATCAGCACGCGCAGCTTGTCGGCGTTCGGGTGTTGCTCGGCGGAAACGACCTTGGCGATCACGAAAGGCTTGAACGAGGCCTTGTCATCGACCTCTTCGACTTCCAACCCGATCGAAGTCAGGCGTTCGCAGATCTGTTCGAGCGAGGCGTCCGTTTCCAGATGCTCTTTCAGCCAGGAGAGTGTGAATTTCATGTCTCTGATCCTTACGCGCGCGACTTATGCACTGAGGCCGCCGAACAGGGTCGGCACGTCGAGCGGGCGGAAGCCGTAGTGGTTCATCCAGCGGACATCGGCGTTGAAGAAGTCGCGCAGGTCCGGCATGCCGTATTTCAGCATGGCGATGCGGTCGAGCCCCATGCCCCAGGCAAAGCCCTGGTAATCGTCCGGATCGAGCCCACCGGCCCGCAGCACGTTCGGATGCACCATGCCGCAGCCAAGGATCTCCATCCAGTCTGTGCCCTCACCGAACTTGACGATCGGGCCGGACGAGCGGTCGCACTGGATGTCGACCTCGAAGGACGGCTCGGTGAAGGGGAAGAAGGACGGGCGGAAGCGCATGGTGACGCTGTCGACCTCGAAAAAGGCCTTGCAGAACTCTTCCAGCACCCAGCGCATGTTGGCGACGTTCGCTTTTTTGTCGATCACCAGGCCCTCGACCTGATGGAACATCGGCGAGTGGGTCGCGTCCGAGTCCTGTCGGTAGGTTTTCCCGGGGATGATGATGCGGATCGGCGGCTTCTGCGCTTCCATCGTGCGAACCTGCACCGGCGAGGTGTGGGTGCGCAGCACCTTGCGCTCGCCGTTCTGATCCGGCGGGAAGAAGAAGGTATCGTGCATCTCGCGCGCCGGATGGCCTTCGGGGAAGTTCAGCGCGGTGAAGTTATAATAGTCGGTCTCGATATCCGGGCCTTCGGCGATGGAGAAGCCCATGTCGGCGAAGATCGCGGTGATCTCGTCGATGATCTGGCTGATCGGGTGGATGCGGCCACGCTCGGCGGGCGACTGGCGCACCGGCAGGCTGACATCGACCGTTTCGGCGGCGAGCCGGGCAGCGATCGCCGCATCGCGCAGTTCGCTCTTGCGGGCGGTGATCGCGTCCGTCAGTTCGTTCTTCAGCGCGTTGATCGCCGCACCGCGCGTCTGGCGCTCTTCCGGCGTCATGGTGCCAAGCGTCTTCAGCAGTTCGGAGACGGAGCCCTTCTTGCCGAGGGCGGCAACGCGCACGCCCTCGATGGCGGCTTCATCGCCAGCGGCCGCGACGTCCGCTAACAGGGTCTGTTTCAAGGTATCGAGATCGGACATCGTTCAAATCCATTGGCTCAAAGAAAAACCCGCGCCAGCCCTGCCAGCGCGGGTTTCCCAACTTCTATGGTCAAAAGGCTTGGGAAGCGCTGGTCTTAACGAACCACGCTTTCAAACTCATTCTTCGTGCCGTCCTTGAGGTAGGCGAGTGCCTTCTTGGACGCTTCGACGAGGGCGCCGAATGCTGCCGGCTCATGGATCGCCATGTCGGACAGAACCTTGCGGTCGACTTCGATGCCGGCCTTGTTCAGACCGTCGATGAAGCGGCCGTAGGTCAGGCCGAATTCGCGGACGGCGGCGTTGATGCGCTGGATCCACAGAGCGCGGAAGTTGCGCTTGTTCACCTTGCGGTCGCGGTAGGCGTACTGCTTGGAACGGTCAACCGCGGCCTTGGCGGCGCGGATGGTGTTCTTGCGGCGGCCGTAGAAGCCCTTGGCTGCCTTGAGCGTCTTCTTGTGCTTGGCGTGCGAGGTAACGCCGCGTTTTACACGTGCCATGTCATGATCTCCTTAACGTATCCAAAGTGCCTTAAAAGTCTCAGAGACCGTTCGGCAGGTAGTTCTTGATGACTTTCTTGCCATCGGCTTCGGCCAGAACCATGGTTCCGCGCGCGTCGCGAATGAACTTGTTGGTACGCTTGATCATGCCGTGGCGCTTGCCGGCGGCAGCTGCAACGACCTTGCCTGTCGCGGTGATCTTGAACCGCTTCTTGGCAGACGACTTCGTCTTCATCTTGGGCATTTTGCTACTCCATTCTTTTTTGAATTCGAGACGGCTGACGAGGCGCGTCTCCAGCGTAAAGAACGGCCACGGCATGCCCTGCCGGACCGTTCGGACGGGGGCTTTTAACCGAACTGCCCCGAAAGCGCAACCGGATTCCTGAAATCTGCGGCGGTCGCGCAAAAAGCAAAAAGCCGCCTTGAGGGCGGCTCATGCAATCGGTGCCGCTCCATCACTTCGGAGCGAGCACCATCATCATCTGGCGACCTTCAAGCTTGGGCTCGGCTTCGACCTTGGCGATACCCACGGTATCTTCCTTGACCTGCAGCAAGAGCTTCATGCCAAGTTCCTGGTGGGCCATCTCGCGGCCGCGGAATTTCAGGGTCACCTTGACCTTGTCGCCTTCTTCGAAGAAGCGGTTCATCGCCTTCATCTTCACGTCGTAGTCATGCGTGTCGATGTTCGGGCGCATCTTGATTTCCTTGACCTCGACGATCTTCTGCTTCTTGCGCGCCTCTGCCGCCTTCTTCTGATTGGCGTATTTCAGCTTGCCGAGATCGAGAATCTTGCACACCGGAGGATCGGTGTTCGGGGAAATCTCCACGAGATCCAGGCCGGCGTCTTCCGCCATGCGAAGGGCCTGATCGGTGGGAACAATGCCGTGGTTCGTGCCTTCGGCATCAATGAGCTGAACCCGGGGTATCCGGATTTCTCGGTTTGAACGCGGGCCGTCCTTGACCGGTGCGTCCGCTTTGAAGGGTCTGCGAATGGTCGTATTCTCCTCGAATCGTTTCGGATAGAGATTGCGGTTTTCGGAAGGTAATCCTCACCGCCGCGTCGCGCACCAGCGCTCATCGCGGCAATGTGTTGATCACCGAGGCGATGTCAATAGCACGCCGCGGGGAAAAAATCACCATCTGTCCTGCCTGGCGCGAAATCGTGTAAATCGAGGGCCAAAGAGGCCGCCGGGGCGCCCGTATTCACGCGCAACACGACAAATCAGGAGCATGGCATGAACCAAAATGGAACCAACGAATCTATCGATCGGCTGACGGTGGGAGCAGGCGCGGAAGGTCGCGACCTCGCAATGCAGCTACTGCAGGAGAGAGACGGCAATACACAGCCGCATATCATCTGGCTCGGCGGCTATCGCTCGGACATGACCGGCACAAAGGCCGTCGAACTGGCTCGGTTTGCGGCACGCCTGGGCACAGGCTGCATCCGCTTTGACTATTCCGGACACGGAGCCTCGGGCGGCGCCTTTGTCGACGGCACGATTTCCCGTTGGCTCGAAGAAACGCTTGCCGTCCTCGAGTACGCCCGAACCAGACTGGGGACGCAACGCCTCCTCGTCGTCGGCTCGTCCATGGGCGGATGGCTAGCCCTTCGGCTGGCGCAGGAACTGCGACAACGCGGCCGGGAGAACGACCTCGCCGGCATGGTGCTGATCGCGCCCGCCCCGGATTTCACCAGCGAATTGATCGAGCCCAATCTGACGGAAGCCGAGCGCACATCACTTGCCGAGCGCGGCTTCTTCGAGGAGCCGACGCCCTATGGGCCCGATCCGAACATCTATACCCTGAAACTGATCGAGGACGGGCGACGTAACCGCGTGCTCGATGGCGTGATCAACACAGGCTGCCCGATCCACGTGCTGCAGGGCATGGAGGACCCCGACGTGCCCTACACGCATTCAATCCGGTTGATGGAGCATCTTTCCTGCGACGACGCGGTGCTGACGCTCGTCCGCGACGGCGATCACCGCCTGTCGCGTCAAGAGGACATCGAAAAGTTGCTCGAGGCGGTCAAACACCTGCTGGATGCGTCATGAACAGCACGCGATGCGGCGCATCTTAACCATGTTGTCGCATTGCTAATTATCGTGATTGACTTCTCGCCCCCCAAAAATTTACGTTTTGTTAACGATTGAAGGGGACACCCATGGCGCGAATGATTGGTGCTAAGGCTATTTTTGTGGCGTTCACAGCCTTGTTCGTATCGTCTTCCGCCGCCTTCACCGCTCCTGCTTCCGCCCTGGCGATGCGCACGGGCGGCGTCACTTCCCAGCCGATCGGCCACTACGAATTCTGCCAGACGCACCGTTCGGAATGCGCGGCCGGACAACGCGATCCGGGCGCAGCAAAGGTAACATCCTTCGGCTGGAAGATGATCCGCGAGATCAACGACACGGTGAATCGCGACATCACGCCGATGACCGACAAGGAGTTGTTCGGCGCGGACGAGCACTGGGCCTTCCCCGATCTGGCGGGCGATTGTGAAGATTTCGTCCTTCTGAAGCGCCGCAAACTGATCGAGCAGGGTTTCGCACCCGCCGACCTCCTCATCACCGTTGTGCGCAAGCCTGATGGCGAAGGGCATGCAGTCCTTACCATGCGCACGACGGAGGGGGACTTCATTCTCGACAATCTTGAAAACGAGGTGAAGCGCTGGACCGAGACACCCTATCGCTACCTGAAGCGCCAGGCGTCGTTCCATCCAGGTCGCTGGGTCTCGATCGAGAACGGCGATGCTGTCATGGTGTCGTCGGTCGACAAGTAAGCCCACACACTGCCTAGCAAAGTTCGAGGCGACCGGATTCCGGTCGCCTTTTTTGTCTTACGCGTTGCCGATCAGGACGCCGCAGGCGAAGACCAGGCTGCCGCCAAGCACGACCTGGAACGCCGCACGCCAGAACGGTGTTTCCATGAAGCGGTTCTGGATGAAGGCGATCGTCCATAGCTCCACGAAGACGACGACTGCGGCAATGGCAGTCGCGAGCCAGAAATGCGGGATCAGATAGGGCAGCGCGTGGCCGAGGCCGCCAATCGCCGTCATGATACCGGAGGCGAAGCCGCGTTTAACCGGCGAGCCGCGCCCGGAGAGTTTCCCGTCGTCGTGCGCCGCTTCCGTGAACCCCATCGAGATGCCGGCGCCAACCGAAGCCGAAAGCCCCACCAGAAAGGTCTGCCAGGTGTCCTGCGTAGCGAAGGCCGCCGCAAAGATCGGCGCGAGCGTCGAAACGGAGCCGTCCATCAGCCCGGCCAGGCCAGGTTGTACATAGGTCAGGATGAACTGGCGCCGCTCGACCTGCGCCTCCTCTACCAGCGCAGCCTTGCCCTCCTCACTTTCCTCGATAAAGCGCGCCTTGGTTTCGTGGCTCTTTTCCGCAAGCGCCAGATCGCCAAGCAGCTTGCGCGTCGGCGCGTCCGTCGCGCGTGCCGCAGCTTCGAGATAGAAGCGGTGCGCCGCCTCCTCCATCGCCTTTACATTTGCGCGCACCATCTCGACCGGCATCCTGGCGACCAGCCAGTCGGGCTTACGCTTGGGGAAATCTCTTATGTACTCGCGCCGGACCAGGGGAATGCTGTCGCCGAAACGCTTCACGTGCATGTCGATCAGCAACCGCCGGTGCTCATTTTCCTCCTTGGCCATGGCGACCAGCATGTTTGCCGTATGCGGAGAGGCCTGACGCAGACCCTCGGCGTAAGCAAGGTATATGCGCCCGTCGTCCTCCTCCGCCGATATGGCGAGGGCCAGGATTTCCTGTTCGCTGAGAGATTCGAGACTGCGCTTGCTTGGACCAAAAAGACGAGAGATCATTGCGAAACCATTTTTAGAATAATTCTAAAAATAGGCTCCACTTATGGTCCGGTCAACCCAGCCTGCGCCATTTCCCTTTCGACTTTCGTCAGGATGACGAAGAGCCCTTTGCCACGCGCCGCCGCGCTGCAGAAAGCCCCTTGAAGATCGGCGCAGCCACATCGGACTCGATCATCGCAGTCAGGCCGGCAGCAGTCGTTCCCTGATATTCCAGGAAGACATCGACGAGACCTGCGGGCGTCGTCTCCGACTGGGCCATCAATACGCCAGCGCCGAGAAAAAGCTGGCGCACTGCTGCGTCTGCCACGTCAGGGTCGATGCCGGCACCAATCGCATGGCGGATCATTGCATCGGCAAAGAGCGCCGGGAAAGCAGGCCCCGAACCGGTCAGTGCGGTGAAATAGTCCAACTGCGTTTCGTCGGTGATCCCGTGTGCCCGGCCGGACGCGGAGAAGAAGCGGAAGACGAAATCCAATTCGTGGTCGGGCACATTGTCGGTGGCAAACCACGGCGTGAACGAGAGCCGCTGTTCGGCGCAGGCGTTCGGCATGGCGCGTACGATCCGCCTGGCGCCGAAATTACGTGCCAGCGCCTCTGCCGTAACGCCGGCGACGACGGAAACGAGGAGCTTGTCGGTGAGGTCGAGCGTGATGTCGGCAAGATCATGCGGACGAACGCAGAGCATGACGACGTCGGACTCCGCGACAAGCTCGGCGTTGTCCGTTGTCATGCGGACGCGCGGCCAGACATCGAAACCGGACACGTCACCGGAGCGGGATGAGAGTATCAGGCGCTCCGGGCGTACGATGCCGCCGGCAAGCGCGGGGCGCAGCAACGCCCCTGCAAGCCAGCCACCGCCACCAACGACACCGACCGTCGCCATGGACACCTCAGGCCCACTCGCCGGCGCGCATCACCGGCGTGCGGCCACCATCGGCCCTGACGCCGTCGATGTCGATCTGGCCCGAGCCGATCATCCAGTCGATATGGATGAGGCTCGAATTGCCGCCTTGCGCCGTGATCTGCTCCGGCGCCAGATTTGCGCCGTCGACGAAGCACTTGGAATAGCACTGGCCGAGGGCGATGTGGCAGGCGGCATTCTCGTCGAAGAGGGTATTGTAGAACAGAAGCCCGCTCGCCGAGATCGGTGAGGAATGCGGCACCAGCGCCACCTCGCCGAGACGGCGCGCGCCCTCATCCGTATCCAGCACCTTGTTGAGCACCGCCTCGCCCTTCGAGGCGTGCGCTTCGACGATGCGGCCACTCTCGAAGCGGACGCGGATGTCGTCGATCAGCGTGCCCTGGTGCGAAAGCGGCTTGGTGCTTGCGACGAAACCTTCCACCCGCAGCGCATGCGGCGTCGTGAAGACCTCCTCGGTCGGGATGTTCGGATTGCAGGTGACGTTATTCTTGGCGACCGAGGCGCCGCCATGCCATTCGTGGCCGTCGGCCAGGCCCACGGTCAGATCAGTGCCCGGCCCCCTGAAATGCAGGGCCGAAAAGCGTTCGCCGTTCAGCCAGGCCGAGCGACTGCGCAGGTTGGTGTTGTGCGCTTCCCAGGCGCCGACCGGATCTGCAACGTCCACGCGAGAGGCGGCGAAGATCGCATTGGCGAGTTTTTCGACCGCCACGTCTTCTGGATCGTTCGGGAAGACCAGTTTGGCCCAGGACGGGTTCGGATAGGAAACGATGTTCCAGTTGATGTCGAAATTGGCGATCTTCTCCAGCGCCGGCTTGTAGGCCATGGAGTTTGCCTTGTTGGCGCGCGCCACCTTCGACGGGTCCTCGCCGGACAGGAGCATCGGATTGTCGCCTGCGATTGCAAGACGCGCGGCTCCGTTGGCATAGGCTTTCGCCATGCCCTCGTAGAGCCAATCGGTCGCCCGGTCGAAGCTCTCTTCCGGCGCGTGGCGGTAGCGTGCCAGGGTCGCCTCTTCGTCGGCATAGAAGGTGCTGACGAGGCCTGCGCCGGAAATGTAGGCATGCTTGGTAATGAGGCGAGCCAGCGGAAGGGCGGCGATCGGGGCCGTGATCACCAGGTCCTGCCCCTTTTGCAACTGAAGCCCAACCTTCACGGCCACCTCAGCGAGCTTTTCAAGCTTGACTGGATCGACCGGGGCGATTGCGTTACGAAGCGGTGCGTTCATCGGCTTTCCTGCTGTCTTCGATTGCGGTGCCCTCTTTTAGGACGGTTTTGCGCAAAACAGAAGATCGGCCGTGAACGCTTCACGCGGCGATGGAGCCACCCTTCAGCATGATGGCATTGTGCTTCCTCAAAAAATCCATGAGCCGTTCGGGATAATCCGCCGTCACGGCGCTCCTGACGCTCGCCCGAGCCGCGAGACTTCTGCGCCACGCAGGCACGCGCATCAATCCGTCGAATACGCCGTGATCGGCGATCGTGTCGAAGACGTCGAAATACCGGAAGATCGGCGCAAAGACGGCATCAACTAAGCTGAAGTCCACGCCGCCGAAGAATGGGCCACCATCGTGCAACTCCGCTTCGATCTGGACGAATTTTGAGGCGAGTGCCTGACGCTTTGCGGCAAAGGTCTGTGTGTCAATGGTCGTCTCGAACACCCAGATGTCGGCAAGGAGGTTGGAGCCGAACTCCATCCAGCCGCGGTGACGTGCCCGGACAAACGGATCGGTCGGATGCATCCGCGGCCCCGGCAGCACCTCCTCCAGAAATTCGCAGATCGCCGCGCTTTCGAAGAGCACCTGCCGCCCGTTACTGTCATCGATGCGAAGAAGCGGAACCTTGCCGAGCGGGGATACGCCGAGGAACCAGTCAGGTTTGGCCGAAAGATCGATATAAATGCGCTCGAAGCCAACTCCTTTCTCTTCAAGTGCAATCGCTGCGCGCTGAACGTAGGGGCAGAGATGGTGGCTGACGAGAGTGAACGTGCGTTCAGTCATCATATGGTCTCCTTGAAGGCGGTCAGTGTACAGGGGCGGTCGCGAGCGGACGTGACGGCCGCAAGGCGAGGGCACCGTCGCCGAGCAGCGCCTGCGCAAACGAAACAGCGATGAGGAAGAGCGGATACTCCCAACCGCCGCTTGGCGCGGTAAAGACCCAGCCGTTAGCGCCGTGCGCCCAAATGATCGCCCCCAGCAGCGCGGGTACCAGCGCAAGGGCGACGTAACGTGTGTGGATGCCGACCACCAGCATCACGCCCCCGACAGCTTCCGCTGCGAAGGTGAGATAGGCCAGCCAAGCTGGCAGACCAATTGAGACGAAATAGCCAGCCGTGCCATCGAGCCCGTAGGTCAGAAGTTTCAAAAGGATGCTGTGCGCCAGATACATGGCTCCAAGGCTCACGCGCAGCAGAGCCGTGCCGTAGGCGGTAAGTGATTGCTGGTGCATATCGCCGTCTCCGATTGATAGATGCATCTGCATATAACTCCGCTTGCGCGCGGCGTCAAGATAGATGTAATTGCATTTATGTCGAAGAGAACAAACCTTCCTTCTGCCGAAGTCACTCGTGCCTGGATCAACTTGATGCGAGCGCAGCGAAGTCTGCTCACGGCCATTGAGAACGACCTGCGATCCGCGGGCCAGCCGCCACTTGGCTGGTACGACGTCCTTTGGGAGCTTGACCGCGCCGGAGATGGGCGACTGCGCCCCTATGAGATCGAAGAACGCACGCTGCTCGCGCAATACAATCTCTCCCGCCTAATTGACCGGCTTGAAAGGGAGGGTTTGGTCAAACGGGAAACGTTCGATCAGGATGGCCGCGGCCGATGGGTGGTGATCACCGAAAAGGGCCGTTCCGTCCGCGCAGCAATGTGGGACATCTACGGCCGATCCATACAGGCACACATCGGCGAGAGGCTTGGAGAAGATAAGGCCGCAATGCTCGCAGCGCTGCTTTCACGGCTCACTTGACGGATAATTGGGCCCGGTCGGCTGGCGCTCAGGCCACCACGGACGCTGCCACCGCCTTCAGTGTATTGCGCGCATCTACCGGCGAGAGCCGCACCTGCAGGCCACGCTGGCCGCCGTTGATGTAGACGGCTGCGTGCGCCAGGGCCTGCTCCTCGAGCACAGTCGGCACCGCTTTGCGCTGCCCGAAGGGGCTGATGCCTCCGACATGATAGCCTGTCAGCCGCTCCGCATCGGCCGGCTTCATCATGCTTGCCGTTTTACCGCGGAAAGCGGCCGCGAGTTTCTTCATGCTCACCTCGCGGTCAGACGGCACGATCACACAGACCGGCCTACCGTCGACTTCCGCCATCAATGTCTTGAGAACGCGGCCCGGCGTTTCCCCCAGTGCCACCGCAGCCTGCATCCCCACCTTTTCCGCCGAGGGATCGTAGTCATAGGCATGGACGGTGAATGACACACCGGCCTTGGCCAGTGCTTGCGTTGCGCGCGTTGTCTTGGACATGTCGGGGCCGTGGAACTCTGCTCGTTGAACAGTCTATGGGTGCAGGAACAACCCGGCACTTGTCAATTGAGCCCCGAGGCACCTTGTCGGACCATCGCTACGGCAAGAGCCGGTTGGCGCCGGGCCGGTCAACAATGCTCGACCAGACCTGACCTGCCTGGACACCGGACGACCCTCAATCAATTCGTGCTCCACCATATTGGGTGTTGCGAAACCGTGCGGCCGCTTCGGTCCTGTTATGAACACCCAGCTTGCGAATGATGTTGTGAAGATGAATTTTCACCGTATTTTCGGACAGGCCGAATGCCGCAGCGATCAGTTTGTTTTGCAGCCCGCGGGAAACCATTTCGAGGATCTGCAATTCCCGGGCCGTCAGCTCCGCCCGGTTGCCTTCAGTCTTTCGGTGCAGCTGCCGCGAACCATAGTGCCCTAGGATTGGCAAACCGGGATCACCCGTTCTCGTATGGATGATCGATCCCGGGGGCAGGTACTCGCCGCCGCACAACATCAGTCGGACAATCGACAGCCAGACATCCAGGCGAAGGTCCATCGGCAAGACACTTCGGACAAGCGGTGAATCGACGACCGCTGAAAGCGACGTGGTCTGAAGCTTGTCATTCGGCTCGATGACCGCGGTCAGGGCATTCGGGTGAACGCGCGTCAATATCGCGGACGCTGCTTCAGCCTCCCTCATCAAGGCGATGTCGACAAGGATCAAGGCAACGGGATGAGAAAAGGTCCGGCACGCGGCATTGACCTGTTCGAGTTGCTCGACAACAACCCAGGGAAATTCCCGTTCGACGGCATCGATGAGGCGGTTCGATACACTTCCAGTGTTGGTCAGGATCAGCATCACACGCTGCGGCTCAGGTCCTCCCCTGACACCAACCGCGCCAACCCCTGCCTCGGCGTAATCGTTCCCGTCCAAAAGCACCATATCCTTCACCCGCGGCTCGATCGACCGGCAATCGTCACTACCGGTAGAGCGGGCGCACCTGCGCACCACTCGCAGAACCTTACCGCACGCTAGGAATGACCGCGACGGCGCAAAAGGGCTGAACCATGGATCGAAGGGCAATGCGCGTGGGCGTGCCGGGCAAAGCGCTTCATCCAAACGAACTAGGAAATGACGGCACCTATCCACCAACTATGGAACCAGGAGCAGAATTTCGTACACCTTTGCCATTCGATCACGATCCGGCGACTGGCCGGATCAGTGAAGAACCGGCCTGGGCAAGTTGGCCATAACCCGCTTCACCAATATTGATGAGGCTGAAGCACGCCCCTTCCCCTTCTCAACATTTCAATAATTTGCACACTTAGGCTGCTGTGGACGCAAGTCGGGCAGGTATTCTGTTTTCCGGCGATGCGCCATCCGACAATCGAAGGTTGGAGATCCCGATGCAGGCTAGTTTCCAGGATCACAATCGCTCCCTTGGAACCGTGTTCGTGCTGCTGGCAACGCTTGTCTTAGGCGGGGTCGGCGCTCCTGCAGTTGCCGAAGCTGGCAAACTCGTTCCACAGACGAGAATACGCCTCAGTGTCGTCCAATGGATGCCGACCAAAGGCATCTACGAAAAATGGGAGGCACTCGGCGGGGAGTATACAGTTGCCGAGGACGGCACAGTGTCGCTGCCGGTTCTGGGAACGGTTTCCATCGGCGATCTCGATGAATCGGCGTTGGCCGCGAAAGTCGCCGATCAACTAAAGGCCAAGATCGGGTTGGTCGAGCGGCCGGATACATCGGTCGCCATCATCGAGTATCCGCCGGTTTATGTGGTGGGCGACGTGACGACGCCGGGGGAATATAAGTTCCGCGAGGGTCTGACTGCGCTTCAGGCGTTGGCCCTGGCCGGCGGAACCTACCGTCAGGTCGACGTTTCCGGCCTGGGGCAGGCGGAGGTCGTCGGCGATCTGCGCGAACTCGATGACCAGATCCTGCGCAGCACCATTAGATTGGCCCGGCTTGAGGCCGAGATGGCCGGCGCCAACGACTTCCGGTTCGATCCACCGCCAGACGATGACGGTGCGTTGGCGGCAACGATCTACAATCAGGAAAAGCAGATCTTTGCCGCACGTGCTGCCGCCAACGAACGGCAATCGCGGTCTTACTCCGCGTTGCGCGAGCTGATGAACCGCGAGATCGACACGCTGGAAAAGAAGATCGCCAACAACGATGAAGACATCAGTTCGGTCCGCAAGGAACTCTCCACGATCAAGCCCATGGTGGAAAAAGGCGTAATCCTGCCGACCCGACAGGTGGACCTGGAGCGAACGCTCAGAGGCTACCGGGCATCGAGGCTCGACATGGTCACCGCGATCATGAGGGCGCAACAAAACATTTCCGAGGCGACTCGCAATCTTGAAGGACTAACCGACAACCGACGCGTCGACGTCACGGCCCAGATCCAGTCGGAAAGGGGCTCGATGAAACAACTGCAGGTGCGGCGCGACACTCGGCAGAAGCGATTGCTCGACATGCTCGGCGGCGATGCGACCTTGCCATCCACGGTGACATCTCCCGCCTTCAGCATCTCGCGGCAGATTGAAGGCAAGACCGAGGAGTTCGCTGCATCAGAAACAACGGCCCTGAAGCCGGGCGACGTCGTCCGTGTCTTGCGGACACGTTCTGTAAGCGCCCCCTCCCAGAGCTCGGGCATGCCCGTCGACAAAGCCGCGGAAGGGACCCAGCCGGGACAGGTCAGCCAATGACGATATTGGAAGGCAAACCAACTGATCGGAGCAGGCACAGGGGGCGGTCGCAATGAAGGGGATCATCTTGGCAGGGGGCAGTGGCACGCGGCTCTACCCCCTCACGATCGCGGTGTCGAAACAGATTCTCCCCATCTACGACAAGCCGATGATCTACTATCCGCTCAGCGTCCTGATGCTCACGGGCATACGCGACATCCTCATCATCACGACCCCACGCGACCTCCCCTGTTTCCAGGCACTATTGGGGAACGGTTCCGACTTCGGGCTCAACATATCCTACGCCGAACAGCCCCATCCAAACGGACTGGCCGAGGCCTTCATCATCGGCCGCAACTTCATCGGGCGGGACAATGTCGCGATGATCCTTGGCGACAATATCTTCTTCGGACACGGTCTGCCGGCCATTTGCCAGCAAGCCGCGGCGCGCAAGTACGGCGCCTCCATCTTCGCCTATCATGTCGACGATCCCGAACGCTATGGCGTGGTCACTTTCGACCAGCAGACCGGTCAGGCCATCACGATCGAGGAGAAGCCAGTCACACCCGAATCCAACTGGGCGGTGACGGGGCTCTATTTCTACGACAATGATGTGGTGGAGATCGCTCGCTCGATCGAGCCGTCGGCTCGGGGTGAACTTGAGATAACCACAGTCAACAACATCTACCTGTCGCGGGGCGATTTGCACGTGTACCAGCTCGGGCGCGGTCATGCCTGGCTCGACACCGGCACCTATGACAGCCTCCAGGAAGCCTCTTCCTTCGTGCGGACTGTCGAACGCCGGCAGGGTGTTCAGATCGCCTGTCCGGAGGAGATCGCGCTCCAAAAGGGCTGGTTGGGACCTGAAGCAGTCCGCCGGCGCGCCGGCCTGCTCGGAAAGACGTCCTATGCCGACTATCTCCTTGGACTCGTTGAGGAATATCCCGGATGAGCCTTGAAATCCGGTCGCTCGAACTCGAAGAAGTTTTGGAGATCCGCCCGGTTCGGATTGGCGACAATCGCGGCTTCTTTTCTGAGACCTGGAACGCTCAGCGGTTTTCAGACGCCGGGCTGAACTTGCATTTCGTCCAGGATAATCATTCATACTCCGCGGCGCGCGGCGTCCTGCGTGGCCTGCACTACCAACTGCCGCCCTATGCTCAGGACAAGCTGGTCAGGGTCGTCAGGGGCGCAATATTCGACGTTGCTGTCGACATTCGACCGGACTCCCCGACTTTTGGGAAATGGTGCGCGGCGCGAATCTCGGCCGCCGACTGGAACCAGTTGCTCGTACCAAAGGGATTCGCGCACGGCTTCCTCACGCTCGAGCCGGAAACTGAGGTGATCTACAAGGTCACGAACCATTATTCTCCGTCCCATGACCGCGCAATCCGCTTCGATGACGCCGATATCGGCATCGTCTGGCCAATCCATCATTCCCAGCTCGAACTCTCCGAAAAGGACCGAAACGCCCCTCCGCTGGCGCTCGCGGAGGTCTTCACGCCGTCGCGAGAGGCAGGACGATGAGGATCCTCGTGACAGGCAGGCACGGGCAATTGGCCACTAGCCTGGTCGAGATCACGACCGGTATGTCCGACATCACGCTTGTCGCGGTCGGGCGTCCAGACTTGGAGCTTTCGGACCCGTCGTCGATTCGGCGCGTGCTAGCCGCCACAAGACCCGACATCGTCGTCTCGGCTGCCGCCTACACCGCGGTCGATCGAGCGGAAGATGAACGGGATCTCGCCTATGACGTCAACGTGGTTGGTGCCGCTAATATTGCCGAAGCTGCTGCACAGCTTCGGCTGCCTATCATACACGTGTCGACCGACTACGTTTTTTCGGGTGATTCACCAAATCCCTACCTGGAGGACGACGAGACGGAACCGAGAACCGTTTACGGCTATACAAAACTCAGGGGCGAGCTTGCGGTTGCCAGTGCCAATCCACGTCATGTCATCCTTCGCACAAGCTGGGTCTACAGCCCGTTTGGCACCAACTTCGTCAGGACGATGCTGAGGCTCGCTACCGAACGTCGGGCCATCAACGTCGTCGCCGATCAGTGGGGCAATCCGACCAGCGCAATCGACCTTGCACGTGCTATCATTCACGTGGCAACCCATCCCTGGCGAAATCGGGCCGGCGTCTTTCACGTGACCGGGATGGGCGAAGCCAACTGGTCCGGCTTTGCGCGACATGTATTTCGCACAAGCCAGTCGCTGGGCGGGCCTTTCGCGGACGTCATCGACATCGCCAGCGCCGAGTATCGGACAAAGGCGAAGCGCCCGTCGAATTCACGCCTTTCCTGCGACAAGTTCGAGCAGACATTTGGCTGGCGCGCGCCAGCCTGGCAAGCCAGCACCGATGCCGTCGTCCGACGGCTCGTGCAGGCGGAATATCCCCACTACCACAGGTCGGACGGCTGACAGGCAGCGAGCGATCCATGGCGACACAAGACACCTCGGTGGCAGCACAGAGCTACTTCCAGATACTCAAAGCGATGATCTTGATCGGCGGCTCATCGCTGGTCAATGTCCTGTGTTCCATCGTACGCAACAAGGCAATGGCCGTGTTGCTTGGCCCCGCCGGCGTGGGCCAGATGGGACTCTATTCGTCCATCATCGACCTGACCCAGGTTGTCGCCGGCCTCGGCGTGCAGTCGAGCGGGGTTCGACAGATCGCCACGGCAGCCGGCACCGGCAACATCGATTGGATGGCCCGCACAGCAACTGCGCTGCGACGAACGTCGATCGTTCTGGGGATCATCGGAGCACTGCTTCTCGCTGCCCTGGCACAACCCATCGCCAACCTGACATTCGGCGACGACCAGTATACCGCAGGGGTCGCGCTTCTTTCGTTTGCCATCTTTTTTCAGTTGGTGGCTGGCGGGCAACTCGCCTTGATCCAGGGGATGCGCAACATCGCCAGTCTCGCCCGGATCAGCATCCTAAGCGGCCTTTGCTCAACAGTTATTACCGTGGCTCTCGTCTATATATTCGGCACCAATGGCATTGCTCCCTCGATCGTTGCCTCCGCGGCCGCAATGTTCCTGATCGCCAGGTGGTTCGGCCGCAATGTGCAGGTCAACCGGACGGTCATGTCCGCGCGCCAGCTTGCGGAGGAGATCAGCCCGCTTCTGAAGCTCGGCCTCGTCTTCATGGTCAGCGGCCTGCTAATGGCTGGATCGTCGTACGTCATCCGCCTCATCGTTCTGCATGATAATGGCGTGATCGGAGCAGGACTGTATCAGTCCGCCTGGGCGCTTGGGGGCATATACGCCGGCTTCATATTGCAAGCGATGGGGACAGACTTCTTTCCCCGCCTGGCGGCTGTCGCCTCGGACCATGAGGCCTGCAACCGCCTCGTCAACGATCAAACCCACATCAGCCTGCTGCTTGCCGGTCCTGGCGTGATTGCCACGCTGACACTTGCACCGGTTGCGATGTGGCTCTTCTACTCACCTGAGTTCTATCCCGCTGCAGCAATCCTGCGCTGGATCTGCCTTGGCATGATGCTGCGGATCATTGCCTGGCCGTTAGGCTATATCATCATTGCGAAGGGTTCGCGCGGCATCTTCTTCTGGACGGAAGCTGCGGCGACCGGCGTCCATGTCGGGTTGGCGTGGTTCTTGGTCGCCGAATTCGGACCGTTGGGTGCCGGTATCGCGTTTTTCGGCCTCTACGTCTGGCATGGATGGCTGATCTATGCCGTTGCCCGCCGGCTCACCGGCTTTCGCTGGTCCAAAGCCAATCTCAGGCTCGGAGCGTCCTTCATTGCATCGACCGGTGCAATTTTCTGCGCGACATTATTGCTGCCTTCATGGCAGTCGATGGTCATTGGTACCCTGGCCACGATCGTGAGCGGAGTTTATTCGCTCTTGCATCTAATCGACATTCTCCCAGAGGGTGCGCTACCAAGACCAATTCGCACATGGATCTCGAAGTCCGCCTGATCAGCGATGACGGCGAAGCGGCCCGCGATTGGTGGACGACGCTCAGCCGCGCCACTGCGGTCTTCCGGCGCCAGTAACGCGTGTTCCAGGAGGCACCCGACCCGGAACATCATCCGTCAGCCGACGAGGCGAGATACACTGCGGGAGAGGGTGCTGGTTGCCTGCTGCAAGCTCTCCAATACGAAGGATAGCTCACTCTCGGTCATCTGTGCGAAGAGCGGCAGGATGATGGATTTTTCCTGAGCTGCGATGCTTCGCCCCAGATGTCCGGCGATACGGTGTGAGTGCGGGTCGGCATAGGCTGATTCGCGATGAATGTTCATCACGCCACGACGGGTCGAAACGCCGCGATCGAGCAACGCCTGCATGATTTTCGATTGATCGAGCCAGTCCGGCAATGTCACGCAATAGCTCTGCCAGTTTGTACGCGCCCAGGATGGTTCGACAGGGGCCGTCAGCCCTTCGATGCGGCTCAATCCGTCGCGGTACTGTTCCGCCAATCGGCGCCTCTTGGAGACGAGACCAGGCAGACGGATCAGTTGAACGCGCCCAATCGCGGCCTGAAGATCGGTCATTCGGTAGTTGTAGCCGAGTTCAGGGTAGCTCTCGAAAATGACGCGCTGAGAACCATGGCGGACGGTATCGGGCACACTCATCGCGTGCTGCCGCCAAAGTCGAAACTTCGCATCGAATTCCGCAACAGTTGTCGTCAGCATGCCGCCGTCGCCGGTGGTCAGCAGTTTTCGGGGATGGAACGAGAAACAAGCCACATCGCCATGCGACCTGCCGATCTTCTCCCATTGGCTGTTCCACAGGACTTCACTTCCCGAAGCGCAGGCCGCATCTTCGATCACGGGAATCGAATAGCGCCGGCCGATCTCGACGATCTGAGCGAGATCACACGGCATGCCCAGTTGATGCACACACAGGATCGCCTTCGTCTTTGGCGTGATCGCCGCCTCGACCAGGCTGGGATCGATGTTGAAGCCGTCCGGTTCAATATCGACGAAAACCGGGACCGCCCCACAATAGCGAACCGCGTTTGCCGTGGCGATGAAGGAATGACTGACCGTGATGACCTCATCACCTTGGCCGACACCGACCACCTTCAACGCCAAATGCAGTGCCGTCGTGCAGTTAGATACGGCGCAGGCATGGCTGGCGCCGACAAATGCGGCAAACTCCGACTCGAATGCGGCGACTTCCGCTCCCTGCGTGATCCATCCCGACAACACCACACGCCGAACCGCATCGATCTCCTGTTCGTCGAGAAGTGGCTTTGCGACCGGAATTTGCATGCCGGTTGGGCTCATGCGGCTTCTCCCCCACTTTGCACTTCCACCTCCCGCCGCCACCAGTCGACCAGGTCGCGCAGGCCCTCCTCCAGCGATATCTCGGTTTGGAAGCCCAGAAGGCGTTCTGCCTTGCTCGTATCTGCCAGCCTGCGCGTCACGGCATTCACTTTGCGGGCCTGCTGGTACTGGGGCTCGATCGATGCTCCCATGATGCGGGTCAGCATTTGTGCAAGTTCCGTCAGGTTCGTTTCGGTGCCGCTTGCCACATTGAACACTTCGTCGGTCACGTCAGACTTGGCCGCCAGCAGATTGGCGCGAGCGATATCGCGGACGTGTACGAAGTCCATCGTCTGCAGGCCATCACCGTGGATAATCGGCGGCAACCGCGCCGCGATCCGCTCCATCCAGCGGATCATCACCTCGGTATAGGCGCCATAGGCATCCATTCGTGGTCCATAGACGTTGAAATAGCGCAGAGCTACATATTTCAGGCCGTACATCTCCGCAAAACTGCGAAGCAACGCTTCATTGAAAGCCTTCGCCGCTCCGTAGATTGTACGATTGTTGTACGGGTGGTGCTGTTCGGTGGTCGGAAAATCCTCGGCAAGACCGAGAACGGATGCCGAAGATGCGGCGATAACCTTTGATACGCCCGCTTTCACAGCAGCCTCGAGTACGTCGAATGTACCCGCAGCCAGCACGTCGAAGGCCAACCTTGGCTCCTCCGCACATTGGGTGATGCGAATTGCTGCTTGGTGAAAAACGACATCTACACCCTCGAAGAGCCTCGCCAGCAGTTCACGATCTCGGATGTCACCCTCGACGATCGTCAACGGAAGGATTGACGCAGCCGGCGCAAGATTTTTTCGCCGCCCCCGGACGAAATTGTCGAGAATCAAGATTTCGCGCGGCCCTTCCATGGCGACGAGGTCGGCGATGTGCGAGCCAATTAAGCCGGCGCCTCCGGTAATCAAAATCCGTTTGCCCTTCATGGTTCGCTCCTTATGCTGACGTCGGCGCCGGGTCAGAATCCTTTCGCCAGCGCAAGAATCGCGCGGGGACCCCAACAACAATGGAGAACGACTGAACGTCAGAGACAACCACTGCGCCGGCACCTACTATGGCGCCCATGCCGATCGTTACGCCCGGCAGGATCGTGGCATTGGTACCAATATCCACCCACGCGCCGATCCGCACGGGCCTGATCTCCAAATCGGTCGCAATCATTGGTATGTCTTGCGGAATACCCGTGTGGACGGAGCCGAGAACCTTGGCCCCCGGGCCCCATCCGACGTAGTCTCCCAGTACCAGATCCCGCGCATCAAGAAATGCCTGCGGACCGATCCAGACCTTGTGACCGATCGCGCATGTTCCGTCGTAACGACCCTGGATCTGGGCGCCGGCTCCAATTCGCAGACCGTCGCCGATCTGGAACGTCTCGAGGTGACGAAAGACGACGTCACTACCGATGCGGAGATGCGAGCCGCACTGTCGTGCAAGGGCCCGCCAGATCACCCGTCGCATCAGGCCATCGATGAATCCGGCACCGGAGGAAAAGCGCCCGTAGAGTTCGACCAACCCTTCCGAACCATAAGTATTCTTCAGTTCGTCTGCCAACTGCTGTTCATAGGGTGGATCTGCAGCTATCTCGCGCTTGGCATGCACCGCTTCCACCACTTTGGACATCATGCTCAGATCAGCAGACATAACTATCCTGCTCCACGGCGGCCACCACATCAGAGACCTGCATCGACGTCATTTCGGGATAGATCGGAAGCGAAACGACCTCACGAGCGGCGGTTTCGGATACAGTAAAGTCGCCAACCCCATAGCCAAGGTCCATGTGCGCCTCCTGCAAATGCACAGGAATCGGGTAGTGCAGACCGAACTGAATGCCCTTGGCCTGAAGACAGCGCTGGAGTTCTGCGCGCTGTCGACTTCTCACGGCATAGATGTGGTACACGTGGTGCCGATCGACCGCCTCGGTCGGAGGTGCGACAACGGCCGAACGCACCAACAGCGACGAATATTGTGCGGCATGAGCACGGCGAGCGGCTGTCCAGGCGTCCAGGTGCCTGAGCTTTACGCGCAGGATCGCCCCCTGGATGCCATCCATGCGATAGTTGTAGCCCTTCAAGACGTGATGGTAACGCTGCTTCTGGCCCCAGTCCCGCAGCATTCGGATGGATGCGGCATGTTCGTCATCGCTTGTGACAACCATGCCCCCCTCGCCGCACGCGCCCAGGTTCTTGCCGGGATAAAAGCTGAAGCATCCCGAAGTACCGATGCTTCCTGCACGACTCCCCCGGTAGGCCGCCCCATGCGCCTGACAAGCGTCCTCGATCACTGTAAGCCCGTAACGCTCGGCCACGGCGCATATGGCATCCATGTCGGCCATCTGCCCATAGATATGAACAGGTACGATAGCCTTGGTCCGCGGTGTGATCGCGGCCTCGAGTTTTGTCGGATCCATGGTGAGCGTTATGGGTTCGACATCGACAAACACCGGCCGCGCGCCGGTGTAGCAGATGGCCGATGTGGTGGCGATGAAGGTGAATGGCACCGTGACGACCTCGTCGCCGGGACCGATGCCGGCCGCCAACAAGGACAGGTGTAACGCGCTTGTCCCGGTATTGACCGCGATGGCATGGCTCACGCCACAATATTCCGCAAACTCCTGCTCAAAAGCCGCCACCTCTTCCCCCAGCACATACTGAGCGGAAGCGAGAACGTTTAGCACCGCTACGTCAATTTCCTCCTTGATCGAGGCATACTGCGCTTTCAGGTCGAGAAACGGGATCATGCAATCATCCTCGCCTGGCCGAGTTCGACGACACGACCGCGCTGAGCTAGCGAATGAGTTGCCGCTTCTAGGATCCGCACGACACGGAGGCCAGCATTGCCATCGACGATCGGCTTCTCGTTGCGCTCCACGCACGAAACGAATTGCCGCAGTTCGCGGCTCAATGCCTCCGTTATATCCAATTCGGGGGCATACATGTCGCCAGTGCGATAACCGACCAACATCTCGTAAATCTTCTCCCCGCTGTTTCGCGGGTTGTCGCTCAATGTTATGCCCTTGTCGTAGACCTTGATCTTTTCGCTGGGCTCCAAATCGTCGTAGACAATCATCTTGCGGCTGCCACCCACAAGCGTCCGGCGCACCTTCACAGGCGCGAGCCAATTGACGTGGATGTGGGCTATCAGCTTGCTCTCAAAGAAGAGATTGAGGTAAGCGATGTTCTCCGGCTCTCCGAGGACGTGGCTCATGCCTGTCGCCGAGACCGCCACCGGCTTCTCTCTCAGTATGTAGTCGAGGATCGACAGGTCATGGACCGCAAGGTCCCAGATCACACTCACATCGTGCTGAAACAGCCCGAGATTAACCCTTACAGAATCGTAGTAGTACATCTCGCCAAGACCATTCTCGACGATTTCGCGCATCTTCCGGACCGCTCCGGTGTGTACGAATGTGTGGTCAACAGCCAGCACAAGGTTACGTCTTGCAGCTTCCTCAATTAGCCGCTTCGCTTCCTCTGAGGTCGATGTCATCGGCTTCTCGACTAAAACATGCTTACCGGCCATCAGGGCCTGCATGGCTATCCTGAAATGGGTCGAAACAGGCGTCGCAATTGCGATAGCGTCAACATGGGGATCGCGGAGAACATCCTCCAGACTGTCGGTGATCACCACGGTTGGATACCGCGCCTTTACCTTCGCCAGCCGCTCCTTGTTGAGATCGCAAACATGGGTCAGACGTGCGTCTGGAATTTCTGCAATGTTGCGGGCTAGGTTCGGGCCCCAGTATCCATATCCCACGACAGCAAAGCCGATCATCACGTTCTCCTGGAGGAAATGGGTGCGAGCGACACGCCCTTCGCATACCCGATAACCTTTGCCGGCACGCCGGCGACAATTGCATCGTCAGGTACGTCCTTGGTGACCATCGCGCCGGCCCCGACCTGAGCACGTTCGCCGATCGTGACACCGGCCAATATAGTCACGTTGCTGCCGATGGAGGCATGGCGCCTGACGAGCGTGGGGATCAGTTTCCAGTCCTTCTCCGTCTGCAGGCTGCCATCCGGATTGACAGCACGCGGATAGAGGTCGTTCGTGAACATCACGCCATGGCCGACAAAGACGCCATCTTCGATCGTTACGCCTTCACAGATGAAAGTATGGCTGGAAATCTTGCAGTCGCGTCCGACGGATGCGTTCTTCTGGATTTCCACGAACGTTCCGATACGGCTGCCGGCACCGATCCTACAGCCATAGAGGTTGACCAGATCGGGATGGTGAATGACTACGCCGTCATCCAAGGCAACAGATGGAGCGATCATACCGCAAAGTCCGTGCTCATTGTTGGCATAATTCCGAACTGAGGCATCCGGCCAAAGACATCATCCCACCGCCTGAGTTCCTCGTAGATCAGGAAAGTTCTTTCCGATCAGCGAGTAAAGAAAACAAATCGCGGTAGCTGGCACGCCGAAAGGTGTAGTAAGCGCCGGTACGTCATAATGCTTTCGCCTTCGCGCACCGGCGTCTCGCACAAAGGTAGGCGTTGTATCGGGTTCGAATTGACTTGGGCCTTCGCCTCAGGGCGGCTCGCAGAAGACATTGTCGGCGCTTCCTATCCGATCGAGGGCTGCGATCTGCTGGCAAATAATCTATGCACCCGACCGCCAAACTGCGCTTTGCAACCCACGCGCGGCATCTCCGCGCGATTACCTGCCGCGTTCGGCAGTAGAGCGCGCAATCCAAGGGGCGTCCCTCATACGCGAGGCTGTCAGCCCCACCCGAAGGTAGTTCAAAAAGGTCAACTACCTATCCCCTTTGCCGACTGGAGACTTAAGGATCGCAGATCGTATGGTCGTGCCTCGAATTGCTCGCGGATGCGCATGGAGGCTGCCATTTCCATGAAGAATCACATCCTAATATTGGTTGAAAACCTGCCAGTTCCATTCGATCGCCGGGTCTGGCAGGAGGCGCAGGCTTTGCGCGAGGCCGGCTATGAGGTGTCGGTGATCTGCCCGAAAGGAAGGGGTCACGACAAGAACTACGAGGTCATCAACGGCGTCCACATTTATCGGCACCCGCTCAAGGAAGCCGTGTCGGCGGCCGGATACTTCGTCGAGTATTTCACCGCGCTGATACATCAGTTCCACCTATCACTCCGGGTCCGACGACGCCAAAAAATCGATGTCATCCAGGCATGCAACCCTCCGGACTTACTGTTCCTGGTGGCGCTCTTTCACAAGTTGCTGTTTGGAACCTACTTCGTATTCGACCACCACGATCTGAGCCCGGAACTCTATGTAAGCAAGTTTGGCCGCAAGGATCTGTTCTACAAACTCCTGGGCTTCTTCGAGCGACAGACATTTCGCTTGGCGGATGCAAGCATTGCAACGAATGAGACATTTCGCGACATAGCAGTCGCCCGAGGTGGCATGCCCCCGGATCGAGTCGTCGTAGTCAAAAGCTATCCCGAGGCCTCACGGTTCAAGCCGGCAGCGGCGGATGAATCAGTGGTGGCTGCCGGAAAACACCTCATTGGCTACATCGGAATCATGGGAAAACAAGATGGTGTAGAAACTCTGGTTCGCGCCATCGCTGAGATTTTGCATGTGCGAAAGCGGGACGACATCAATTGCCTGATCATAGGCGACGGACCGGAACTCAACCGGCTGAAGACTATGACAGCCGAACTCGGGCTCGGCCGCCACCTGCAGTTTACCGGCTACCTGAGCGGTCCGCGCCTTTTGTCCCATCTGTCGGCGTTTGATGTCGGGATTATCCCAGATCCCCCTGGTGAACTGAACGACAAGCTCTCGATGAACAAAGTCTTCGAATACATGATGCTGGGTCTGCCCATTGTTCAGTTCAATCTACGCCAGGCAACGCGAGAAGCCGCCGGCGCGGCGTTGGTGGTGCACGAGCATTCTCCGGAGGCACTCGCGGATGGCATCCTCGCACTCATCGACGATCCGGAACGCCGCAGGCAAATGGGCGAGCTGGGGCGGACGGTGGCCGAACGCGAATTTCGATGGACGGGCGAGGCCGGGCGTTACCTTGATGCCTATGGTTACCTGTTTAGTCGGAGGCCGAACGACATTGAAGAGCGACACTATTCCACATCCTAGTCAGGGTGACTCACTAAGGCGGAGGCGTACCGTCAGACCCGAACCGGCAGCGGAACTCATTGCCACCGAACCTCACCCTGAACTGGTGGGCCCTTTACGGAGTCGAGGCGCATGTGCGGAATAGCTGGATGGATCGGACCTGCAGCCAGTGATGCCACACTGCGCGCGATGACCGACATCATCCATCATCGGGGTCCGGATGGAGATGGCCATGCCATGCTCCGACTTGGCGATGGGACCACCGCGGCTCTCGGCCACCGCCGCTTAGCCATCATTGATCTGACCACCGGCGATCAGCCAATGAAAAGCCATGATGGCCGCTTCACGGTCGTCTACAACGGCGAGATATATAACTACCTGGAGCTGCGGTCTGAACTCAAAGCCAAAGGGGCGGTACTGCGGACCCATTCCGACACCGAAGTGATTCTTGAAGCTTGGCGAGCTTGGGGCAAAGACAGCTTGGTCAAACTTCGCGGCATGTTCGCCTTTGCCCTGCATGACAACGGCGATAACTCCGTAGTCTTGGCGCGCGATCCCTTTGGCAAGAAGCCGCTTTTTTATGCCACTACACCCCTTCCCAATGGGCAGGGGCTTGTGTTCGGGTCCGAAGTGACCGCTCTTCTGGAACATCCCGCGATCAACGCCGAACTGGACGTTGACTCGCTGCATGATTTCCTGTGCTGGCGCTATGTCCCTGGCCCAAATACCTTTTTTCGAGGCATCCGAAAACTGGCGCCCGGTGGACTGATCACCTGGAAAGCCGGGCAATGGCGCGAGGAACGGTATTGGGTTGCGCCCGAGGCTCAGGGCGGCGGTCGTCTTCCAGTGCCCTCGGACCCAATCGCAGGCTTTCTGGAAGTGTTCGATGAGGCTGTGCGCTTGCGCTTGCGTGCTGACGTGCCCCTGGGGGCGTTTCTGTCCAGCGGGCTCGATTCTTCATCGATCGTCGCAACTTTGAAGCATCTCGGCGCCCCGGAAATCCGCACTTTTTCGGTTGGCTTTCGGGGCGATATGGATGCGGAACTACCCGCCGCCGCCGACACCGCCAGGCTTCTGGGCACCATCCATACCCCAATCGAACTCGAAACCGACGACATGGCTGATCTCTTGCCTATGCTCAGCCGCCACCGTGGTGCCCCGATGAGCGAGGTTGCGGATTTGCCAATCTATATGATGTCGGTGGAAGCGGCGCGCCATGTGAAGGTGGTGTTGTCAGGCGAAGGATCGGACGAACTGTTTGCTGGGTATCCCAAACATCTGGCCGAGGCACACCTGGGGCGCCTCGCGCCCTCAGGTATTATGTCCCTCTTGGGACGAGGGATACTGGCCGCCACCGCTATTGCCCCGAAAAGCGACCGACGCCTCAATATCGCAGGGCGTGCGTTGCGCGAGCGCCGATTTGAGGACCGAATGGTGCGCTGGTTCGGCGCGATCACCCCGGCGGAACGCGCACAGATATGGACAGGGCCACCGGCCACACGCCAACCGGGGCAGGCGCCGTTTCAGTCGGCCAATGGCGCGTCACCGTTACGCCAAGTGCTGCATTTCGATCAAACCTCTTGGTTGCCGGACAACTTGCTGGAGCGCATGGATGCAATGACCATGGCCGCCTCAATTGAAGGGCGCGCGCCGTTCATGGACATCAGACTCGCAGAATACGCCTCGAGCCTGCCCGAGGAATGGCGCATCAAGGGCCGCACGACCAAGCGGATCGTGCGTGAAGCCCTGGCCCCCCGCCTCCCCGAAGCGGTATTGCGCCGCCCCAAGAACGGATTTCGCATGCCGGTCAGTGCTTGGTTTCGCGGGCAGCTGCGCGAACCATTCAATGAGATAGTGCTGGGCAGCGGCGCGATCACACGCGACTACCTTGACCCGGACGCCATCCGCCGCCTGATGTCAGATCATAGCTCCGGCCGCCGAGACCACGCCAAGACGCTCTGGGCGCTGTTCGCGCTGGAAACCTTCCTGTGCGAATTTTTCTGAGAGCTTAGCCATGCTGATTTCAGTGATCATCCCACATTTCAACCAGGAAAATCAGCTTGTGGTCTGCCTTTCGTCGCTGCACGCGCAAAGAGGTGTTTCGGCAGCAATTGAGTTCATAGTGGTTGACAATGCTTCGCGCCGGATGCCGGAGGCAGTCTGCGCGGCTTGGCCCGATGTAACTTTGCTGTCCGAAACGACCCCCGGCCCCGGGCCTGCGCGCAACGCCGGGGCGGCCGCGGCAAATGGCGACGTCCTGGCCTTCATTGATGCCGATTGCTATGCGCACCCGGATTGGCTGCATCATATCGAACAGGCGTTTACCAACCCAGACACCCAGATCCTCGGTGGCGAAGTGTTGGTGGGCTACGCGCATCCCTCCAAACACACCTTCCTCGAACCCTACGAGGCGATCTATTCCTACCGGAACAAAGAGCATATCGAAGAAGGCTTTTCCGGCACGGGAAATCTTGCCATGCATCCCGCCGTTCTGCGCCATGTCGGCCCCTTTGCCGGCATTGGCGTTGCCGAGGACCGCGATTGGGGACTTCGCTCCAAAGCACTTGGCTATCGAACAGAATATCTGGCCCAGATGATTGTCTATCATCCGGCACGCAAAAGTTTTTCCGAACTGACGCAAAAATGGGACCGCCATATCGCCCATGATTTTGAAGAGAAGATGCCTGGAACCTTGGGCATCGCCCGATGGATCGGCCGCACAATAGCCGTTTCCGGCTCACCGCTCTTCGAACTGCGTACAATCATGACCACACCGCGCGTGGCCGGATTGACGCAACGGATCACAGCCTTTGGCTGTCTTTGTGCCGTACGGATTTATCGCGGCTATGCGATGGCGCGCATCCTGCTGCGCGGGCCAGCGAGAGACCGAAGCGATTGGAACCGATGAGCACAACCACCCCATTTACCCAAGGCAATCTGACATGACGCAGACACCCGCCTCCCCGGCCAACGCGCTACAGCGCCCCGATCTGTCCATCATCGTGGTCAGCTACAACACCGCTGAGATGACGATCGCGGCCCTCCAATCGGTGCTCGACACCAGCGAAGGCGTCAATTTGGAATTGCTGGTCTGCGACAATGAAAGCCCGGATGGATCAGCCGACATGATCGAAGCCGCCTTTGTCAACGAATTGGGCAAACGGGTGCACCTGGTTCGCTCGGGGGGAAATCTGGGCTTTGGCCGGGCGAACAATTTGATGGCCGACATGGCGCGGGGACGACGCATCTTGCTCCTCAATCCCGATACCATCGTGTTGGCGAATGCGTTACAAAGCCTGCTCGCATTTGCCGAGCGCACGCCCTGGGCGCAGATCTGGGGTGGACGGACCTATGATGGTAAGCGCCAACTCGATCCCTCATCGATTTGGGCTCGAATGTCGGTCTGGTCGGTATTTTGTTATGCTTTCGGACTGCAGAAGATCTTTCCCCGTTCGGCGGTGTTCAACTCGGAAGCGTATGGTGGGTTTGACCGGCAAAGCGAACGCGAGGTCGACATCGTCTCCGGCTGCTATCTGCTAATCGATACCGATCTGTGGCATTTACTTGGCGGCTTCGACCCACGCTTCTACATGTATGCGGAAGAAGCCGACCTATGTCTGCGCGCACGTGTTTTCGGGGCCAGACCCAGATTCACGCCAGCATCCGAGATCATTCACTTCGGAGGCGCGTCAGACCAGATCTACTCCGGCAAGATGGTAAAGCTGTTCGCTGGCAAGATGACGCTGGCTCAAAAGCATTGGCCCGCTTGGCAGTTGAGATTGGCGCGCGTTTTCATGGGCCTCGCCGTCTGGCTTCGAGCACGTGCCGTGCCGTTTCTCGGGATGCTGACCGGACGTGAACGCTGGAAAAAGGCTGGAGCAGAATGGCGCATTATCTGGCAGCGCCGCAAGGACTGGATGGATGGCTATCCAGACCCATCCTGAACCTTTGCGACCTGCCGATATTTGCGACCATCAAATCAACTCACAGGATTGGGACCGCGATGATCAAGGGATGGGTGAAATCCAACGAAGCAATTTACCGAACAGCCAAGCTTTCACGGGATATCAGAGGTTTTCCGCTGCGAAGGTCCGGATCGTTAACAAGGATTGGAACGATCTGGAAAATATATACCAAGACCATGTTGCCCCCCGTCCGGCTGTTCAACATATGCGACGCCGTTGAACACGTAAATCAGCGCGGGATACCTGGGGATTTGGTCGAGTGCGGGGTGTGGTCGGGCGGCTCAATAGCCTTGATGGCTCTTTGGGACATGCGATTTGAGACGGCCCGCCAATACCACGCGTTCGATAGCTTTGAAGGGTTGCCTCCTCCGACTCCCGCAGACAACGAGGTGTTTGAGAGCTTTATGGTTGATCGCCGCGAGCAGGGCGAGAAATTGCCAGGTACACTAACGTGGACGGGAATTTGTCAGGGCGACGGAGCCGACACAGTGAGAGCGTTCTTTTCACGAGTTGGCATCCCACGAGAACGGGTAATTTTCCATGTGGGCTGGTTTCAAGATACTGTTCCCGCTGCCAGCATACATTCCATCGCAGTCCTGCGCATTGACGGCGATTGGTACGATTCAACGAAAACTTGCCTTGATCATCTTTACGATTTTGTTTCCCCTGGAGGCATCATAATCATTGACGACTATGGTACCTTTTCGGGATGCAGGAGGGCGGTTGACGAGTTTCGCAAACAACGCAACATCAACACTCCTGTAGAGTATGTCGACTCCGAGTGCGTGCAATTTACGACGCCTAAAGATGGCCCCCCTAAAAAACGACCAACACCACCAGTGTAATACTGACACCGTCCGGCGATGGATCGCACGGCTTTTCTGATTAGATCTATACTTACGGGCTTTCTGCCTCTGTGAGCGTTCAGCCTTGGCTTCGACGTCAATGCCGGTCGTTCTTCGCGCGCCACCCCTTAATGAGTTGAGTAAACGCAATGGCTCCAGAGCTGGGAGTTGTCGATGTCGCGATCCAGATCGACATTAGCGAACCAGAAGCGGTTATGGGCGGTTAAACAGCTAATCGGCAACAAGGTGCCGACCTGAGCGTAACCCCGGAAATTCCAGCCTTGACTGGCCTAGAATCGGGGCGGGCGTCGACCGACACTCGGAGATTTCGGTGAATAACCCGGATTTTGCCAACTTTTCAGGTATTGCAGAATTGACAGCATCAAAGTTAAAGGCAAGCATCTCAATATTGCTTGATCAACATGCGTTACTTAATTTCATTATCAGTGAGTATTGCATGCCTTTGAACCGCACTCATCCCTTTAGGTGATGGAAGATTGAAGCATCGACGTCGCGCTTCGCCGCCGCGACGGAAAATCAAGCTAACATCAATCGAACGTTAGCAAATCGCGGCCCTCGTCACCCTCTCCAATAGACGTAGAATACTGATACTTTCGTACGAACTCTCGATCTCAAAGCGGTAGCTGGGGAAAGAGCGCGGCGCGCCTTGATTGCGCCCAGGAGGCAACAGCTGCGCTAGGCAAGAAGGTTATAATGGGGTAAATAAGCTATGTCTCATACGAATTAAGCCATTCTTAAGACCGCGAATGACCGGCAAATATAGGGGCCTTTAAAGTACAGTTGGGGCTAGCACGCACTTTCTATTGTGTCTCTGCAAGACAGGGGTATTTTGCGTGCGTTTGTAGGGAGTAACGCAGCTATGACTTCGGCAATGATCTCAAATGGCAAGGAAATAGCAGGCAATCTCGACCACCGTATTGCAATCGGCGATTCCAGCACTTTGAACAAAAAATCGTTCGAGGAAGTACCCGTCGCAAGAGGCCGTTCACTCCTGATCATCGACAACAGGGCGCTTGATCGCGAATGCCTCGCACAATGCATCTCGGCGCACAAGGTCGAGATGGACGTGGTCGCTTTCGGCTCGGTGGAAGAATGGAAGCGCAAGCGCCATGACTATCCACCGCCGGCCGCAATCTTGCTCAATGTAGGCGGAAGGAAGGTCGCAGAAGCGACAGTCACTGAAGAGATAAAAAAGCTCTCGACCGAGTTCGAGGCGCCAATAATTGTGCTTGCTGATAATGATGACCTCGCGCAGATCATGAAAGCCTTGGAATGCGGGGCGAAGGGATACATACCTTCGTCTGTGAGTATCGATGTTTGCATCGAAGCAATTGCACTCTCGCTCGCTGGCGGCATTTTCGTCCCCGCCAGCAGCGTGTTCGCGATGCGCCAGGTGCTTGAGACCGGCGGCCCAGTTGCCCGTCCGCTCGCAGGCATGTTCACCGCTCGCCAGGCAGAAGTTGTCGAGGCGTTGCGGCGCGGGAAGGCAAACAAGATTATCGCCTATGAGCTCAACTTGCGGGAAAGCACCGTCAAAGTTCACATCCGCAACATTATGAAAAAGGTTAAGGCAACCAACCGGACCGAGGTCGCCTACAAGATCAACGATCTCCTGCCTGCCGAATTCACCTCCGATACCTCAAGTCGGCTGGAACATTGAGAGGAAGTTCCTCGCTTAAAAGCAGAACCAGGCTCCGCATTCGGGGCCTGGATTTTTTCGTTTATCGGCGCCCTTTTTTACATACCGGTCCCCTTGAAGACGACGATCGGTGTTTTCGACAGGATCCAAAGATCCGTACCGAGTGACATCATTCCGAAGTAACGGGTATCGTGCATCGCACGCTCCGCGAAGGTGCAGCCATTCCGCTCGCTGATCTGCCACAGACCTGTCAAACCGGGCCGCATCTTAAAGTAAGCGGTGCCGGGGTACTGTGCACGCTGATCAGGCAGCATCGGGCGAGGGCCGACCAGACTCATGTCGCCGCGAAGGACGTTCCAGAATTGTGGCAATTCGTCGAGCGAGTATTTGCGCAGAAATTTGCCCAAACGCGTTATACGCGGATCGTCCTTCAGCTTCTGCGTGCTCTCCCATTCGAGGCGCACCGCAGCATCGCTCGCCAAATGTGCCTGCAACTGCTCGCTGGCTCGAGGCACCATCGTCCGAAGCTTCCACAGTTGGAACGCCCTGCCGTCCTTACCAACGCGTGGCTGGCAAAAAAACGCAGCTTCGCCGTCCAATCGGACCAACAAAGCGAGTAAACCGACCACAGGCAGAACGAGCGGCGCGATTGCCAGCGTAAAGAGAATATCGAATAGGCGTTTCGATACGGGATAGATCGATCGCGAGCCAAGTACTGCGTCATGTAATACTGGCTGGCTTGCAAGCGAATAGGGCAGGTGGTCTTTCGACATTACAGCCTCCGCGTACGCTGAACATAGCTGCAAGCGTCAACGTTACGGCGGCACGCAAATGCCCCCGGTCGGCAGTTTAGCCAACTGTATCCGGTGTCATATTTTTCGAATTCGCTTGAGCAAGACTATATTAACCATATAGAATGGCGTCTCAATAAATCGCTCGTTAGACAATTCGATCTAGTCTGACGGGTTGTGCCGTGCTCCTCAATTCGATGCGTTCGATGGCCTGCGGGATTGGTGCAGTGCCAGCGCGTTTTCGTCGTCAGCTTTGCAGGCAGGGAATGCATACCGTTGCAGGTTGGGCCGTTGCGAGTTGGGCCTTGGGGATGCGCGCGGGATGGCCAGGCGCCATCGATAAGGCATAGGTCTAACGACGCCACCCAAAGGGATTATCACGCGCGCGCAGTGCAACCGGTTCACCCACCATTGACGATCTATTCTGCAATGCACGCTCGCTTGAGAATGGCAGATATCAGATGCCTCGAAATTGAGTGGTTTCATGATCAGCAGCTTGGACTTACGGTTTTACCTTGCGCTCCTTGTTAGACGGCTCCCACTCGTTCTTTTGACTGCCGCGGCGGTCTTTGGACTTGCGGTCGGCGCAGCATCTCTGATGCCCAAAAAATACAAGGCGGTCGCCAAGGTTTTGGTCGAGGCGCCGCAAATCCCCTCGGAACTTGCGCGCTCATCGGTGGCCATTGGCGCTATTGAGCAGATGCAGCTCCTGCAGCAGCAGATCATAACGCGCGAAAACCTCCTCGCCCTCGCCGACCGGTTCGCTATCTATGCCAAGAGCGAAGTCAAGCCTGCAGACGAGGACATCGTGGAGGATCTGCGTTCAAGGATAATCTTCGAGGAACTGATCCAGGACTCTTCGACGCGGAGTCTGGGCACGACCATTCTCCAGGTTTCCGTTACCGGACAGGATCCAGTGCTCGCCGCCCGGATTGCCAATGAGATCACGTCGATGCTAGTTGCAAAAAACCAGCAGCAGCGGACTGACCGGGCGGGAAACACGCTGCAATTCTTCAATCAAGAGGTGGCGCGGCTCGGTGCGGAACTAAACAAGATTGAAGCAGATATCCTGAGGTTCAAGACGGAAAACAAGGATACCTTGCCAGCCAGCATTGATTTCCACCGAACCCAGCAAAGCAGCCTCCAGGAAAGAATCGCCGCGCTCGAACGTGAGGAATCGGAGCTGCGCACTAGGCGGAGCGGCCTCATCGCCACATACACCAATACCGGTCGGCTATCGGATGCGATGCCCCTGACACCCGAGCAGCAGATGCTGGCGGATCTCAACAGGGCGCTTGTCGAGCAGCTTGCCGTTTTCTCAGAATCCAGTCCGAACGTTACCGCGTTGAGATCGCGCATTGCAGCACTGCGAAGCAAGGCGCTCGATCGCCAACCGAAGGAAGCAGCAGTGCGCGCGAGCCGGGAGCGTGACGCGGCAGAAACTGCCTCATTTGGTCTCGACCTGCAATTGTCGGACATTGATGAGCGCCTGGAGGCTATCGACCGGGAGCGGGTGGCTGCAAACAAGCGGATAGAGCAATTGACGAACTGGATTGCCGCGACCCCTGCAAGCGAGACCGTCCTCAACGCACTGGAACGCAATCACGCCAACATCCAAACGCAGTATAACGCTACAATTGCGCGACGGGCGGAAGCATTGACCGGAGAGCAGATTGAAATGCGTTCTGACGGGGGGCGCCTGACCCTAATCGAGACCGCAGTAGCGCCGCGTGAACCCACCAATCGAAAACAGGCCCGCGTCGTTGCAATAATGGGGGCTCCGGTCGGACTGGCTTTTGGTCTCGGGCTGCTTGTGTTGCTTGAAATGCTCAATCGGACGATTCGCCGCCCTTCCGATGTCGTGCGACTTCTGCAAATGCAGCCACTTGCGACCATTCCCGAAATCCGGACGCACGAACAGGCCCACACGGCCAAGCCCAAGGATAGGATCTTCGCGCTTGTTTCGGCCAGCGTCATAGTCAACCTTTTGATGATCTCGCAAAATCATCATGGCACTGCATCTTATACTTCAGGAGCTGGGAACCCTTTGCGCATCAAAGGTGCAATTGACATCAGCCGCGCTCTGCCATTCAGGATCGGACAATAGACCATGGACCAACCTCCAGCACCGTTGCACGAAGCAATGCGTTTTCGCAGCGCCGAACGCCTCGCTGAGCGAACCGTCGAAGGTTCCGCCCGGTTCGAGCGGGCGGAGGCATGGGACAGTCTTCCGGGGCTGACATTAAGCCCGAGGCTGGCCAAACAGAACCGGATAGTGACATTCAATCGTTCAGATCCTGCACACGGCGCCTTCGACATGCTGCGGACAAGACTGCTGCAGTGCTTGCGACAGAACGGTTGGACATCTGTGGCCATCACGTCGCCGAGAGCGTCCTGCGGAAAGTCACTCGTCGCACTCAACCTAGCTTTCAGTCTCGCCAACCAAAGTGACTGCCGTACTATCTTGATGGACATGAATCTTAAGGAGCCCAGCATTGAAAACCTGCTCGGGGAGAAAAGCAGCGGATCGATGGAGGATTTCCTCAGTGGAAACTGCGCGGCTGCAGATGTGCTTCGCCGATTTGGCAAGAATCTGGCGATCGGCTCCAATTGCCGACCGGTGAAATATTCTGCGGAGCTCTTGCAGAGCCTGAGCGCAGCAAAGGCGTTGCACGACATGCGAAAGTGGATGGGCCCCGACGTCGTTCTGTTCGATCTTCCGTCGATGCTACCGAATGACGACGTCACTGCATTTTTGCCGAATGTGGATTGCGCGATCCTTGTAGCAGCTGCCGAACAAAGCACGCTGGACGATGTAGATGCCTGCGAACGCGAACTGTCGGAGCGATCGAACATGGCCGGCGTTGTCCTTAATCGATGCCGATACGGAATCGGCGAGTAGCCCTGCGGCCTTGAACCGCGCCGGGTTCACCGGAGGCTCCAACTTCTGAGGAAGTGGAGCCTATATGAGCAAGACAGCGAACAAAAAATTTGCACCTGAAGTCCGCGCCAGACCTGTGCGGGTGGCTTTGGATCACGAAGGCAAATATTTTCATCGAGATGGGCAGCGGTTCGTCGATAGCAGCCAAGATCGGCTGCACGGCGCAGACGCTCTATGAATGGGTAACGAGGGCCATCCTGGACGAACCAGCAGGCTTGAACACCTAAAACCAAATCGCCTCCGGCAGACCCGCCTCGCTCCTTGAACAACCCGACTCCACCGGAAATTGCTGGCGGCCGCCGCTCCTACACCATTTGCCGGGTATCATCAAAGCGGGCTCTGCGCGGCGGTCACCGGGGCGGGCTTAGCAGGCGGGCATAAAATCGCAGCGGCCAACAAGAAATTGCGATTGTGATTCGCGCTCCACCGTCGCCACCTGCAAAGGAAGCGTTCAAATTGCTGATTGAGTGGTCTCGTTTTCCAGCTCACAGGTTGTAAAATTGCGATATTCACAAAAAAATTGCTTGGCTCGCCTCCCACGGGAATTTTGCGGCGCACTCTACAATCTTCATTAAGATTTCTCTAATGTTTTCAGCGGCCGTCCGCGCGGATCACGTTGCAGCAGCAACTTTCGCAGCATGAGAGTAGCGAGATTCTGCCCCAATTTGGGCGGATCCGATTCTCGTAAATATTTCAAAAGTAAACTCAAGAACCCAATAAATAATGTGGCGGCAATAAGGCTAGGCCATTGATATTTTTACTAGATCACACTGTTGCCATGCGACGACGATCACACTAACTATCGCCGCCGTAACGCCGGATAAGCAATAACTACTACCGGCTTCGCACAATGTAGTGACCACCATCTCCAAAGGGTTTAGGGGTGGGAAGAAAGGTAATAACGCAGTGACAAGCACAATTCGCGATGTAACCAAGGCCGGAATCCCGGCGGAGACCACGCATGCCGATCTGATCGGCAATGCCATCAACGAAAGTGGCCAGACTGCAGCTCTGACGCTTGACAAACTGTTCGATCGTCTGTCGAGCATCACCGATAAGGTCGATGCAGACGCCTTCAACGACAGCGTCAGCAAGATGATAGAGGAGTTCGGCTCCAAGTTTGCCGACCGCCTGAGCCATAAGGATGGCTGGGGCGACTTCTCGGTGAACGACAAGTCGGGCACGACCTCCACAAAGGCCGACCTCCAGTCGTCGACCGAACTGTCCTCGATCAAGCCCGCTAGCGTATCCGACACCGTCGCAGAAACCGGGCCGGCCGCGACCCTTGCCAACACGTCGGCGCGTGTTGCCGATGCCGCCCCGGTCGCCGCTGCTGCGCCCGCCGCTGCTGCGGCTGCCGATGCCGCAACCAGGTTCCCGGATGCGTCGAGCACCGGCGTTCCGGAAGGCACCGTATTGACCGACTATACCGGTCCGATGACGATCACGACACCTGGCACGGTGATCGAAGGCAAGATCATCACTGGTGGGCTTCGCGTCACCGCCCCGGACGTCGTGATCAAGAACTGCGTCATCAAGTTCGATGGCTGGTGGGGCGTTGAAGCTGAAAACGGAAAAAACATCACCATCCAGAACTGCGACATTACCGGCCCGGGTTATGCGGCCGAGAACAATTCCGCAATTCTTGGCGCCGGTAACTTCATCGGCAACGATATCTCCAAGGTGCAGAACGGTATCGTCCTGTCGTCCGGGTCCAGCACGGTCAAGGGCAACTACATCCATGACCTCGAAGCGCTCGGTGAGCCGCACTATGACGGCATCTCGGTACAGGGCGGCCAGAGCGGCGTACTGATCGACGGCAACACCATCGATAGCCGCCAGACCTCCAACATCATCATCAACAACGACTTCGGCTCGGTTTCCGACGTGACCGTCAGCAACAACCTGCTGATTGGCGATGCAGGCTACGCGATCTATTCCCACGGCGGACAAGCCGGCCGCACCACCACCGGCGTCAATATCACGAACAACCACATCGAAAAGGGTAACTGGGATTACTATTCGGTTTACAATTCCGATACCAAGTTCTCCGGCAATATCGAATACGCCAACAACCAGGCGCCGAAGCCTGGCGATGTAAACACAACGGCGCCATCCAATCCGGACACGCCAACCACGCCGCCCACGACGCCGCCGGACACAGATACCCCGACCACGCCGCCCACGACTCCGCCCGACACTGGCACCGATGTCCCAAGCAATAAGGTTCATCTGGGCACCGAAGGTGACGACAACATGCCGCTCTCCGGTCAGTCCATCAGAGGCAACGAGACCTTCAAGGGCCTCGGCGGCAACGACACACTAAAAGGTGGCGCTGGCGCGGATGTTCTTGACGGCGGCAGCGGCACGGACACGGCGACTTATTCCGGCTCGAACGCCGGTGTGAACGTCAACCTCGCGACCGGTGCCGGCACCGGCGGCCATGCGCAGGGTGACAAGCTCACCAGCATCGAGAACCTGACCGGTTCCAGATACAATGACGTCCTGACCGGCAACGATGGCAAGAACGTCCTCAATGGCGGTGCCGGTTCTGACAAGCTCCTTGGCGGCGCAGGCGACGACACCCTTAACGGGGGCACCGGGAAAGACACCCTTAACGGAGGCGCGGGGAAAGATACGCTTACGGGCGGCTCCGGGGCTGATACCTTCGCCTTCAAGACGACTTCGGAAGCGGGGTCAGGTTCGACTCGCGATGTCATCACCGATTTCCAGAAGGGGACGGACAAAATCGATCTGTCGGCTATCGATGCAAACGGATCTGCAGCAGGTGACGGCGCCTTCCATCTGATCGCGCAAAACAACGCCGCGTTCGATCACAAAGCAGGCGCATTGGCCTGGCGTACGGAAAACAACTCCGGCACTGCCAATGATGTCACCATCATCCAGGGCGACCTGAATGGCGACGGTGTTCACGATTTCGAACTCCAATTGCAGGGACTCGTCAATCTCTCTGCGAGCGACTTCCTCCTCTAAATTCTGCGCGGACGCTGCGCCACTGGCGCTGCGTCAAGAGATGAAATGTCAGTTGCGGCGGCCGTGAGGCCGCCGCATCATTCATATTACCAAGATCTACCTGACAGAGTTCCCTAACATCCCTCCTGCCTCCAGCAGACGCATCGTTGTTGTCGGCTGCACATTTTTCTGCGCCTTACGGAAAGACTGATAGACGTATATGCCAAGCGGGAACTCGCTCTTCATATTCAAGATCTGACAACAATACAGGACCAAGTAGTTTCTACATTTCCTGCTCTGTCATTTTGCTGCATATTTGAGCCTATATATGCAAGTTGAGGGAGGAAATGCACGTGTCCCATCACACTGCCAACACGCCCGTTGCAAAGTTGCTCTTTGCCGCATTGACTGTCTCCATGCCAATCGCCACAGCGGCACCGGCACATAGCGAGCAGCTTTCGCAAGCGGAAACCTGGCGAGCAATTGTGCACACGATAGCCTGTGAAAGTGCTTGTGCCGCCCCGGTCGCAGCTGCTGCGGCTGCCGATGCCGCAACCAGGTTCCCGGATGCGTCGAGCACCGGCGTTCCGGAAGGTACCGTATTGACCGACTATACCGGTCCGATGACGATCACGACACCCGGCACGGTGATCGAAGGCAAGATCATCACCGGCGAGCTTCGCGTCACCGCCCCGGACGTCGTGATCAAGAACTGCGTCATCAAATTCAATGGCTGGTGGGGCGTTGAAGCGGAATACGGCAAAAACATCACCATCCAGAACTGCGACATTACCGGCCCGGGTTATGCGGCCGAGAACAATTCCGCAATTCTTGGCGCCGGTAACTTCATCGGCAACGATATCTCCAAGGTGCAGAACGGTATCGTCCTGTCGTCCGGGTCCAGCACGGTCAAGGGCAACTACATCCATGACCTCGAAGCGCTCGGTGAGCCGCACTATGACGGCATCTCGGTACAGGGCGGCCAGAGCGGCGTACTGATCGACGGCAACACCATCGATAGCCGCCAGACCTCCAACATCATCATCAACAACGACTTCGGCTCGGTTTCCGACGTGACCGTCAGCAACAACCTGATGATTGGCGACGCAGGCTACGCGATCTATTCCCACGGCGGACAAGCCGGCCGCACCACCACCGGCGTCAAGATCACGAACAACCACATCGAAAAGGGTAACTGGGATTACTATTCGGTTTACAATTCCGATACCAAGTTCTCCGGCAATATCGAATACGCCAACAACCAGGCGCCGAAGCCTGGCGACATAACACCCCCTCCTCGGTGAGGTGTGCTATTTTCCTCAATCACCAGATCCTAGCGGCTCGGCGCCACACCCTCCTATCCCGCCTGAAATTGAAGACCTCAGCCACGGTCCCCTTGCATTGCCCTGGCACCCTCAGCCCTTTCGTTGGAGCGCCCCTGCCTATTCATAGACTTGGAAGCTCGTACGTTTCGCACTTCGCCATCCGGTCTTACGTCAAGAATCCACACACCGCTTCCCATCAGGAACAGGAACCACGCATAGACCGCTGCCCAGAAGTGGACCGTCGAGCCAACAAGCAAGAAGAAGACCATGCAAATGACATATCCTGTGCGATAGGTATCGGCTTTGTCATCAAGTCCCCTTTTGAAGGCCGCCGCTACCAGCAGCGACAGGTAAGCGACAAAGAACAAGACAATGGCCGGAATACCGTGGCGCATGGCAATCACCAGCCAAAAATTGTCGACGCTGGTCGGCATCCACGAAGGGCGCACCCAATCGCCTAGCCCGATGCCAAAGATAGGATGACTGGCGACAGACGCTGTCCCGTATTCCCAGATGCCCAGGCGCATCCAGCCTGTCTGAGCGTCGAATGTGAAACGTGAAATATAGAACTGCACGGGGGTTTGATTCGAGCCAAACTCGACAACCAAGTATCCCATGAACAGAATCCCAAACAACAATGCCCACTTGTGCTTTAAGGGGCGCAGGAGCGCGTTCCACCCGATGAGTACATATTGCAGCAGGACGCCTGCAATAGGAGCTGATGACATCGACATGAATGCGGTCAGCGAAATTATTGCCAGCAACCACCGCGAAAGCGTGTGCTTTCCGTAGCCCAAGACCAGGTATGTCAATGCGACAAGGCTACCACAAAACAGACCAAACAAGATCGAATGGTTGAACGGCCCCTGTACACGCCAGAACCCCATTCGAGGCACCATTTTCGTGATTTCCACGGTGGGCAAAATCATCGCTAGCGTCGACAGCAATGGCTTATCGCCTGTTATCCATTCATACAGGAACAATGGAAGTAGAATGACTATAAGCCTGACGGTGAACTGAAGCATGTCGTGAAAATCGTCCGCAGTGCGGATGTAGCAGCGGGCCAGCAAGTAGCCGCCCAACGTCTCTATGTTCAGCATTCCAATTGCCTCAATCATAGGGAGCGTGCCGCCAACGATGGCAAGGCTCAACGAGGCCCAAATGCAAAACAAGATGATGGCGACGTCCGCAACGCGGATCCGGCCTGCTTTGCCGCGCACCCACATCTGGAAACACGGCACCCACGCCAGGAGCAGAACAAGACGATACACTGACAGATTCAAGGTACCCATGGGAATAATCCATGGGATGAAAAGGCCGACAAGGAAAACCTTAACTGGCCAAGCTAGCCCAACCTTGCTTTTCTCATTCACAGTGTGCTGGTGAAGAAACGTACGGCGACGCCCAACTTCCGCATTACTCGTTGGTGATCTGAGTATACGTTCGGTGTGTCTGCTAGAACGGGAACCAGCACCAGCTCTCATTGCCGCCACCGAGTCGCGCTGTCCACGTTTTTGATGTGTGCCAACTAGTTCTGCCAGAGGATAGCCCTCCTCTCATTGCGACCTGGAGCCAAGAAGTAGTTGCAGCCGGGCCCATAATGGCGCGAGCGTTCGCCAGTTTGGAACGCCAATTGCGCGCTTGAAGCCCAATTTGGCCCATGGGAGAGACTTCCACGCGTTTGGAGATAATTCGAGTGCGAACCGGCGCAGTTCCTCGGATAGCGCCAGGTTTCCGTAGTTGAAAGCTGAGCTTGCTTCTCCGATCGCCTGGAATGCGAGATCCTGTATCAATCCGGCCTCAAGTACATTGGCGTTCGGCAGCGAAGGGGCAGCCCGGAATACCGTCTTGATTGCTTTCTTTCTCTGATAAAGATCGCGTAGAATATTCTGCCCACTGTACATCAGCGACATATTGGCATCATGGAGCCGGTACACGGCCTGATAGTCGCTGATGAACCCGACCGGGGCCTGTGCGGCCAATCTCAACCACATTTCCATGTCCCCGCAATGCGGGAGGTCCTCGCGATACCCGCCAACACGCTTTTGTAGCTCTGTCCGGACGACTGCCGTGGGGGTGGGCACAATGTTCTTCGCCCCAGAGAACGTGATGAAATCATTGCCCGTCAGAACGCGGGTACCGTGGCCAAGCGCCGCTCCACGCAAAGGGTTGATGTGCACGACCTTTCCCTCCCCGTAGCGTATGACCGCACTACCGAATGCAAAACCAGCATCCGAATTCTCGATTAGGAGGCGCGTCGCACGTCCCAATGAGCCAGGCAGGAGATAGTCATCGGCGGAAAGCAGTAAAAAAAACTCGGAGGAGGACCAATCGATCCCTTCATTAAAGGTCGCGACGTGACCCATGTTCACCGCGTGTCGATGAAATTGAACGTTTGTGCTGCCTCTTGCGATCTCGCTCGCCACCTCCGCACTGTCGTCAGGAGAAGCGTCGTCGATTATAAGTATGCGCGGGTCGACATCATGTTGACACAGTATGCTTTCGACACAACTTTCGAGATACTTTCCGTATTTATAGCACGGAATAACTATATCTATGGTCGGATTCATTTCTTCTCCCCGAGATATAACACCTCACATTTTAATGTTTACTTCTACTAGCAACTATTTATTACGCAGAATGCCTTGGACGAAATTGGTTGTTCGCCATCAACGCCCGGCGCAGTGCCTTCTCAACAGTTGCACCAGCAGTGTCCCAAGATCTCGATGCCACGCTTGTCGCTGCCTCTCTTGAAACCGATTCGAAATCTCGCGCGCAAATCACATCTTCCAATGCGGCAGCGAGAGAATGGGGGGTTAGCGAGGCATAACGGACGGAAGGATTGTCCAGCACGACACGGTTGTGGTCGGCGTCATTGACGATCGGGATGCAGCCGGACGCCAGCATCTCATATGGGACCAGCGAAACGTTGGTCAGCGACAGAGTAAGACCGGCAAAACACGTATTATAGATTTCATTGAGTTTATCAGGACTCACTAAACCGTGGTTTGTGAACTTGAATGGAAGGTCGCCGAAATCATTACCGAAGATATGCACCTCGATCTGGGGTTGGCGCTTGGCAAACAGTTCCAAAGCCAGAAGTCCGAGTTCAACAGCCCTACGGGGGGTTCCTAACCGCGCGTAGAACACGACGCCCGAACGCTCTGTCGACGGATCACGGCGATACCGCGTGGTGTCGCAACCAAACGGAAAATAGTCCGTGTCCATGCCAAACTCACGAGCTAGCTTATCGGCCAGCCATCGGCCTGCCGTGATCCCATGGAAGCCCATCCGATAGGTGTTTTCGGCAAGCACACTATTGGTCCCGACCGGGTAGAAATACGGCTCATAGTCCTGAATAAAGTAGAACCGCTTTCCGGCGCAGCGCGCATTGTAGACCCCATAGGCAGATGGCCAACCGGTCGCTAGCACCGCATGTGCGTCACTCATCCCTGCTCGTGCATTACCGATCTCACACGTCATTCCATAGTGCTCGCGCGCAAGCATCTCATAATACTTGTGGTCCCCGCAGTATGGATCATAGAAATAAACGCGGTTTGTGTGCCCTTTGTCTTGGAGGTAGTTCAGGACGCGTGAAATCGTCGTGTGGCCGCCCGACCCTGGCCCTGCAGGACCCATCACCCAATTGATTACCATCGGCTCGCTTGCCGCTATATTTGGGCTGGACGGCAGCGCTGGGCGGATCAGATCGGCCGACGTCACGTCGTCGGGAAAGACGTCCCAGGCGAAGCTTCGCGGTTTGATCCACTCGGATACCTTCAATCTCGCACGGTCGACAACTGTCCGATATCCTTGCGTTGCCAATAATCTTGAAATCTGGCGGGCGCGGCGATCAATCTGCAGACGTACGGAACTCAATGTCGAACCAAGCGTTGATGCTGCCATTCGTAGCTGCCCCCACTAGTTGGTACACACCTCACGAGGCGCCTACCCTCGACGCAAAGTACTCCAGGACCGATCCCTCGCCGCAACGCATAACGATTTACTACTCGTTCTAGGATGTCGATATGCGGCGTGAATGCCATTGGGCGACCTCACCAGCGTGCCAGAAGACAGTCGGCGAGTTGGATTCTCGCCCAAGCCGGTCCAAATGCACACACGAGAACCCCAGGTGCTCGTCTCCGGCGTGATTTTCTGCGATGCGTCCATGAGTTCCCGCTGAAATTCACAACGCGTCGCTATCCAGGTTTTGCAATGCGTGCACCAAACGCTTGCCGCACGACCCTATCTAGTTTGTTGGGAAACGACAATTCGCTCAAACGTTGGACGGACTACGCCAATGGGGCGTGGGGGACCAGCGACGAGTATCGGCGCGTCACCTCGGGCGGGCAATACAAAGCCCGAGTGATGGCCCTTGTCCAACGGGTCCTTGCCTCATTCTTAAAGAAATGCGCCCGCAAATCTGGAGGAATTCACCCGACGGCGGGTCGCAACACCACTAACCAAATTGCCGACTATGCAACAGTAACGCTTTCATATTCAGTCTTTTCCAATAGCGCTCGCCAGCCTGCAACCAGCCTTCCACCATCCCGGAAGGATCGCTCGCGCGTGCCAATGCGCCGTTTCGACATTGTTCAGATGTCCGCCCCCGGGGGACTCGATTGGCTAACATGGAAGCTCTCGAATTTAATTGTCTGACATACTGCCCGCTACCCTACAATGGCCGCGGCTGGACTGAGACATGCGCCAACATGTTAGCGAATTTCCCTTCGGCAGGAGTAGCGCCGGTGCTAGTCCTGCCGCGGGCAACCAGAGGGCCACCCCCTACCATCAAAGTTCTGGAAAGCTTGTCATTTCCGCTGTCCTGGCTTCCTTGGCAGTTCGTAAGCTCGGCCGGCGTGGCAAAGCTCAACCAGCTATTCAGGCGCCAGGTTTCGTTGGCGGATCCAGACAAGACTGTGGCCTACTTCTGGCCGGGAACGCCAACGGTACTGGTTGAAGAGGCAAGGAAAGCCGGCATTCTGACCGTCAGACAGATGATCAATACCTCTCAGGGCACAGCCAAGAGAATCCTGGAACGCGCCTACAGCGATTTGTCGCTACCTATGGCCGTCCCAATTACACAGCACGCCGTGGATTGCGAAATTGAGGAACTGAAGCTGTATGACTATGTTTTTTCGCCCAGTGCTGAAGTCGATCAGTCGGTACAAGAAGCGGGTGTTCCGGAAAAACGGGTAGTTCCCACGAGCTTTGGCTGGTCGCCATCACGCTTTGCGTCGACCTCCCTGCCTCGCAAGGCAGGAGGCCCGCTCCGGTTTCTTTTCGTCGGAACAGCATGTGTCCGCAAGGGCATCCCCGCATTACTGCAAGCCTGGAAGAAAGCACGCGTCGCTGGCGAGCTCGTGATCGTGGGGAATGCGGAAGCCGCCATACAGGATATGATGACTGAGGCGATGCGCAACGGCTCAGTCCGACACATCCCATTCACCGACAAGATCGAAGCCTTCTACCGTAGCTCCGATGTTTTCGTTCTGCCGACGCTCGAGGAGGGTGGTGTCCAGGTGACTTTGGAGGCTGGGGGGTGTGGCCTGCCAATCATAACGACTGCCATGGGTGCCGCGCGTCTGGTGAAACACGACGTAAATGGCCTCATAGTGGAGGCAGGGAACGTTGAAGATTTGACAAGGGCACTTCAGCGAATGGCTGGCGACGCGGCACTTCGGAGCGAGTTTTCCAGGCGGATAGAGCAGGATGCTGCCCCCTTCGCCTATGATAAAGTTAGCAATTTGCACGGCAGGATCATAGCCGGACTTCTTCGCTCAGCTCCATTTGGAGTAGACGCCAGCCACAAGGCATCGCACACGGCGAAGTTTTAGCAGGCGACAGCCCAGCAATAAGGACCCGATTTCGCTGATAAGCGGCTCATCAGCCCCCCGCCGACATCAGCCTTAAATCCGGAGGCAGATCCGCGCTCCAGTGCTTTCGGCATCACCCTTTCCACGACACATGGTCTTACCCGACTTTAGGAGGATGCTAAGCGACAGCAAGCGGACACTGTTCCGGCCCCTCGTCGGGGACTCGACCAAGGCTACGCCGGATTGGTTACACCAGCCGCCAACATGCCGAATATCCGTGCGGATCGGCCGATGCGAGTATGACCAAAATTTTCTCAAAGCGTGCAGAGGTCTCATGTGGAGAGTTGCAGTCGTCGGATCGGGGTTTATCGGATCGACCATCGCATCCGTTCTCGCCTCCAGAGGGTGCGACGTCGACGCGATCGACGTCAATGAACGTCTGATCGCGGCCTTCCTGCGAGGCGATCACCCGATAAAGGAGCCTGGATTGGGCGAACTATCGGATGAGCAGATGGCATGCGGGCGTCTGCGCTTCAGTTGTGACTTTTCCCGCGTGGCGAACGCAGACGTGATTCTCCTGACAGTCGGTACGCCACTGGCCGACGACTTCACGCCGAACGTGAGCCATATCCGTTCCGCGATTGAATCCATTGCGCCCCACGTACGCGACAATCAACTGGTGATGGTCAAGAGCACGGTCCCGCCCGGCACAACGCGCACGCTGGTGGCCGAACCGCTGCGGCAGGCAGCGGACGTGCGCGTGGCTTTCAGCCCCGAGCGGCTTGCCGAAGGCGCAGCCATCCGCGAACTGGCGAGCCTGCCTATCGTCGTCGGTGGCATGGATGCAAGGAGTAGCGCCGCGGCGGAGGCGTTCTGGAGAGAAACGCTTGGCGTCGACGTCATTGTCGTCAGTTCGCCCGAGGCGGCCGAGATGGTCAAGCTGGCGAACAACCTTTGGATCGACCTCAACATTGCTCTGGCGCACGAACTGGCAAAGCTATGCGATGCTCTCCCATACGATCTGGATGTTCTCGAAGTGATCGCTGGAGCCAACAGCCTCAAGAAGGGTCAGCACTACGTTAACATTCTGACCCCTTCGAATGGCGTGGGCGGGTATTGCCTGACCAAGGATCCGTGGTTCGTGCATACGCTCGGTGCCGCCCATGGAACCGAACTGCTGACGCCACAGATCTCGCGCACGGTGAACGCCGGCATGCCCGCCTACTGCGCGGCGCAGATCGCCCAATGGGCCCGTCGCCAGGATCGCGCACTGTCGAACCTCCGGCTCGCTGTGCTCGGTCTCGCCTTCAAGACCAACTCCGGCGATATACGCCTGACGCCGGTGATGCCGCTGCTGGATGCGCTGCATTCCGAAGGCTTCCGGACAATCACGATCCATGATCCGATGGTGCGCAAGGAGGACGCGGACGACTCGGGCGTGGAACTCAACTCGTCAATGGACGACACGCTACGCGACGCCGACGGCGTCATTTTTCTGGTCGGACATGACGATTTCAAAGCTCTGTCCCCCGAGCGTATCGCCAGCCTGGCCGCGCCTGGCGCCCTCGTCTTCGACGGGAGACGATATTTCACCAGAGCCGAAATTGCGGAACTTCAAACCTTGGGATTGGCCTATAAAGGAGTTGGGCGTTGAACAGCGTCATGGTAACCGGCGCCGCCGGAATGATCGGCAGCCATCTCATCGATCGGCTACTCGCGGACGGCGTGATCGTCCACGGCCTCGACATCGTGCCGCTGGAGCGCGCCAACAACCTGCGAGAGGCGCGTAGTCACCCCAATTTTCACTACATGCTGGGCGATATCCGCGACAAGGCGACGATCGAGCGTTTCTTCCGTCCTGAGGCGAGCACCCTCTATCACCTCGCCTCCGTCGTCGGCGTGCGCCACTACATGGAAGATCCGCTGAGCCTTATCGATATCGCCATCATCGGCACCCGCAACTTCATCGCACTGTGTGAAAAGCACAATGTGCGAATCCTCTTTACAAGCACCAGCGAAGTATATGGTCGCAATCCAGCCGTGCCATGGAAAGAATCCGACGACCGCGTGCTGGGAGCAACCAATGTCGACCGTTGGAGCTATTCGACGAGCAAGGCATTAATCGAACACATGCTATTCGGCGTGTACCGCAAGAGTGGCATGCCGATGTCGATTGTTCGCTTCTTCAATGTCTATGGTCCGCGACAGAACCCAATCTATGTCGTTTCCCAGTCCATCTATCGGGCTTTGCGCCACGAAGCACCGGAACTCTACGACGGCGGGAAACAGACCCGCTGCTTCACCTACGTCGGCGACGTCATCGACGGTGTCGTTCGGGCGGCCACAAATCCCGAAGCAGTGGGCGAAGTCTTCAACCTGGGCAACCCGACGGAAGTGCAGATCGGCGATGTCATCAGGCTATGCGTCGAACACAGCGCCACCGGGACAAAGCCCATCCCAATCCAGAGCGAAAAGAAATATGGCGCTGTCTACGAGGACATCGAGCGCCGCGTGCCGGACGTGAGCAAGGCTCGCGACCGCCTTGGGTGGCAGGCAACAACGAGCGTCGAGGACGGCATTGCGCTGACGGTCAAATGGGCGCGTGCCAACCCTTGGTATCTCGCCTGAGACTTACCGGAGTCTCCCCCTAATCCAAACATGAGGAACGGGGAGGCTGCTCCCAGATATCATTGTCCGAGGGTGTCGAGGCTATTCAGAACTTCAGTTCCACGCGCACGCAGAATTCGAGGCCTCAATCGAGGTCTGAAGAAGACTCGGCATTCGCGCAAAAGCTCCTCCATACGTATGCGGAGGAGCTTTTGGTGAAGCGACTTGCGCCGAAGTGTCGAAGCGAAATTTGAAGGGTTTTGGGGGCGCAGCAGCAGAAAATGAGAATGCTGCCTTTCAAACAACGGGGATGCGTATGCCTTCGGTGCGGCGACGCTTCAGCGCCGAGTCCGTCACTGCCTTGTCGAGACGTGCGCCCAAGCAAATTTCAAAAAGGCTTCATCAAGCTGTTATGTAGCCCGACTAGGTGAGGCCGGAGTTAAACACAAAGGGCCCAACCAGTGCATCGTATCACGCTCCTCTCCACCCTTGCCGGCATCCTGCTTTCATCCTCCGCGCTCGCTGCCGATCTGACGATCGCAGTTCAAAAGGTGCCGGATGTTCTTGATCCGACCTTTGACAATTCGAATGTCAATGAACGCATCATGTGGTCGCTGTTCAACACGTTGGTGACGACCGATTATCGCGATGGCGGCAAGCTGAAGCCGGGCCTTGCGACCGAATGGAAGATTATCAATCCGCAAACGATCGAATTCAAGCTGCGCCCGGGCGTGAAGTTCCACAACGGCGACAGCCTCGACGCCAAGGACATTGTCTTCACGTTCTCGCCTGAGCGCACAGGACAGGATTCAGCCACCGCCAGCGCCGTTCTTTCCAAGCCGTTCCTTGGCGGCATAGAGACGGTTGAAGTCATCGATCCGCTCACCGTGCGCATCCATATGCGTCACCCGGATGCTCTGATTGTTCAGCGTTTCGCCAACTACCCCTCCCAAATTCTTTCCAAGAAGGGATTTGATGAGGCGGGATCGATGGAGGCGTATGCGAAGCGTCCCATCGGCACCGGCCCCTACAAGCTCAGCGGCTTCGATCTCGGTGAAAAAGTCGTTCTGGAAGCCTTTGACGATTACTGGGATGGAAAGAAAGCGGCCGCGGACAAAGTCACTTTCACCGTGGTGCCGGAAACCTCCACCCGTATCGCCGGACTGCTCTCGGGCCAGTTCGATATCGTGACAGAACTCAATCCTGACAACTTCCAGCAGATCGACAGCTCGTCCAACGCAACCATTGTTGGCGGCGCCGTCGAGAACATTCGCGGGATCGTTTACGACAGCACGGACTCGGTCCTCAGCGATCCGCGCATCCGCGAAGCGCTCGATCTGGCCATCGACCGCGATACGATTGTGAAATCGCTCTACAGCGGCAAAACCGACGTTCCCAATGGCTGGCAGATGAAGTCGTTCGGCGGCATGTATCTCGCCGACAAGCCGGCTCCCGCATACAATCCCGAAAAGGCCAAGGAACTGCTGAAGGAAGCCGGTTACAAAGGCGAGCGCATCTCCTACCGCACGATGAACGCCTACTACACGAATGAAATTGAAACGGCGCAGGTCCTGCAGGCCATGTGGTCGGCTGTTGGCCTCAATGTGCAGCTGGATGTAAAGGAAACCTGGGGGCAGATCGACGAGGACAGCCTGGACCGGGCCATCTTCAACGCGTCGTTCACGGCTTACTATCCAGATCCCATGGGACAGTTCTGGCGCCGTTACGGTTCCTCGTCCAGCTGGGCGGCAAGCGGGATTTTCAAAGTCGATCCGGAGCAGGCGAAGCTGGGAGAGACCCTCTCAACCAGCATGGACACCGACGAGCGCCGGAAAATCTTCGGTGAAATGCTCGACCGTTTCAACACCAATCCGCACGGCTCGATCCTGCACTTGCTCACCCAGTTTTTCGGCGTCAACAAGCAGCGCCTGACGCTCGACGTCATGCCGACCAACTATCTCGACCTCACGACCACAGGCGTTCAGTTCAAGTGAACGCCATGACGGATACGGCTCGAAAGGCGCTCCAGCAGGGAAATCCCCTGCTGGAGGTCTCAGGACTGCAGGTCTCTTTTGGTGCGACGGATGTGGTCCAGGGGATGGATTTTGCGCTTGGAAGCGGTGAGATCCTCGGCATCGTCGGAGAATCCGGATCCGGAAAAACCATGTCATGCCGCGCTCTGACGGGGCTTCTGCCGGATCATGCGCGCGTTTCGGGGCGCATGAGATTTGACGGCCGGGACTACGATCTGTCGGATCGTTCAAGCTGCGCCCGGTTGCGCGGGAGCCAAATCTCCATGATCTTTCAGGACCCCATGAGCGCCCTTGATCCGCTCATGCGGATTCGACGCCAGCTCGCCCTGCGTGGCGCCAGCGGCGCGGAGGCACAACAGCTTCTCGAAAAAGTCGGCTTCCCCGATCCCGCGACAGTTCTCGACCGTTATCCGCACCAGCTTTCCGGCGGACAATGCCAGCGCGTATTGATCGCTTGCGCCATGATATCGCGGCCCCGGGTGCTGATCGCGGATGAGCCGACCACGGCGCTTGATGTTACGGTTCAGGCCGGCATCCTCAATCTTCTGCGTGAAACCGTTCAGCATGCCGGAATGAGCATGCTTTTCATCACCCACGACCTGAGCGTCGTTTCCGAGCTCTGCGATCGCGTTCTGGTTATGCGGCATGGCCAGATCGAAGAGGTCGGCAAAGCCACCGAGATCCTCCGCCATCCCCGCGCGACCTACACACGCAGCCTTATCGCCGCGATTCCGCGGCCGGAAAATAAGGGCAAGCGACTGCCGACACTGGAAGACCTGCAATCCGGAAGCTCGCCGCTCCAGTTGCCTAGCGCTCCATTCATCAACCGGAAGGGCGATCCTGTTCTCAGCTTCCGCCATATCCGCGTCAACTACAAACGCCCCGATGGAGGCCAGTTTCGCGCGGTAGACGACATCAGCCTCGACGTCTACGAGAACGAAATCCTCGGCATCGTCGGCGAGTCCGGCTCCGGCAAAAGCACTTTGTCCAAGTCCGCAGTTGGCCTTGTCAGGCCGGATTCCGGCGAAATACGGATCGACGGCGATCCTGTCGACTGGACAAAGGCCACGCGCGCGGATCGGCGCAAGATCCAATACATCTTTCAGGATCCGCGTGGCGCCCTCGACCCCGCCCGCCGGGTGCTTTCACAGGTGCGCGAGCCGCTCGATGTGCATGCGATCGGCCGCGAAAGCGACCGTGATCGTATCGCCGCGAATGAGCTCTGTCGCGCCGGACTGGATCCCTCGCTGCATCTGCGCAAGCCCGGAAGCCTGTCCGGCGGGCAGCGCCAGCGCGTGACGATCGCCCGGGCCCTGGCGCTCGAACCGCGCGTGCTGATTTGCGATGAAAGCGTGTCGGCGCTGGACGTTTCAGTGCAGGCGCGAATTCTAAACACATTGCTGGAAATCCGCGCGCAAAGAAACGTCGCGATACTGTTCATCAGCCATGACCTGTCAGTTATCCAGCACCTTTGTGATCGCGTCGTGGTCATGCGCGCGGGAAAAATCGTCGAAACCGGATTGGTCGATGACGTGTGGCGCTCGCCAGCCGAGGCGTACACGCGCGAGCTTCTGAGCTCGTTGCCTCAACTGCCAGCCGTCGGCATGCGTCATGAGGCCATGGCAGTATGATTTCCTGGATATTGAGCCGGATGGGGCGCGCGGTCGTGACGCTCCTCCTTCTGATCAGCTTCACATTCTTCGCCCTGAAGATCAGCGCGGACCCCGCGCTGCAAATTCTCGGCCCCGATGCCGGCACGGAGGCCGTGAATGCCTTTCGCGCCAAATGGGGGCTCGATGATCCGCTCTGGCAACAGTTCCTGACCTATTTCCTCAACGTTCTGCGGCTGGATCTCGGCCTTTCCTACCGGACCAATGAGCCAGCCCTGGATCTGGTCTTGTCGCGCGTGCCGGCAACGCTGGCGCTCATGATCCCGACAACCATAGCCGCCTTGGCTCTCGGCGTTCCAATGGGCATTCTGGCCGCTTACGAGCGGGGCACCGGCTGGGATCGCGGAATAACCCTGCTTTCCATCATCGGCTTTGCGATCCCGAATTTTCTTATCGGCGTCCTGCTGATCTATCTGTTTTCGGTCAAGCTTGGTTGGCTCCCCCCTTCGGGAATCGTGGACTGGCGATCCTATCTGATGCCCATGTTCACCATGGCGATCGCCGAAGCCGCGATATTCGCCCGCTTCACCCGCTCGGCGATGATCGAGGTGCTGGAGCATCCGATGGTTGAGACCGCATTGGCTGGCGGGTTTTCGAAGGCAAAAGTCCTGCTCGCGCATGTGCTGCCCAATGCCGCGCTCCCCTTGCTCACGATCACGGGCCTTTTCGTCGGCAGCCTCATCGGCGGAGGCGTGGTGACGGAGAATGTCTTTTCCTGGCCGGGAACCGGAAGATTGCTGGTGGAAAGCGTCGGTGCCCGCGACTTCACGGTCGTGCAGTGCACGGTCCTGCTGATCGGCATGACGATGATCGTCACCAATCTCCTTGTCGATGTCTGTTATCTCTGGGTTGATCCGCGCCTGCGCGATGCGAAGCGGAGGAGTAAATGATGGCTGCTGTCGTGGAAATCACGCCGACCGACCGGAATTCCGTTCTGGGTTCCATACCCGTGCTGGTCAGGCTCTCCATCCTGTTCACTCTAGCGCTCATCGTCTGCGCGGCATTCGCCCAATGGCTCATGCCATATGACGTGGCGAGCACGAACCTGCTGAATCGCTTCGCCCCGCCGGTCCTGCTCGGGGGAGATTGGGCGCATCCCCTCGGCACCGACAACTTGGGACGGGATATGCTGTCGCTGGTGCTGCGGGCCATCCAGGTCAGTTTTTTCATCGCTTTCATCGGGACCATCGGCGGCGCCATAGCCGGCACCATGCTGGGCCTGATCGCGGCCTGGGCCGGCGGCATCATTGACGATATCATCGGCGTGCTGGTCGACTTCCAGGCGACGATGCCGTTTCTGGTGTTGGCGCTGGCCCTTCTGGCGGTGCTCCCCAGCGCCGACATGACGCTCTTCATCGTTATCATGTGCATCTACGGCTGGGAGCGCTACACGCGCCTGGCGCGCTCGGTGGCCCTGTCAGCCAAGGAATCGACCTTCGTTCAGGCGCTGACCGTCACGGGAACGCCGGGCTGGCGGATCTATCTGCTGCACATACTGCCAAACGCGATGGGTGTTCTGCTCGTCAACATGTCACTGAATTTCCCTGCGACCATTCTGGCCGAAACGTCGCTCAACTTCCTCGGGATTGGCATTCAGCCGCCGGACACCAGTCTCGGCGTTCTGATGGGCCTTGGCCGAAATCATATCTACAACGCGCCCTGGCTTGCTCTGATCCCGGGCCTCATCATTCTGCTTGCCACCTTGTCGGTGTCTCTCATCGGAGACTGGTTACGCGACAAGATTGACCAAGCTTGAGTTCGAAAGGAATGAAAAAATGACAAAAATAATCGTCTTGAGCGACCTTCATCTCGGTCCGTCTGGCAGCGTCAAATTCGGGCTGGATACCGAAGAGCGGTTCGCGAAAGCCCTCGATGATATCAACAAGCTGTATGGCGACGTCGATATGTGCGTCTTCGCGGGCGATATCGCCGATGAAGCGGAGCCGGCCGCATACCAGCTCTTCGAGGAAATGCGCACGCGCCTATCGATGCCGCAGTTTGTCATGCTGGGCAATCACGACGACCGCAAGGTCTATCTCGAGCATTGCAAGGCCCCGATGCTCGATCCCAACGGATACGTGCAGGGCGTATACGAAATCGACAACACGCGCGTCGTGATGCTTGATAGTTCCGAGCCCGGACACGTTGAAGGTATTCTGTGCCCAACGCGCCTGAACTGGCTGAAGGACCAGCTGACGATTGCCAAGGACAGAAACCAGCAGGTGGTCCTGATCCTGCACCACAATCCTCAGAAACTGCACATGCCGGTTGACCGATACAGCCTCTCGGAGCCGGAAAAACTTCTGTCGGTCCTGAAGGCAAGCGGCGTTCCTATCCCGCTCATCATGGCGGGCCATTGCCACATCACCGCGGCGGGAAGCTGGGGCGGTTATGCCGTCGTCACGATCAGTGGCAATCAACATCGTGTCGCTCCGTTCCTCCCCGGCATGACTGGCCAGCAGGCGTGTTACGAAGGGGGTGCGCAGTTCGGGATTATCATGTGCGAGGGGGAGCACTGCACCGTGCATTTCCATAGCTACGTGGATCGCAACATCGAGCTTCCAGCCGCCATGTTCCCGTGGAAGAAAGATCAATGGCAGAAAACCCCTGATTTTCTCCGTTAAAAAGATCAAGGGAGGTGGTGCAAGTCGCAGTCTACGTGAACCTGCAATCGGTCATCACCATCCCACAGCGATCGCCTGGTTAAGGCTGCCACCGGGATGGCAGCCCGATCCTCGACCCAGGCCGACGGTATTTTTGGCGAAGTCACTTGACGCCGCCGTTGCAGACCTCGCGAAGAGCGGCGACAGCGCCTACACGGCTACCTTCACCCGTTCAAATGCTGATATCTGCGCCCCAAAAGGCAGGCACGGCGGCCACTTTGCCGATCCCCACCGACCACAATATCGCCATCGTCGTTCTGCGTGGCGAGATCGAGTTCAATTGCGTGACGGTCTCGGAGCGATCATGCTGGCGAAGATAGCAACAAAAAAAGCCCCGCGGCTTTTGCGCCTGCGGGGCTTTTCTTTGTTTGGTTGCGGGGGCAGGATTTGAACCTGCGGCCTTCAGGTTATGAGCCTGACGAGCTACCGGGCTGCTCCACCCCGCGTTATCTGTTTGTCCTGCGGCGATTATAGCAAAGCAAAAGGGCCGCTGGAAGGCGGCCCGGCTTCGGCTTTGGGCCGGTGTTTGTGTCGAGAAGATTGTTCATTTGCCTTTAGCAGACCTGGCAGCGACCTACTCTCCCGCGTCTTGAGACGAAGTACCATTGGCGCTGGGGCGTTTCACGGCCGTGTTCGGAATGGGAACGGGTGCAGC